>CAMTWF010000352.1:0-12827 GCA_947085355.1 uncultured delta proteobacterium
TCCAGCGCCGGCGCCCCGGCCGGCGGCGCCGGTGGCAGCTCGGACTCCCGCGACGATTCGGGCGGCGGCGGAGGCGGCGCGGGACGGATCCGCCTCAACAAGCTGGCCGGGTCGGTGACGGGGTTCCTCAGCCCATCGCTCGCGACCGGCGCCGCAACCGAATGGACTGTCACGCTCGACTGAACGCTTTCGCCACACCGCCGCTACCTTCGCACGCCCAGTTTGGAGGCCCGAAGGAAACGGAGCAGAATGGCGACGCGAGGATCGCGCCCGCGCAGCCGCCGGCACGCCGCCAACGCCTCGGCCCACGGCAGCCGATCGACGAAAAGGATCCGGAACGCCTCGCGCAGGGCGCCGATCGCGGCGGCCGGAACGCCGGCGCGACGCAGGCCGACAAGGTTCAGCGCCGCCACGCGGGCACGATCGCCGCACACCACGCAGAACGGCGGCACGTCGCGATCCACCATCGCCCCTCCCGCCACCATGGCCCTCTCGCCGATGCGAACGAACGGCGCGACTGCGGCCAAGCCCCCGAAGACCGCTCCGTCCCCGACGATCGCGTGGCCGCCGAGCGTCACGCCGTTGGCCAATTCCACGCCGCGCCCCACGCCGCAGTCGTGGGCGACGTGCACCCCCGTCATCAGCATGTTCCCGTCGCCGATCCTGGTGACGCCGCCGCCCTTGCAAGTCCCGCGGTGCACCGTGACGTGCTCCCGGAAGACGTTGCCGTCACCCACGACGAGCCGCGTCGGCTCGCCGAGGTGCTCCCGATGCTGCGGAGGACCGCCGAGGACAGCCCCGGGGAAGATCCTGTTGCCCTTGCCGAGCACCGCGGGGCCCGCTACCACGGCAAGCGCGTCGATCGCGGTGCCGGGACCGACGCGCAGAGGGCCGCGCAGGACGGCCCCGGGCCCCACCGACACGCCCCGCGCAAGCCGCACGTCCCCCTCGATCACGGCCGACGGGTGGATGCCGCCGCAACGGGTCGCGGAGGAGCCGGCAGCGGCGGACCCGAGCGGCTTTGCCGCGAGGGTCCGCGGGGGTCCGGGGGGCGGTGAGGCGCGAAGCGCCGAACAGCCCCCCGGTGCAGCGGAACATCGGCGCATCATCGCCGGAGCGCCGCAGAGATCGCCGCCGCAGCCACCAGGACCCCGCCGCGCCGAACTTCCCCCTCGAACCGCCACAGCGGCCCCTTGCGGCCGGTCAGCCGCGTCAGCACGTCGAGCACGTCGCCGGGACCGACGCGCTCCAGGAAGCGGGCGCGCTCGATCGCCGCGAGGTACATCCTCGCCGTGGCCGGGTCGAACGGATCCGTAGCGTGGGCCAGCAGCGCCGACGCCTGCGCGATCGCCTCCACCAGCATCACGCCGGGAACGATCGGCTCGCCGGGGAAGTGCCCCGCCAGGATCGACCAGTCCTCCGGCACGCGCCACCGGGCCTCCAGCCGCCGGCCGGGCTCCACCGCCGCCACGCGGTCGACGAGCAGCACCGGCGGCCGATGCCGCAGCACCGTCTCCGGGTTCGTCGGGGCGTCGATCACCCGTCCTCCTTTGCACCGGGCCGCGCACGCCGGCCGAGTTCGCGGTGCACGCGCGCCGCGCCGCGCATCCATTCGGAGTGCTCCACCGCCGGCGTGCCGCCGTAGGTCGCTCCCGGCGGCACATCGCCGATAACTCCGCTCTGGGCGGCGATCCTGGCGTGGTTGCCGATGCGGCAGTGGTCCGCGATGCCGGCTTGTCCGCCGATCCACGCGCCGTCGCCGATCGACGCGGAGCCGCCGATCCCGACCTGCGCGCAGACGATGCAGCCGTCGCCGATCCGGACGTTGTGCCCGACCTGGACGTGCGCGTCGATCCTCGCGTGGTCGCCGATGCGGGTCGCCCCGAGCGTCCCGCGGGCGACGACCACGAGCGCCCCGAGGCTCGCGTAGCGCCCGATCTCGACCGAACCGACGTGCTGGATCGGCTCGGGATCGACTTCGCCCGGCGCGGCGTCGATGCCGAAGCCGTCCGCGCCGATGGCGCACGACGGCCCGATCGAGACGCCTTCGCCGATGCGGACGTCGTGGAGGATCGTCGCGTTGGGACCGATCTCGACGCGGGCGCCGACCACCGCTCCGGGCCCGATCACGACGCCCGGGGAGAGTACCGCGGCCGGGTCGACGGCGGCTTCCACGTGGATCAGCGCGCCGCCCGCCGCGGATCGCCACGGCCCCGTCACCGGAGCCGGCTCGTAGAGTCTGTCGAGCACGCCGCGCAACGCGCGCCGGGGCCTCGGGTGGATCCACAATGGACGACCGGCGAGGCGGGCGCCGAGCGTCTCGTTCGTCAGCAGCACGCGCGCTCGGGAGGTCGCCGCCGCCCGCGCCGATCGCGGGTCCCAGGCTGCGGCCAGGGCGACGGAGCCGCCGGCGTCGATCGGGCCGACGTCGGAGATCGGCAAGTCGCCGCCGCAGCCGTCGAGCCGTCCACCGATCGCGCCCACGAGGTCGGACAGGAGGGGCGCCGCCCCGACGCGCCGGATCCATCGCGGCATCCGTCAACGCCTCTCCTTCCCTGTCGTGGTCGCGGTCGTGTCGGGCTACGGCGACGATTTCTTCGCCTTGGAACCTGTCGGCGGCGCCTTCGTTCCCCCGCCGGACTTCGTTTCGGCGTTGTACATCTGGATCAGCCGGTCGGTGAGGTCGAGGTGTTCGGGGGCCCACACGAGGCCGGCCTCGGTCTTGTCGAAGATCATCTCGTAGCCGTCCGACAGGCCGATGCGGCGGAGGATCTTCTCCATCCTCTCGAATATCTGCTTCGTCAGTTCCAGTTCCTTGCCGGCCAGTTCGCGCTGGTAGCGGGCGTAGGTGTTCTGCAGTTCGATGAGTGCCTTCTGCAGCTCGGCGTTGCGGGTCTGGTACGCATCGGGGGTGAGGACCTCCTTCTGCTTGTCCAGTTCTTCCAGCTTGGACCGGAACTCCTTGGCCCGCTGGTCGAGGTCGCCCTGGCGCTGGTCGAAGAGGGCCTTGAGTTCGGTCTTGGCGCGCCTGCCGTCCTCGGTTTCCGTGAGCGCCCGCTGCAGGTCGACGAAGGCGAACTTGGCGTCGGCGTAGATCGACGGCGCGATCGCGCCGCCGACCAGCGCCACGACCGCGATCCGAACCGTCCTTCTGGCCATCCGCGGACCCTCCTTCTCCCCCGACCGCAACCCGCCCTACCTACACCCGGGCGTTCCGGCCGGTCAAGCCACGTGCCCGGACCCGCCTTCGACGGCGCAGCCCCGGTCCGGCTTCAGAACAGGTTCCCGACCATGAACTCGAACTGATAGGTATCCTCGCCGGGCAGGCGCCACAACGGGAAGCCCCATTCGAAGCGCAACGGGCCGAGCGGCGATATCCAGCGGAAGCCGAAGCCGGCCGATGCGCGCAGGTAGAGGGGGTTCACGTTGCACGGGTCGTGGTAGGCCGAAGATGCGCCGGCCGAGCCGGCCGCGCATATCGAATCCTCCAGGTTGAAGGCGTTCCCCGCGTCGACGAACACGACGCCGCGCAGGCCGAGCCGATCGACGATCGGGTACTCCATCTCGAAGTTCAGCACGACCTCGAGGTTGCCGCCGACCGGAACGCCGCCGGGTATCAGGTCCGCGTTGGGATCCAGGCGCCGCGGAAGCTGGAGGCGCGGGCCGAGCGAGAACCGTTCGAAGCCGCGCACGTCCATGATCCCGCCCGGCGTGTATCGCTCGTAGATCGGCACGCCCTCCGGATCGGGCGAGAGGATCAACCCCACCTGGGAGTTGGTCTTGAAGACGAAGCCGAGGCCGAGGGGGAAGTACCAGCGGGTGTAGAAGCTGTAGCGGCTGAAGGAGACGTCGGACAGGAGGAGGTCGTCGGCCCACTGGACCGAGATGCCGGTGATCTGGCCGTCGGTCGGGAAGATGCGATTGTTGCGCGTGTCGTAGGAGAGGGACCCGCTGACGCTCGACGTCCACCCGTCGTCGAAGAGGTTGGCCAGCGGGAGATCCCGCAACGCCCCGCCGGCGGCGCCGCCGAGCAGCGTGCGGCCGCCGCGGGTGGAGATGTCGACGTGTTCGAGCGCGTACGACCCCGAGATCCGCAGCTCGTGCGTGATCGGGTACCCGAGCCTGATGCTGCCGCCGGTCGATTCGCGCACGTAGTTCGTGTAGGCGCGCACCGAGTCGAAGACGCTGAACCCGAGCAGCCACTGCGAGCCCAGGAAGTACGGGTCGGTAAGTTGGAGCTGGAAGAGCTGGCGGATGCTGGAGAGTTGCGCGGCCAGGGCCAGCGACTGGCCGCGGCCGAGGAAGTTCTCCTGCGAGATCTGCGCGGTGGCGATGAAGTTCTCGATCGACGACAGGCCGACGCCGACCTGGAACGTTCCGGTCGGCTTCTCCTTCACCTGGAACGACACGATCACGTGCCGCTCGTCCGACCCCGACCTCGTCGACATGGCGATCGGCGTCTCGAAATACCCGAGCTGCTCGATCCGCCGCTTCGACACCTCGATCAGCGTCTCGTTGTACAGATCCCCCTCGGCGATCCGGATCTCCCGCCGGATCACCTCGTCGCGGGTCTTCTCGTTGCCCCGGATCTCCAGCCGCTCGACGTACACAAGCGCCCCACGCTCGATCTCGAAGACCAGGTCGGCCTCGGTCGTCCCCGGGATCTGGCGCACGTCGGGCTGTACGTTGACGTTCGCGTATCCCCGATCCTTGTAGTACCGCGATACCGTCATCATGTCCGTGCCGACCGCCTCGCGCCGGAACATGTCGCCCGCGGCGAGGCCGACCAGATCGCGGACCGCCGCGCGCCCGCCGAGCGGCTCGACCTCGTCCCCGCCGCGGCCGATCTCGCGCACGGCCACCCGGCGAAGCGTGTAGACCGGACCCTCCACGACCGGGATGACGATCGAGATCCACCGGCGGTCCGCCGACAGCGACACGACCGGCGGCCCGACCTGCACGTCGAGGTGGCCGTGGTCGAGGTAGTGCGCCTTCAGCGCCACCAGATCGCGCTCGAAATCCGACTGCTTGAACCGGCCGCTGTCGGTGATGGCGCTCCACATCGTCCTGGGGGACGTCGCCATGACATCCAGCAAGTCGCCGTCGGAGAGCCCCTCGTTCCCGGTGAAGACGATCTCCCGCACCGAGACCTGCTCGTTCTCGGCGATCCGGTACGTCACGCGCACCCGGTCGTCCGGCCGCGGCTCGGTCTCGTACGTCACGTCCGCGAGGAAGAACCCCTCGGCCGCGTACAGCTCCCGGATCTTCTCCACGTCTGCCCGCGCCGCCTGCTCGGAGAAGATCGACCGCTCCCGCAGGGCGATCTTTTCCACGATCTTCTCCTCGTCGATCTCGTCCTCCCCCTCGACCAGAACCTCCTCGACCTCGCGACGCTCAAGCACCGCGAACGTCACCACGACCGCGGTCTCGTCCTCCGTGAGGTCGGCGTCCACGCGGATGTCCTCGAAGTAGCCGGTCTCGAACAGGGTCCGGACGACGCCGCGGATCTTCTCGCGCGTCAACGTCTGGCCCGCCCGGAGCACCGTGACGTCGGCCCGGTTCCTGTCCCCGTGGATCCTCGCCATCGCGTCGTCGTCGGAAACCCGCCGGTTCCCCTCGACGCGGATCTCGGCCACCGGAAGGCCGAACGGCGACGGCTGGGCGGCGGCGGACCGGACCAGAAGCGCGCCGAGCGCGACCGGCACGAGCGCGAGCAGGCCGGTCGATCTCACGCTGGGGGCGCCGTCCGTCGAACGCATCGGCGGGATGTACGACGGCGCGCCTTACGGCGTCAAGGATTCGGTCCCGGCGGAGGGACGAGGGACGGCGGCGGAATTTCCTAGAATACGCGCGGCGGAGGCGGAGCGGGCGGCGGCGGAGGCGCCGGCTGCACGTAGACCGGCTGGGGCGCCGGAGCGGGCTGCACGTAGACCGGCTGGGGCGCCGGAGCGGGTTGGGCGTAGACCACCGCACGCGGTGGAGGTGCGGTGTGCGCCCGGACGACGCACCCGCCCAGCAGGGCGGCGGCGAGCAACAGCGCGGCGACGACGACGATCCTGACCTTCGACTTCATGCGATCCTCCTTCTTGGGCCCCGATGGGGCATCAGGAACCGAACGATACGGGCGAACCTACTCGACCCGTACGGGCCGGGCAACCCTCCCCGAACGGTATGCGACGCGCGGCGGTGGCGGCGTATTCCATTGTGGATCGTCAAGCGCGGCAGTAGGTGTGCGGACAGCCGGAGGGCCCGTCCGGGCAGTCCTGGACGCATAGCCTGTACTGCCAACACGGCATGGTCGCCGGCGGGAAGCAAGCATGCCCGACGGTGGCTCCCGTCTCGTCGGTGAGGCGGTAGCACTGCCCCCACGGCCCGCACGGCTGGGCGTCCCCGGGGTTGCAGGAGTCGCCGCACGTCTCCGGACTGCCGTCGCGAGGCTCGACGAAGTCGATGCACCAGCCGCTGTAGCAGTCGGTGAAGTCCGAGCACGCCTGGCACGTCCGCCTCCCGCCGGACGGCGTCTCGCAGGACCCCTTCCGGGGGCGGCACTGGCCGAGGCCGGTATGGCAGTAGTGCTCGACGGGGCAGTCCTCCTGGACGGCGCACGGCTGTCCGCAGAAGGAGAATTTCGTGTAGGCGTCCGTGATGCAGTCCGAGTCGGCGGCGCAGTCGGCTTCGTCGCGACACGGGTGGCAGTAGTCGCCGTCGCCCACGCAGCGACCGAAGGCCGGCCTGCACTGGAACCTGCCGGGGGCGGCCTCGATGCACTCCGAGTCCTGCGGGCAGGTCGTGGGACGCTCGGGATCGCACTGCACCGAGCAGAACCCTTCGCCCGCATCGTCCCTGAGGCAGTCGTCGTTTCCCCATCCGCACTGGTCGTCGAACATGCACGGCTCGCAGTAGCCGCGCGGGCGGCACAGGCGCCCTTCGGCGGAATCGCGACAGACCATGCCGGCCGGGCAGTCGCGGTCGTCGGCGCACGAACCGGTGCAGTACGCGTACGGATCGGAGTCGCCTCGGCTGATGCAGCGGAATCCGCCCGCCTCGTCGCAGATCGCCGTCACGCACTGCTCGCCGGCCGTGCCGGATCCGGTCCGATACCGGGTCGTCACGCACAGGACCCGCCCCTCGTCCGCGGCGCCGCACGTGTACCCCGGCTCGGGGCAGTCGGCCAGCATCCCGCACGGACGGGTGCACGCCCCCTCGTAGCACGCCCCCGAGACGCACTCGGAATCGCCGCCGCACGGCTCGCCGAAGCCGACTAGAACCGGTGGCGCCTCTTCAGAGCCGCCATCGCCGGCATCCGACCCGGGATCGCCGCCGCTCGATTCGCACGCGGCGGCCACGACGACCGCGATCGCCGCCGTCCATGCGCTCCTACGACCGAATCGCATCATCACGACCGTCACCTCCAGCGAATCCCGCGGCCCCTGTTGCCACGGCCGCGAAACGGGTGCAGACTGTATGCCGTTTCGCATCGACGCGCCAGGGATCTGGGCGTCCTGGAGGTTTTGCCGGTGATGATGCTTCCAAGGCCGGTCTGGTCGATCCACCCGGGGGGCTGTTCGGCGCCGTGGCTGGTGCTGCTCGCCGCTCTCGCGTCGTGCGGCGATGATGCCACCGTTGAACCCGACGTGGCGGGCGATGACGTCCTGGATGTCGGGGAGGACGTCCCGGAAGAAGCGCTGGAGGAGGCGGACGACGGGTCCCGGCCGGACCAGCCGATCGGCCCGACCGACTACCCGCCGGGGCCGTACGGGATCGCGGTCGGCGACCGACTGGAGAACCTGCGGTTCCTCGGCATTGACGGCGCTACGCTGGCTCTGTCGTCGTTCTACGCGGACACGTCCGTCAAACTGCTGTGGGTCTTCGCCGCATCCGGGTGGTGTTCGGTGTGCGCCATCGAGGCCGCGGCGTTGCCGCGCATCTGGAACGAGTACAACCCCCAGGGCCTCCAGATCCTCGGCGCCGTCTTCGAGGACGTGGCCTACAACCCGGCCACGGTCACCTATGCGGCCTCCTACGCGCGCCGCTACCGTTGGCCGTTCCCCGGCGCGGCGGACCAGCCGTTCGTCCTGGGCCGCTACTTCGACAAGGCCGCCACGCCGCTCAACATGCTCGTCGACCTGACCGACATGACGATCGCGCGGATGGAGACCGGATGGGACGAGGCGTCGATGGTCGCCAGGGTCCGGTACCACCTGGCGGCGATCGCCGACCGGAACGACCCATGAACCGTGCGTGCCTGCCGGCCGTGCTGGCGGCCCTGGCGGCCCCGCCGGCGTGCGGGGCCGCGCACGGCGCGGCGCTCGGCCCCGCTCCCGGCTTCACCGCCCGCACCGTGGACGGTGTTGCGTTCCGCCTGGGCGATCACCTGGGCCGCAACGTCGTCGTGCTGGCATTCTGGACGTCGGTCTGCGCGAGCTGCAAGACGGAGTTGGCGCACCTCCAGGATCTGTACGAGGAGTTGTCGGACCGGGGCCTGCTGGTCGTGGCCGTGTCGATGGACGATGCCGTGACGGTCGGCAACGTCCGCACCGTGCGCGATCGCCTCGGGTTCACCTTCCCCGTCGTGCTCGACGAGGACAGCGCGATCGCGGGTCTGTACAACCCCCGGGCGGCAACGCCGTTCACCGTCATCCTCGACGGCCGCGGCCGCCGCGCGTGGTCGCACGAGGGGTTCACCCCCGGGGACTCCCCGGAGATCGAGGCCAGGATCCGGAGCCTTCTGGCCGACCTCGAATCCCGGGCCACAACGACGCCCCGGAACGACGGGCCCCCGTGAGACACGCCGCCCTCGCCGCCGCGTGCCTGGCGGCGTGCGCCACGACGGCGCACGCGGCGCACCACCAGCCCCCCGACGCGAACGTCCAGTACTCGATCACGGAGACGCTCATCTCCGAGTGGCTCTGGGACAACGGCAACGGCCTCGGGGAATCCCAGCAGGCCGACGACTACTACTGGGACGTCAAGAGCCGGCTCAACATCGGCATGAGCAGTCCGGGCCTCGATGCCGGCTTGCGGGTGGACACCACCACCTTCCGGTGGTTCATGCCCGGCTGGCTGGGGGAAGGGGAGGAGGCCGACCGCGCGCGCAGGCAGGCTTCGTGGTACGCCCGTCACGGCCGCCTGCCGGAGGCCGACGGATCCTACCCGCACGTCGGGGACTACCGCCTCGAACGGGCATGGGCCCTCGTGGATGTCGCGCGGGACTGGCGCCTGCGGGCCGGCGACTTCCCCGCGCAGTTCGGGCGCGGCATCGCGCTGTCGCTCAGGAAGATCGACGAACTCGGCGTCGACAACGCCCTGCGGGGAGCGCGGATCGACGGCCGGCTCGCCGACCGCGTGGACGTCACCGCGCTCGCCGGCCTGGTCAATGTCGCCAACGTCAACGAGCGATTCAACCTGATCGCCGAGGACCCGCTCGACCTGGTCTCCGGCGGACGGGTCTCCGTCGATCTGTGGGGCGGCAACCGGGCCGCCGTCCACTGCGTGCACGTGGACGGCCGCGCCGAGGAGGTCGAGCGCGGCGCGCTGGCCTGCGGCGGCGGGATCGAGTTCTTCGACCTGCCGTTCGGCATCTCCGTCCATGCGGAGGCGAACGCCTTGCGCCGCACGTTCGTGGCCGCCCCCGACTCGCACGGCTTCGCGGCATACGCCGACGTCTCCGCCGGGCTCGGCCCGGTGCGGCTGCGGGCCGAATACAAGCGCTACGACGACTTCGTCCTGAGTTCCACGGGCCAGGACGCGACGCGCACGAGGTGGGAGCTGAACCACCTGCCCTTCGCCGACAGCGCCGATCAGCTCCTCGAAAGCCCCACGAGCGTCCAGGGCGGCCATCTGCGGGCGGACTGGCAGGTCGCGGACGATGTCGGCGTCTTCGCCGCCGTGGCCGCCGCGGACGGACTCGAATCGGAGAACGACATGGACGCCGTGCACGGCTACGGCGGAGTCGAGTTCTACTGGGACGACCGGCGGTCGGTCGTACGCCTCTCCGGCGGCTACCGGCACACGTGGCAGAGCATCCCCGACGTGGCCGACCACGACGACTACCGCGTCATCGGCTACGCCAAGCTCGAATCGACGGTCCGCCTCATGGGCCCCCTGTCCCTGTCGCTCGGAGTGCTGCACGAACACTTCACGCAATGGGACCTCGGCGTCCCCGCGGAGTTCGACCGCGGAACGACGTCGCTGGGCGTCGACTGGGCCGGCATCGGCGGCGCGTACGCCATGTTCGAGTACGACACGCAGAACCGGGCCCCTGGCGTGGACAACTACTTCGCATCGGGCGGCCTGCACTGGACGCAGCTTGATTGGCTCTCGGTGCGCGCCCGGGTCGGCAGCCAGCGCGGCGGCCGCAAGTGCGTCTCCGGCGTCTGCCGGGAGTTCCCGCCGTTCGACGGCGTGCGGATCGAACTGGTCGTCCGCCTGTAGCCCGACGGAGGACCGTCTTGCATCCGCGCGAAGCGATGTTCTGGCGACCCACCGAGGACGGCCTGGTCGCATGCGAGCTGTGCGCCCAGCTCTGCACCCTGCGCGACGGCCGGTACGGCCTGTGCGGCGCCAGGCGCGCCGCCGGCGGGAAGCTGCACGCCGTCGGCTATGGGCGACTCGTCGCGGCCAACGTGGACCCGATCGAGAAGAAGCCCCTGTTCCATTTCCAGCCCGGGAGCCGGTCGTTCTCCGTGGCGACGCGCGGCTGCAACCTGCGGTGCGACTTCTGCCAGAACTTCTCCATCTCCCAGGACCGCGCCCACGACGCCGACGGGATGCCGGAGGGGGAGTACGTGCCGCCCGAGCGCATCGTCGAGCGCGCGGCGGCGGCGGGGTGCGCGTCGATCTCGTACACGTATACGGAACCGACGGTCTTCTACGAGTACTGCCGGGACGCCGGCGTCCTGGCGCGCGCCGAGGGCCTGGCCAACTGCTTCGTCACGAACGGCATGATGATGCCGGCCGTCGTGGACGACGCCGCGGCCTCGTTCCTGGACGGCGCCAACGTGGACCTCAAGAGCTTCTCCGAGGAGTTCTACCGCTCGTACTGCAAGGGCTCGCTGGCGGCGGTGCTGCGCGGCATCGAGCGGATGGTCGAGCGCGGGATCTGGGTCGAGGTCACGACGCTGGTGATCCCCGGCCGCAACGATTCCGAGCGTGAGATCCGGGAGATCGCCCGCTATCTGGCGTCGCTGCGACGTGACCTGCCGTGGCACCTGTCGAGGTTCCACCCGGACTTCCGCGCGCAGGACGTCCCGCCGACGCCGGCCTCGACGCTGCTGCGGGCCCGGGAGATCGGCCTTGCGGAGGGGCTGCTGCACGTCTACGTCGGCAACCTCCGGACCGAGGAGGGGCAGTCGACGACGTGTACCGGCTGCGGCGCGCTGCTGATCGAGCGCGCCGGCTTCTCGGCCGCCGTGCGCAAGCTCTCCGGAGGCCGTTGCACGGAGTGCGGCCTCGCCCTTGCGGGGATCGGGCTGCCGTAAGGGACACGCCGGAAAACCTAGTAGATACGCCGGATAAACGTACATGTCTGCAAGGCCCACGGACATGGCTGCAGGGCCGACGGACATCGCCGCAAGCCCGACGGACATCGCCGCAAGCCCGACGGACATGGCCGCAAGCCCGACGGACATGGCCGCAAGCCCGACGGACATCGCCGCAAGCCCGACGGACATCGCCGCAAGCCCGACGGACATGGCCGCAAGCCCGACGGACATGGCCGCAAGCCCGACGGACATGGCCGCAAGGCCGACGGACATCGCCGCAAGGCCGACGGACATCGCCGCAAGGCCGACGGACATCGCCGCAGAGCCGACGGACATCGCCGCAGAGCCGACGGACATCGCCGCAGAGCCGGCGGACATCGCTGCACAGCCGACGGACATGGCCGCAAGGCCGACGGACATGGCCGCCGCGCATCTCGCGCGCCGGTGGCGCCGTCAATTTGAACGTCCACAAGCTACCGAAGCTACCGGTTGTACTTGCCTGGGCGTTCAGATCCTTCTGTGCCCCACGTCCAGATATGCGTGCATGATCTTCTGCGCGCGCGGCTCCTCCACGAGGATCAGCTCGTCGATCTCGTTCGGCTCGGAGGCGACCTGGAGCAGCATGTCGATCGCCGTGGAGGGGTCGGATGCCTCCTGCGGGCGCCCCGGCAAGGCGGCGGCGGCCGAGTGGGTCCGCATGCGGCCGAGGACGTCGAACGCCCGGCGGATCTCGGCGCCGACTTCGGTGCGTTCCAGCGTCCTGCGCGGCCCCAGGCCCAGGAGGAACAGGCGTTCGAACGGGAGCCTGCCGGAGCTGGGCACGAGCATCGCCTCGCCGCTCCGGCCGGTCAGGCGGCCGGCGAGGATCAGCCTCGACAGCGAGCCGCAGAGGCGCCAGTCCACGAGCGCCGGCAGGCCGCGCAGCGGCGCGTCTCCTTCGAACAGGTGGATCACCAGCGCGCCGGCGTGCACGCGGTCCAGCTTCCTCAGTTCCGGCGCGACGAACTCGACGTTCACGGCTCGTATCCGTTCACCGGGGGGGACCGCCCGGCCGCAGATCTGCGGGAAAACGACGAGGGTATCCCACATGACCCGCTGCCGGAACCTTGCGCCAACCGTTCTTCTTTGGGTGTAGGGGCGCCACGCAGCGGCCCCGAAGGGGGGTTCATGCAACGCGCCCCCGGTGATCACATATGTTGAGGTGTCTATGCCGAGTCGGACTATTATACTTGGGATGCAGGACGTGCCCTTGCAGGGCACGAATGGAGGTCAGGAAGCAACATTCGGCCTGACGACTGCATATCGCAGACGTAAAATGTGCCCCAGGAAGGCACGAAATGCGAA
>CAMTWF010000353.1:0-8908 GCA_947085355.1 uncultured delta proteobacterium
CGGCGGCGGCCGCGGACGATCCGGCGGCTCAACCGGCCTCTCTCTCGGTGGCCGAGCGACATCGCGCGGCGGACGGGCGACGTCCCGTTCGCTGGGCGCACCGGCGTCGGCGGGCGGAGGAGGAGCCACGCCCGCGTCAACCGGGGGCGGAGGAGGAGGAGGTGGTGGTGGTGGCGGCGGCGGCGGCGGCGGCGGCGGCGGCGGCGGTGGTGGTGGTGGTGGCGGTGGTGGCGGCGGCGGCGGTGGCGGTGCGGCGGCCTTCTCGAACGCGAGCTGATCCACTCGGATCGCGAGCGTCCTTGTCGGGACACCGCCGGCGGCCGGTTCCGCCGGGCCCGCAATCATGTCCACGTCTCGCTGGAGCCCGGAGCGGACAAGGCTGCGGGCCGCGTCGATCGGCACGACCAGATCCAGCGGGAAGGCGTCGTCCAACACGACTCTGCTGCCGGAGATGATCATCTCGCCGCGGGCTTGGCCCGGGACGACGGACATCGCAACCGTTTCGCCGTCGATCAGGATGTCGATCGATGTCCGTGCCCGCTGAACCAGCGGTCTCGCCCAGGAGCGGATCGCCTCCCTGTCTTCCGGGGGGAGCGTCCCGCCCGCGATCGCATCCGCCAGCGCCGCCGGCCCGGCGACGAAAGCGATTCGGATCTCGACGAGCGTCTTGCTCGGCGCCGGAGGAACCGGTTCCGGGGCCTGTCCAACGTCGGAGGGCTCGACCGGTGCAACCGCCACGTCGGCTATCGGCGGTGGTGGCGGCGGCGGGGGCGGCGGGGGCGGCGGGGGCGGTTCCACCTGGGCCCGCTGCTGCTGCTCGACGCCGGGCTCCACCTTCTTCTCACCCACGTACTTCCACAGGATGTAGCCTGCGACGACGACGAGGACGAGGACAAAGAACCAGGTAACGACCGGACTGCCGCGCTCCTCGACCTCGGCGGGACGTTCATCCTTCGGCTTCTCGGGCTCCTTCGGCTTCTCGGGCTCCTTCGGCTTCTCGGGCTCCTTCGGCTTCTCGATCTCCTCCGGCTTCTCGGGCTCCTTCGGCTTCTCGGGCTCCTTCGGCTTCTCGATCTCCTTCGGCTTCTCGGGCTCCTTCGGCTTCTCGGGCTCCTTCGGCTTCTCGATCTCCTCCGGCTTCTCGATCTCCTTCGGCTTCTCGGGCTCCTCGGCGGGGACGGCGGCCTCGGCCGCTCCTTCGGCCGGAGGCGTCGGCTTCTCGGCCTCCGCCGGAGTCTCCGTCGGTTCCGCGGCGGGCGGCGTCGGCGCCGGAGGCGTGAGCGGCGGCAGCACCGCCTGGAAGGACGGCTTGGGAGGCTCGCGCGGGAACCCCACGTCCGCCGTCGGCCCGGCGTCCTCGGTCGTCGCAAGCGCCTTCTCCTCGGCGTCCGTGATGCCGTCCTCGCCCATGTCGGCCGCGGCGACGTCCTCGCCGCCGGGCGGACCGGCGCCGATGTCGACACCTTCCTTGCCGCTCACGACGCGCTCGATGAGCTGACGGCTCTCGTCGTCGAGCTTGATGAACTTGATGCCCATCCCGGGCTGCCGCTCCTGCGTTGCGTGAGCCAGGTCCCGCACCCACACGACGCGGCCGACGCCGCGGATAACGGGCTGGTCGGTCTTCAGCTTGAACTCGAACTTCACGAGCGTCCTGACCGGCAGGGGTTCCTTGTGCTTGACGAAGATCCCGCCGCGGCCGATGTCCCTCGAGTACTGCTCGATGAACTCCTCCACGGTCGCGCTGCGGAAACGGAACTTGATGATCACGGGGGTCCGCTTGTCCCTACGAACGTCGTCGTTGCTCATCTCGATGCCCTCCAGATCCAGATCGTGTGCATCTCATCACAACGCAACGGCGATTTCAAGAGGCCCGGTCCACCCCGAAATATCGGAGTAGACACGAACCTGCCCCTTCTCGGGCGTCGGGTTCCCCCCGCCGGTTGACGATCGGGGGGGCGGAACGCAGAATCCGCCGGCTTCGAGGCCGGGCCGGCTGGAAGCCGGCGTTCCCGGCGGCACGGGTGAGGCATGGTGGACGATCGCGGGCCGGCATCGGTACGGACGTTTCCGCGGTTCCCGGCGTTCCGGGGGCTGCGCCTCGAAGACCGCGAGGCGGTCACCGGCGCCCTCGTCGCCGATCCGCCGGCGATCTCCGACCTGACTTTCGCGTGTCTGCGCATGTGGAAACGCAGCGCCCCGATCGAAGTATCGACCCTCGACGGATCCCTGATCCTGGTGGCGAGGCCGCAGTGCGGGCCGCCGTACGCGCTGCCGCCGGTGTCGGCCGAGCGCCCGGCCGAAGTCGCGCGAACCGTCCTGGAGACCCTGTGCGCCGCCGAAGGAGGAGCGTTCCGTCTGCGCTTCGTGCCGGAACCGCTGGCGATGGCCCTCGCGTCGTCGGGGCTCCGCATCACCGAGGAGCGATCCGCGGCCGACTACGTCTACAGGACGCGCGACCTGATCGATCTACCCGGCAAGCGGTACGACGCGAAGCGCAACTGGATCCGGCGGTGCCTGGCGTCGCATTCGTGCGAGTACGAGCCTGTGGCGAGCGGCAACATCGCCGAGTGCCTCGCGTTTACGGAGGAGTGGTGCGAGTACCACCGGCCGTGCGACGAGGATCCGGACCTGTGCGGGGAGATCGCGGCCATCAGGGAGGCGTTCGCGTGCTGGGACGATCTCGGATTGGTCGGGGGCGTCGTCCGCGTCGACGGGCGGGTAAGCGCGTACGCCGTCGGCGAGCCGCTGTCGCCGACCACCGGAGTCGTCCATTTCGAGAAGGCCGATCCGCGGGTTCCCGGGCTCTACCAGTTCGTCAACAACCGGTTCTGCGCCGCGGCGATGGCCGGGTTCGAGTTCGTCAACCGCGAGGAAGACATGGGGAACCCCGGCATCCGCAAGGCGAAGATGAGCTACCACCCGGTTCGGCTGGCGAGGAAGTTCTCGGTGGTGCGTCCCTAGAACACGGTCCCCGGCGTTCCGTTGGCTCCTGCGTTGCCGGACGAGGAGCCGCCGAGGCCCGGCGCACCCGGTCTGCAAGTCGTCGCCGGGTCGGAGTTGTAGGCGGCGCCGCCGTGGCGGTAGACGCACCACGAGTCGCCGCCCGCGCCTCCCCCTCCGGCGCCGCCTTCCCCGCCGCGCCCGCCGTCACCGCCCGCGCCGCCCGCTCGGCCCTCGTCGTAGCCCATGCCGCCCGCCCGGCCGAGGCCGCCCTCTCCGCCGCGGCCGCCGTCGCGTCCGGCGCCGCCGTTGCCCCCGGCGCTTGCCTGGATCCTCAGGAACTCGACGTCCAGCGTGCCGCCCAGCAGCAGGATGCCGATGGACGCGCCTCCTCCGCCGCCCCCTTCGCCGCCTCCGCCGCCGCAGCCTCCGCCTCCGCCGGAGCCCCCTCCCCCGCCCCAGTCGTTGCAGGTGCCGCTGGAGTGGTTCGATCCGCCGCCGGCGCCGCCGCCGCCGCCGCCGCCGTTCTGGCCGCTCCGGCCGTTCTCGCCGGCGCGCGGCGCCCACTCCCTGCCGACGATGGTTCCGGCGGTTCCGCCGCCGCCGTTGCTCCCGCGCGCCCCGTCCGTGCCTCTGGCTCCGCTGCCGCCCACGCCGCCCGAGACCGGGACGCCGCCGCTGCCGCCGGTCGCGCCGTCGGTTCCGCCGACGCCGCCGGGATCGCCCGGGCAGCGACCGGAGTTCGTCTTGCACGCCCTCCCGCCGTTGCCGCCGTTGTTGGCGGCGCCGGTGCAGGGGGCCCCGCCGAGCTGGTACGCGGGCGGGTCCGGGGCGTTGCCGGCGCAGTAGAAGTACGAGTCGTCCTCGTAGCCGTTGGGCCCGGGAACGCCGTTGCCGCCGTCGGCGCCGCGCGAACCCGCGGAAGCTCCGGGAAGGCCGAGCGCACCGGCGCCGGCGATGACGTCGGAGTGACGAAGTCGAACGCCGCTCGAATCGGCCAGGACGACGGCGTGCGAGCTGCGCCCCGGCAGCAATGCATCCGCGCTCTCGATGCGGACGTATTCCAGCAGGGCGCCGCCGCGAATGCCGTCCGCGACGACGGCCCCCGTGGACGGGCCGCGGATCGTCGCGCGCGTCCCGTCGCGGGCCCAGCGGGAGGCGCGCAGGTAGCCGCCGTGGACCTGGATGCCGTCGCGCAGCGCCACCGCCTCGTTGTACGTGCCGGCCGAGACGTACACGAACCGCAGGCCGCGGTCGGCGGCCGTGCGGATGCCGTCGTTGATGCTGCTCAGGGGAAAATCCCTCGTGCCCGGGTTGGCGGGAGACCCGTCCTGCGCGACGAAAACGCCGTCGGCCACGGCGCCGTCGATGCCGTCGCAGTTGGCATCGAGGAAGGCGTCGTCCGGCTCGTCGGGCACGCCCCGCGGGTCGCGGTCGCATTCGACCTCGCACCCGTTGCGGATGTCCCCGTCGACGTCCCACCGCCGCGGAAGGCACTCGACGAAGATGCACTCGCCGAGCACGCAGCGGGACACCGCACCGGGGATGGCGCACTCGATCGGCAGGCCGGCCCGGCACAGGTTGATCGGCGCCGGTGCGCACGTCTCGCGGCCGTCGCAGTCGTTGCCGTTGTCGCAGTCGCCGCTGGTCGTGCAGGGGATCTCGATGCAGCCGACGTCCGGCCGGCAGATCATGAACTCGGGGCAAGCGCTGTGGACGAAGATGTGGCCGCATTCGAACCCGCTGGCGTCGGCCCGGCAGGTGTCGGTCGTGCACGTCAGCCCGTCGTCGCAGGGAGACCGGCCGGAGGCGCAGAAGCCGCCCAGGCACGCCTCGATTCCGTTGCACGGGTCGTAGTCGTCGCACTGGCGGTCCGACGTGCACGGCGGGCCGTCGCCGACGACGTCGGTCGGCGTCTCGCCGCCGTCATCGACCGGATCCGCGTCGACATCGGGGCCGCCCTCCGGGACGTCGCCCGAGTCGTCGCGGGCGTCCGGCCGGGTCACGCCGTCGTCGCCCCCGGCCGCACAACCGGTCGCCAGGAACCAGCCGGCCCAGAGAAGGGCCGGCAACCGCATGCGTGTACGTGTCGCGATGCTCAACATGCGGCAAGTATACCGCCGGCGGGACCGAGGGCAAGCACGGGCCGGCCGGATGGTCGGGGAGTTGGGAGTTGGGAGTTGGGAGTTGGGAGTTGGGAGTTGGGAGCAGCTTGAAACCCGAAACCCGAAACCCGAAACCCGAAACTGGAGGAGGCTACCTGAAGTTCACGTTGAGGACATAGTTGCCTTGGGAGCCCGACGCGAAACCGTCCACGAAGACGTAGTAGGTGCCGGCGTCGAGGGTGAGCCTGAGTCTGGAGTCGACGCCGCCGCCGCCGTCGTCGTCGCAGCCGAGTTCGCGCCCGGTCTCGCACGGGCTTGCCCGAACGTGCAGCACGGTGTCGTAGCTGGAGCCGACGGTGTCGATGACGACGGTGCGGCGGATCGAGAGCGTCAGGACGTAGACCACTTCCGGGCTGCGCGCCTGGCCTCCGCAGTTGGCCGTGTAGTCGTTGGCGGCTCCGACGGTGCTTCCGTACCAGGTCCCGCCCGCGCCGACCTCGATCAACGGATCCCGGCAGGTGTCGGCCATCGGCTGGCAGTAGGGGCTGGAGGCGCACTCGGTATCGGCGCAGTCGGTATCGCCGTCGCAGTCGTTGTCCGTCCAGTCGCCGCACATCTCGGGACCCGTGGGGTAGCAGCACGCCGGGTCGGTCGCGCAGTCCCACTGGTCGTTGCAGTCGGTGAGCCCGTCGCAGTCGTTGTCGATCCAGTCGCCGCACGCCTCGGGCCTGGAGACGCAGCAGGCGGCGTTCCTGGCGCAGTCGGAGTCGGCGCAGTCGATCTGCGTGTCGCAGTCGTCGTCGACGCCGTTGGTGCAGTTCTCGGGCGGGCACGTCAGGCACGCCGGGTCGCGGCGGCAGTCGAAGTCGGAGCAGTCGGTCGTGCCGTCGCAGTCGTTGTCGATCCGGTCGGTGCACCGCTCTCGGGTCGGCACGCAACACGCGATGTGCCCGCGGCAGTCGGGGTCGTCGCAGTCGTAGCGTCCGTCGCAGTCGTTGTCGATCCAGTCCGTGCACACCTCGGCCCTCGGGATGCAGCATTCGGGGTACCACCCGCAATCCCACTGGTCGAGGCAATCGGTCAGGCCGTCGCAGTCGTCGTCGCGGTCGTTGAAGCAGTCTTCCTCCCAGGGGGCGGTCGGGACGCAGCAGACGCGGGTGGAGGCGCAGTCGGTGTCGCGGCAGTCGATCCGGGTGTCGCAGTCGTCGTCGCGGCCGTTCGAGCAGGCGGCATCGGTAGTCTCCGGCGCGCACGGCGGGGCGCAGGCCGGGTTCGTCGCGCAGTCGGGGTCGGAGCAGTCGGTCGTGCCGTCGCAGTCGTTGTCGATCCGGTCGGTGCACACCTCGGGCGACGGCACGCAGCAGGCGGCGTGCGATCTGCAGTCCGGATCGGCGCAGTCGACCAGCGTGTCGCAGTCGTTGTCCCAGAAGTCGGTGCACCTCTCCGGCTCGGGCCAGCAGCAGGCCGGGTCGGCCGAACAATCTTCCCAGTCCTCGCAGTCGATCATGTAGTCGCAGTCGTTGTCGATCCAGTCGCTGCAGTTCTCCCGGGTCGGGACGCAGCAGGCGGGATCGTAGCGGCAGTCCGAGTCGGCGCAGTCGACGATCGTGTCGCAGTCGTCGTCGCGCCGGTTGGTGCACATCTCGGGCCAGCAGCCGGTGCAGATCGGGTTGCGGGAGCAGTCTGGGTCGGAGCAATCGGTCAGGAGGTCGCAGTCGTTGTCGAGCCGGTCGTTGCATACCTCGCGGGTCGGGACGCAGCACGCGAGGTGTCCTCGGCAGTCGGGGTCGGCGCAGTCGACGATCGTGTCGCAGTCGTCGTCGCGCCAGTTGGTGCAGATCTCGGGCACGCAGATGGGGCAGGCGGAATGACCGCGGCAGTCGGGGTCGGCGCAGTCGACGAGCGTGTCGCAGTCGTCGTCGCGGCCGTTGGTGCAGTTCTCGGGGACAGGCACGCAGGCGCAGGCGGGGTTCGTGCGGCAGTCCGGGTCGGCGCAGTCGACGAGCGTGTCGCAGTCGTCGTCGCGCCGGTTCGTGCAGTCCTCGGGGAGCGGCACGCAGCCGCAGGCGATGTCGGTGCGGCAGTCCGAATCGGCGCAGTCGACGATCGTGTCGCAGTCGTTGTCCCTTCCGTCGGTGCAGACCTCGGGCCAGCATCCGGTGCAGATCGGGGTGAGGGCGCAGTCGGGGTCGGAGCAGTCGGTGCGGGTGTCGCAGTCGTTGTCGATCCTGTCGTTGCAGATCTCGCGGGACGGACGGCAGCAGGCCAGGTCGGCGGCGCAGTCCGGGTCGGAGCAATCGACGAGCGTGTCGCAGTCGTCGTCGCGGCCGTTGGTGCAGTTCTCGGGGACAGGCACGCAGGCGCAGGCGGGATTCCCGCGGCAGTCCGGGTCGGCGCAGTCGACGAGCGTGTCGCAGTCCTCGTCGCGGCCGCCGGTACACAACTCGGGGCCCACCGGCGTGCAGGGGCAGGCGGGATTCCCGCGGCAGTCCGGGTCGGCGCAGTCGACGATCGTGTCGCAGTCCTCGTCGCGGCCGCCGGTACACAACTCGGGGCCCGTCGGCGTGCAGGGGCAGGCGGGATTCCCGCGGCAGTCCGGGTCGGCGCAGTCGATCAGCCGGTCGCAATCGTTGTCGACCCGGTCGTTGCACACCTCGGGCAGCGGCCGACAGCACGCCAGGTCGCTCGCGCAGTCGCCGTCGGCGCAGTCCACCAGCTCGTCGCAGTCGTCGTCGACGCGGTTGGTGCAGTTTTCGGGAGCGCACGTCGCGCACGCCCTGTCGGCGAAGCAGTCGGAGTCGGAGCAGTCGGTCCTGCCGTCGCAGTCGTTGTCGATGCGGTCGCGGCACGCCTCGATCGCCCCCGGGAAGACCGTCGGATCGCCGTCGTTGCAGTCGGCGCCGCCGCACGCGGCGTCGCCGTGCGTGTCGCCGTCGCGGTCGACGACCACGTTCCGGCAGCGGTCGTTGGCCTCGTCGCACGAGTCGGTCGTGCAGGCGCTACCGTCGTCGCACGTGCGCGGCGCGCCCGCGACGCATCCGCGTCCCGGCTCGCACAGCTCGTCGCCGTTGCAGAACGACGTGTCGGCGCACGCGACGTGGTTCGGCGTGAAGACGCACCGGTCCAGCGCCTCGTCGCACGAATCGGCCGTGCACGCGACCCCGTCGGTGCACTGCCGGGGCACGCCGGGCCGGCAGTATCCGTCCACGCACCGTTCGTCGCCGTTGCAGTACAACGGGTCCACGCAGTCGCCGTCGTCGTCGCACGGATCCGTGCGGATGCAGCCGATGCCGGGCACGCAGACGGGCGCGTCCGCCGGGCAGCGATCGTCGTTCGGCAGGAAGCTGCACTCGCGGGCGTCGGGGTCGCACTGGTCCTCCGTGCACGCGATCCCGTCGTCGCACACCGGCTCCGTGCCGGCGCGGCACCTGCCCCTCACGCACGTCTGCGGCCCGCAGTAGTCCCCGAACCCCGGGCAGTCCTCGTCCGCCACGCACTCCGGCGGGATCGCCTCCCCGCCGTCCGAGAACATCCCCTGCTCGTCCTCCATCATCGACCGGCCGCAGCCGGGAACGACCAGAACGGCGAGGAGAACCCCCGCCACCGCATGCGCCATCATTTCGGGCTTGGACATCTGCGTTTCCTCCTTCATCCTTCGTGCGGAACCGTTCCCGAATCCCGCCGCACGGGAGGTTAGCACCCGGCCTCGGGTTGTCAAACCGGCGCGCTTCCCGTTTTCCAAGGCAGGATATGCACCCTCACGGGTAGCTTCTCAAGAAGTGGTGGCGATTGCCCCACGTGGACGTGGACGTGGACGTGGACGTGGACGACTCCCCGGCCATACCTTGCCGTCGATCACGTCC
>CAMTWF010000354.1:0-1884 GCA_947085355.1 uncultured delta proteobacterium
CGCGCGCTGGACCGGGATCACCTTGTGCCGCTGCGCCACCTCCTTGGGAATGAGAGCGATCACCTCCTGGTCGATCTCGTACGACGCCAGGCTTACGGCGGGAATGTTGTACTGCGCCGCGAGGAACTTCGTGAGGTCCTCGTCGGATACGTGCCCGAGGCGGGCGAGGGAGAAGCCGAGGTTGGTGCCGCTGCGCCTCTGCTCGTCCTGGGCCTGCTTGAGCTGCCCGAGCGAAATGACCTTCTCGCGGACCAGCAGCTCCCCGAGGCGCTCTTCCCCGGGCGCGGCCGCTGCCGCCGATTTCGGCCTCCCGACCGCCCCACTACCCCGGCCACCCTCGTTGGCCATGAAACTCCCTTCATCTATACCGGGGGGCAGTTCGGCGCTACGCGCCTCACGCCCCCCGGACCCCCACGGGTGCTCGCGGCGGAGCCGCGAGCGCCCTTCCAGGACGACTCCCCTCCGCCGCCTCGATCCACCCGGCCGGCCCCTGTTCCCGGCGCCGTCCGGCGACGGCCATTCTGCTGCCTGGCCGGACGCCAAGTCAACGGCCGGCGGCGCCGGCGCGGACTGGAACCCGGATCAAGCCGCGTCGGATCCGGATGTGCTGCCGGACGTAGACGACGCACATGATCGACGCGCCGATGAAGATGAAGACCTGGCAAAGCCAGAGCTGTCCGGCCGCGGCGCAGGCGAGCATGCCAAGGTTGGTGGTGTCGCGCTTCGGAAGGTAGGCCAGGAAACCGATGAGCTTGGCCCACCGGCCCGTGGCGGCCGAGGCGCGGACCGCGCCGGACGGAAAGTCCTGGCTGTTCCCGCTGCCGATGGAGACCAGGTACGAGTAGCAGACGTAGATCGCCGCGCCGCCGCACAGCAACGTCGCCACGCAGACCGCGGCAAGCAGCAGGGACTGCTCGAACCGCCACAGGTTGATGCCGACGCATGCGGCGTACAGCAGCACCGTCGCCTCGTCGGTGACCGTGTCCAGCCATGCGCCGAGGTGCGACTGCTGGTGCCGCAGTCGCGCCAACTCCCCGTCGCAACCGTCCAGGATCGATGCGACATGAACGAGCGCCGTGCCCACCAGCGGCCACCAGTAGGCGTCGCCGACGGCCACCGCCACGCACCCGGCAAGGCTGATGAGGGCGACGGCGATGGTGACCAGGTTCGGATGAACGGGAAGATCCACCAGAAGCCTGCTGATAGCGATCGAGATCGGTCGGTTCATGTACCGCGAGACGATGCCGTCCTGCGGCTTCCCCAGCGACCGGAACAGCAGGCGGCGCGCGTTGCCCGCGTCGGCGTCGTCCCGGACCGGCTGCCACGGCGGCGCGGCCGCACCGTCCGACCCGCCGCCCCCCGCGGGCGCCACGACAGCGGAACCCGAGGCCGACAGCAGGTCGGCCGGGAACCGTTGGTCGTCGAAGCCGGAACGATCGGCCGCCAGCGCATCGACCACACCGGCCGCGGCTGCCGGCGACAGCCGGGCGGCGCCGATCCACCATGCCCCAACCTCGCCCAGGACCGTACGCTCGGGACCGCGCACGCCGCGGGCCTCGGGATCCACGAGCAGGACGCCCTTGCCGTCCGACACGACCGCGCGCCCGAGCAGCCCCGAAACAGCCCTGCCCAGCACCACGTCGGCACGCAGCAGCAGGACGTCGCCGCCGCCTTCGGCCGACAGGAAATCCACGCTCCGGTCGCGGTCCGAGGCCGGATCGGCAAGGAGAACATCCACGCGCGGATCCGGCCGGCCGAGCGCGTCGCGCAGCGCGGCGTGCAGGCCGGCGCCGGCCAGGACGACGGCCGCATCGGCGCCGGCGTCGCGGGCTACGAGCAAGGCGCGGCGTAGCAGCGACAGTCCGGCCACGCGGCGGGCCGCGA
>CAMTWF010000355.1:0-3152 GCA_947085355.1 uncultured delta proteobacterium
CGCGCCCCGCGCGCCGAGGCGCGTGCGATGGCGGCCGCGGCCCGCATCGTGGTCGGCTCGTGCCGGCCGTCCGACGCGGCCTACCGGACCGGCGCGCACGAGTTCGCGGTCGTCGCGGCCGCCCGGGACCGGGCGGCCGCGGAGCGGATCCGGATCCGCCTGGAGCAGGCGCTGGGACGCAACGTGCTGACCCGCCGGGACGACGCTCCCCGCGGCGGCGTGCCGTCCGGCGCCGCGATTCGTTGCGTCTTCGTGCCGGCCCCGGCGGGCTCCGCCGACGTCGCCGCAGCGATCGACGACCTCGGCTTCACCCCGCCGGTTTGACGGTGTCGACGTACGGCGTACACTCCATCTTGGACGCGCTCTTGGGACATCGGCGGCACGGCCGGGACTCCTGGCGCGCCCCGCTCCCGCTCCCGCTCCTGCTCCCGTCTCGCGGCCGCAACGCGCAAAACGCCGCCGAAGGCCGATCTTTCCACGCTCGAGCGCGGCAAAACCGCGCCGGGACCGGATCGGCGCGCGTTCTGCGTTCGCAAAGCGCAGGACGGGCGACGCCAGGCCAGCACTTTGCATTTGCAAGATGCGGACGTGTTCCCGCGCCGGCCCGACTTTGCGCGCGCAAAGTCGGAGCATCGGGCCGCCGGGACGCGTTTTGCGTCCGCAAAGTGTCGACGGAGCCTGCTCGGGCGGCGTTTTGCACGCCGCCGAGGGAAAGGCCGGGCGCCTACAGTCCCAGGCTCCTGGCGATGACGATCCGTTGCACCTCGCTGGTGCCCTCGCCGATCTCCAGGAGCTTCTGGTCGCGGAAGAACCGCTCGACGTCGTACTCCCTCATCAGGCCGTAGCCGCCGTGGATCTGGACCGCCTCGGTCACGACGCGCTTCATCACCTCGGAGCAGTACAGCTTGGCCATCGCGGCCGTCGTGCCGAACGGCCGGTTGAGTTCGCGCAGCCGGCACGCCTTGTACAGCAGGTTGCGCGCGGCCTCGATCTGCACCGCCATGTCGGCCAGCTTGAAGGCGTTGGCCTGGAACTTCCCGATGAGCATGCCGAACTGTTTGCGCTGCTGGGCGTAGTTCAGCGCCCGCTCGTAGGCGCCCTGGGCGCCGCCCAGGCCCATGGCGGCGATCGACAATCGGCCGCCGTCCAGGGTCTGCATCATCTGCTTGAAGCCGTCGCCGCGCCGGCCGAGCAGGTTCTCCTCGGGCACCCGGCAGTCCTCGAAGAAGAGTTCCGCGGTGTCCGACGCGCGCCAGACGAGCTTGCCGTGCATCGTCCTGGCGATGAAGCCCGGCGTGCCGGCCGGCACGAGGATGCACGAGAGTTCCTTGCGGCCGTCCGGGCGCGTGCCGGTCACGACCTGCACGGTCGTCACGCCGGAGAGCGGGTTCGACGCGTTGGTGATGAAGATCTTGGATCCGTCGATCACCCACTTGCCGTCCCGCAACGTCGCGGTGGTCCTGCTCGCCTGCGCGTCGCTTCCGGCGTCTGGTTCGGTCAGGCCGAACGCCCCGAGGATCTCGCCGCGGCACATGGGAGGGAGCCAGCGGCGCTTCTGCTCCTCGCCGCCGAAGTAGTGGATCGGCGCGATCCCGAGCGAGTTGCCGGCGGCGACGGTTGCGGCCTGCGATCCGTCCACGCGGGCGATCTCCTCCACGGCGACGATGTACCCGACATAGCCGATGTCGGACCCGCCGTACTGCTCGGGGATGAAACACCCGAACAGGCCGATCGCCGCCATCTTGCGGGTCAGCTCGACCGAGAACCGCTCGTGCTCGTCCAGCTCCCTGGCGACCGGCGCGATCTCGTTCTCCGCGAACTCGCGGACCGTTTGGCGCAGGATGTTCTGTTCCTCCGTAAGGTCGAAATCCAGCACGGCTTCGTTGCCTCCTTTCGGGCGGTCATGCTAGCAGGTAGGCGTGAACGCCGACAGCCCGCGTGCGCGTCGCGAGCGGTTCGAGGAGGACGCCCTGCATCCCCGCGCCGCGCGGGCCGGCCGCACGCGCGGACGCGCCCGGCCGGAGGAGCCGGAGGACGTCCGGACGGCGTTCGAGCGCGACGGGCACAGGATCCTGCACTCCAAGCCGTTCCGGCGCCTCAAGGGGAAGACGCAGGTGTTCCTCGCTCCCGAGGGCGATCACTACCGGACGCGCATGACCCACACGCTGGAGGTCGCATCCATCGCCCGGACCGTCGCGCGGGCGCTGCGCCTGAACGAGGACCTGACCGAGGCGATCGCGCTGGCCCACGACCTCGGCCACACGCCGTTCGGGCACGCCGGCGAGGACGCCCTCCGCCGGCGGGTCCCGGAGTTCCACCACGCGAGGCAGTCGCTGCGCGTCGTGGACGTCCTGGCCGCCGACGGCAAGGGCCTCAACCTGACCGACGAGGTCCGCCAGGGGATCGTGCGCCACTCGAAGGGCCAGGGCGAGATCCTCCCGCCGAACGGGCCGGTCGATCACGGGTCGCTGGAGGCGGAGGTCGTGCGGCTGGCCGACATCGTGGCGTACGTGAACCACGATCTGGACGACGCCATGAGGGCCGGCCTGCTCGGCGGCGTCCCCAGACCGCCGCTCGTCGCCGCACACCTGGACCGCCGCTACGGCGACCGGATCGGGTACGCCGTGCGCGAGACGCTGGCGGCCACCGACCTGGACCGCGACGATCGCGTCCGCATCACGCCGACCCTGGAGGAACTGCTCGTCGCCATGCGCGAGTTCCTGCACGCCAACGCGTACGAGCACCGCCAGGTCGCGGTGGAGCTTGCCAAGGCGCGCAGCGTGCTCGACCTGCTCTGGGAGCGCGTCGAGGCCGATCCCGCACCCTTCGTGGGCGACCCGGAGGCCCTGGCGCGTCGGGGCACGGCCCTGGAGACGGCGATCGCGGACTTCATCGCCGGGATGACCGACGCATTCGCCCTCTCGCTGTTCGACAGGCTGGTCGTGCCGAGGCGCTGGCAGGGGTAGCCGCGCCGGCTACCACAGCCTCGCGTCCTTCGGATTCGTCACGCGGATGATCGCCGCGTCGGGCCCGCTCGACGGTCGCAAGCCCACGGCCGCTCCGGCGTCCGCGCGTGCGCCGCGCACCGTGCCGGCGGGGCGATCCCGCGGCCCCGGCGTACCGACGGTGACGGCCGGCGGCGGCGGCGCCGC
>CAMTWF010000356.1:0-7765 GCA_947085355.1 uncultured delta proteobacterium
CCCCCGCACATGGTCGGCCGCTACATGGCGTCGCTGGCGCTGTTCAGGGCGCTGAGCGACCACGGTCTGTTCCATCTTCATGCGGCGTGCCTGGTGTCGCCGGGCGGCGTCCCGCTGATCGTCCCGGGCGACAGCGGCATCGGCAAGACCGCGCTCACGCTCGCGCTCGCCTCGGCCGGCTTCCGCGTCGTGTCGGACGACGCCGTCTTCCTTCGGACCGACGGGCGGCGCGGCGCCGGGGTGCTGCCGTATCCGTTCACCGGGGGGCCCGCCCGGCCGCAGATCGGCGGGGAAACGACGAGGGGCCTTGCGCGGCCTCTGCGTCCCCCCCGGACCCCCCGCCGGCCGCCGCGGGCGCAGCCCTCGGCGGCCGGCCACTCCTTCTCCGAGAGGCTGCGGCCGAGGCCGTGAACGGTTGCGGGGCGCAGATCCGCTTCGTCGAGCCGCCCGATTTCGGATTTCGGATTTCGGATTTCGGATTGGAGGAATCCCCGTCGCCTGTTGCACCTCGCGGCCGTGCCGGGGTGTCCCCAAGTCCGAAATCCGAAATCCGAAATCCGAAATCGCACGGCCTTCCGCCGGCGGCCGCCGGCGTGGCGGTCTCGCCCGCCGCGTGCGCCGCGACGGCGGGCGGCCGCTTGTGGCTGGGCTGCGGCGATCCGGCGGCGCCGCTCCTTCGCAGCGACGACGGCGGGATCTCCTGGTCCGCGGTCGGAGGTCCGACGGCCGTGCGGGAACTCGCGGCGGCCGCGGGCGCCGCCGTCGTGCTGACGGTCGATCCGGTGGGGGAGACCGACGCGATCGTCGCGATCGGGGATGATGGATCGGCCGTGACGCTGTTGGACGGGACGGACCTGGCGGCGCTCGCGGGCCGCGGGGACGGTGCGCTTCGCGTCGACCAGTTGGCGCTGTCCCGCGATCCGCGGCCGCGGCTGTGCGTCCTGGCGGGCGGGCGCGCGTTCGCCGTGGACCTGCCGGAGGCCGGACCCACACCGTCCGGAGGGAAGGACGAGGAGGACGCGGCGTGAGCGACCGGGCGCCGGCGGAAGTTCGCGCGCAGCTCGAGCGGGTCCTGCTTCGCGGCCTGCGTGCGGCCGGGGCGGACCCGGCCGAGACGGCCGGTCTGGCGGACCTGGCGGTCCGCGCCGCGGCCGCAGGCGGAGGCCCGAGCGCGCCGGGAGACCCGCCTGTGCTGGATCCCCGCGGCGCCGCGGCCCTGCTGTTGCAGTTGGGCAGGGCCGAGCGCGCGGCGATCGAGCCTCCGCGGATGGAGCCGGGCGACGAAGCGACGACGACCATCGATCGGCTGGACGCGGCCATGCGGGCGATCCCCGAGTCGCTCCCGCGCGCGCCGGGCGAGCCGGACCCGGCGGAGCACCCGGCGCGCAGGGCCGAACGGCGTGCGGCGGAGATGACGTCGCCGGACGACCTGGTGCGGTTGGCCACCGGCGGCACGCTGTTCGAGAGCCGGGCGGCCGTGATGCGCCTCGACCGGTTCCTGCGCGGCGACCGCGGGGGGTTTTCCGTGGCCGATCCGAGGGCCGTGGCCGAGGCGCTGGAGATGCGCCTCGAGGGCGATCTCGGGCCGGAGATCGACGACGTGCTGGTCGCGCTGCCCGGCGGTCCCGGCGGCCGCGCTCGCGCGCGGAGGGGCCGGGCGCAGCGGATCGTCGAGAAGTTCGACCGCGACGTGCGGCGGTTCTGGGACGGCGAGGAACCGGTCGATCCGCTCCCCGCGTTGGACGACGAAGCGCTTGCGACGCTGGGCACCTACATCTCGGACGCCTCGGACCCGATCGCGGGCCACGTGGCGGAGACGTTGCGGCGGCTGCTGATCGAGCGGTCCGGCGACTCGCTGGAGCGGATCGTGTCGGCGCTGGCGCTGTGCGGCGACGAGCGTCTGGTGCCGGCGCTGGTGCGCGTGCTTCAGGACGGCACGCCCGCGGCACGAATGCACGCGGCGCGCGCCCTTGCGCCGATCGACGACCCGCGGGTGCCCGCCGCGCTGCGCAAGGCGTTCCGGCACGCGGCCACCGTCGAGGAGACGCTCGTCATAGGCGGCGTCGCGGCCGCCCACGGGGACCGCGTGGGGGCCGCCGCCGTGGCGGGCCATGTGTCGGCCGATCAACCTCCGCACCTGGTGGAGCTGGCGCTGCTGGCGATGGCGCACGTGGGCGAGCCGCCGCACGCGGCGCTCGTGGCGCCGTTCCTCGAATCGGGCCGCACCGGCGTCGCGCGGGCCGCCGCCGTGGCGCTCGGCGCCTTCGGCGATGCCGCGGCGATCGCGCCGCTGGCGAACGCGGCGGCGCGGCCGGAGATGCGGCCGCACGTCGAGCGCGCCCTGTCGCGGATCCGGGCGAGGCTCGATCTGGCCGGCCATCACGGCGCCGGCCCGTCGACGCTCGCACCGCCGTCGTCCGGCGAGATCGCGCGCCGGCCGCGGACGCGCCTCGCGGCCCGAACGCTCGGCCGCTGGCACTACGCGCTCGGCGTCCTGTGGCTTCTCCTCGGCCGACGCCGCGCGGCGCTGCGCCGGTTCGACCTCGCGCACGAGCACAACCCGTACCTCGTCGGGCCGCTGCTGGCGCGCGCCCGGATCGCGCTGCGGGAGCGCCGGCTCGACGCCGCGGTGACGGCCCTGCGCGCCGCCCTTCGGGTGGCGGCATCGACGGTCCTGCAACGTCCGGACAGGGCGAACCTCGTGATCCGTGCCTACCTGCGCTACGCCGACGCGGGCGTGGCGGCCGGACAGGCGTCGCGCGCCCTCGAGGCGCTCGACGAGCTGCTCGGCTACGATCTCCGCTTCGCCGACGTGGATCTCAGGCTCGACATCGAACGGCGCCGGGACGCCGTCGCGCGGATCGAGCGCGGGGGGGTGACGCCGTGACCCGCGGGTTCGCCGATGCCGCGATCGAATCGCTGCGCTCCGCCGCGCCGGACGGCCGCGCCGGCGCCGCGGACGGCGCCGGCGAAATCGACTGCGCGGTGTTGCGCGTGGCGGACGCGGCCGGCGGGGCGACGGTGATCGTCGAGCGCGCCGGCGGCGGCGTGCGTGCATCCTGCTCGTGCGGCCGTCCCGGGTGTTCGCACCTGCGCGTCGCCGCGAAGGCGTTCCTGGGCCCGCAGCCTGCCGCCGCGTCTTCGCCGCCGCGGCCGTCCGATCTGTCTGCGGCGCCCCCCGATCCAGCGGCGGCTGCGACCGGGTCGTCCCCCGCCGACTTGGCCTCGGTCCTCGGCGGCCTGCTGGACGCCCTGATCGAGGACGGCGTCGGGGCAGGCTCCGAGCGCGTCGACTCCGCGATCGAATCGCTGGTGCGGTCGCTGCGCGGCGCCGACACCTACGGCCTGCACCGGTCGATCGCCGACCTGCGCCGCGAACTCTCCACCGCGACGCCGTCTCCCGACCGCGTGCTGCGCGCCGTCGAAGTGCTCGCCGCGACCCGCGACGCCCTCGATGCCGCTGCGCACAGCGCACAGCGCACGGCGCACGGCGAAATGAGCCCGTCCGCCGTCCTCGCGCTGCTGGTGGGCCGCGACGTGCCGCTGGCCGAGGCCGAGATCCGGCAGGACATGTCGCTCCTGGAGATAGCCCGCAACAGCGCTCGGACGCCGTTCGGGTACAGGCGCGAGGAGCGGTTCCTGATCGATCTCGCCACTGGGGCCAGGTATGCGGAGATGATCCCCGATCCGCTGGACGGCGCGGCGCTCGGCGGTCCCGATCGCTACCGCGGCTCGGTCGGGCCGTTCCCGAGGCTGATCCGCGGCGACCTGGCGGCGATCGAGCCGGGGCCGGACCCGCGGCGCATACGGTTGCTCCAGTACCGGGTCGAACTGCCGGTCGGCGCGGACGACCTGCGGCGGCTGCCGGCGTGGGCGGCCTCCGGCGTCGCCGCCCTGTACGCCGACTTCGTGCGGCTGGCGGACGCGGTCGGCTGCCCGTACCCGTGCTTCGCGGTATTCGCCCCCGCGCGCGTCGTGTTCCGCGGGGGCGAGGCCGCGCTGCTGGACGCCGCGGATCGGATCCTCCCGCTGGCCCGCGCGACGGCGCCCGACACGTGCGCCGCGGCCGACCGCATCCTGGCGCGCGGCCGTCCCGAGCTGGTCATCGGCCACCTGCTGCTGTACCGCAACACGCTGACCCTCTCGCCGCTGGCGATCCTGATCGACCTCCCGCGCGGCGAACGCCTCCTGCGGCTGCGGTAGATCGGCCGGCAACCGTTCACGTGGCGGGTGGCACGCGGTCCGCCTTGCCCTCCCGTAGCGGGGCGCGCTAGATTGCGGCACGCCGCCCGGACGGGCCGGGCGATGCGGGAGGGAGAATGCCATGACGGCTGCAAGGATCGCGGTTCTGGGACTGCTCGCGGGGGCGGGATTCTCGTGCGGCGACGACGCCGGACAGGGGCCGGCGGACGATGCCACGACGACGAGGGACGACGCCGGCGCCGAGGTGGAGGCGGACGCGGACGCGATCGAGGCGGACGCGGACGCGATCGAGGCGGAAGACGGGACGGCCGAGATCCCCGACGACGGCGGCGGCGGGACCACCGTCGTTCTGAACGTCAAGACCGCCGGTACGGAGGACAACCTGTCCGACGTGACCGTCGTCGTGGAAACGTCGTCCGGAACGATGACCGGCACGACGGACGTCGACGGCAACGCGAGCTTCGACGGGATCGACTTCGCCGGCGATCCGCCGACGATCACGTTCTTCCGGACCGGGTACTCGTTCGAGACGTACGTCGGCGTCGACCGGCCGTTCGACGGGTCGATCGGGCTCACGCCGCTGGAGGGGTACACCACGACGAGGGTCGCCGGGACCGTCTCCGGCCTTGCGCCCGGCCAGGACGCAATGGTGAGCATCAACACGGCCTTCGGGTCGCAGTGGGTCATCACCACGGCTGGTGGAGCGTACATCGCCGACATCGTGGGCGCGTCGGACTGGACGGAGATCGGCGGCCAGGCGCTCGCCTTCGACCGGACCTCGGGCGCCATGGGCAACTGGGCGGAGGGGACGGCGCCGTTCAACATCACGGGCCCCGTCACGTTCGACCTGGCGCTTCCGGCCGTGCCGACGCCGGTGTCACGGGCGACAGTGTCGTTCGAGTTCCCGCCCGGATTCGACGCGTACCCCGCCGTGCCGACGCCCTCGCGCGACCCGTACTGGCGTGGTCACGCCGAGGTGCGCAGCGGCGAGTTCCCGGCGTACGAGCGTCTCGGACTTGCCGAGGCGGTGGCGGCGACGACCACGCCGGCCGGGTTCGAGATCACCGTCGGATGGCTGGGCGACCTGGGCGGCGCGGCGCCCGCGGACGTCATCACTATCTACAGCATCCCGGGCGTGCGGTTGGTCGACATCGAACAGCACGAAGCCGGCGTCCCGTCGGACGGGGCGACGATCGCCGCGCTCGAACCGCCCGTTTTCTCGACGCCGGCCTCGCCGACGACCCGCTTCAGGCTGAGCACGGACACGGCCGAGTGGACGGTGCCTGACTGGTCGAGCTACACGGTGCTGTGGCTGTACGACGGCCGCCTGGAAAACCTGCTGTGGCGGGTCACGGTGCCGAAGGCCGTGACGAGTTTCAGGTTCCCTCTGCCGCCGGAGACATTCCCGCCCCTGCCCTCCCCGATGTACCTCGGCATCCTCGTCCTCGGCTGGGAAGGCGCCCCGGCGTCGCCGTACGAGTTGTTCCAGGACGACACGTTCGACGGCAGGTTCATCGGGCGCGTGTACGACATCCGCTACGGCCTCGCGAGGCCGTAGGACCGCGCCCGCAGCCGATCTCCGCGGGTTCGCTCAATCCGAGTCGTCGAGGCTCTCTCCCCACACGACGGCCTGGAATCGCTCGATGCGCGTCCCGGGCTCGCGCCAGCATCCCGGCGGCAGCCCGGCTTTTTCGCACGTGGCGTCCAGGAACTGCTCGCGGTTCCATCCGAACTGCCCGGGGACCTGCGGCAGCAGCAGGCCGCGACGCCCGCCGCGAGAGACGATCAGGCCGTCGCGGCCGACCGTGACCGTGGCCGGGTCGGCGACCGGCTCCGGCGGCGTGAGCACCGACACCTCGTACGTCAGGTCTGCGAGTTCCTCCGGCCGCACCGGCTGGGGGAACCGGTGGTCCTCGGTGGCCGCCGACCGCGCCACCTCGGTGACGCAGCGGTACAGCGGCATCGACGCGACGACGTGGCCGATGCAGCCGCGCAGCCTCCCGCGATTCTTGAGCGTCACGAACGCGGCGCCGTCGCGCCGCAGCGCCTCCGACGCCGGCTCGGGCGGCTCGTACTCCTCGCCGTAGGCCGCCGCCCTCACCGCGGCCTTCGCGATGTCGATCAACGTCCGGCGCTCGTCACGGTTGTACATCGCTTCCTCCTCCCGCGGGCCCTCCGGGGCGGGTCCCGCCACCAGCGCCAGCGCGCCGTATCCGACCACTCCCGAGCGATCCCCCGTGACGTCGCCGCTGTTGGCGTACCGCAGCCGCACGACCCGGGCGCCCGCCCCCGCGGCTTCCAGCAGCGCCGCCAGGGCGACGCGCACGGGGTAGTACCCGCACAGGCCCCGCTGCGACGGGCCGACGCGATCGAGCAGCGCCAGGTCGAGGCGTTCGAGCGCCCCGAGCATCTCCTCGTCGAACGCGACGGCGTCGTCGTACGGGTGGAAGTGGGAGAAATCGGTCGAGGCCGCGATCTTGATCCCGGGCCGCTCGCGCGCGATGCGCCCGAGCGCCCGGCCGAAGCGTTCGACTCTGTCCGTCGCGGAGGCCCCCACGACCACGGGGAGCACCTTCGCTCCGGGCCGCGCGACCTGGGCGAACGGAAGCTGCACCTCCATCGCGTGCTCGCGCACGAACGCATCGGAGTTCGACTCCACGTCCTCGGGAAGCTCCGCCAGCAGCCGGGCGCGCAGATCCGCGTCCACCCGCGCCACCCCGAGAGGCGTGCGGTAGGCGTCGTGCGACAGGATCGCGATCCGCGTCGGGCGGTAGTAGTGCGAAGGGGACAGCACGACGATCGTCTCCACGTCCCCGACGGCGATGTCGGCCCGCCGCCCGGCGCCTTCGAGGAACCCCCGAACGGCGCGGCGCAGCACCCCGGGATCGGCCGGGTAGAAGCGGCCGGCCACCTGCGGCGGGAAAGGCTCGCTCGAAGTCCCGCCGGCCTCCGCCCCCGCAACGTCCGCGGCCGACGCGCCGTCCGGGGGCAGCAGCAGCGACCACGCCCAGCCGGCGACGGCGCCCGAGTAGTCGTAGCCCGCGTGCGGCGAGATGATGCCGATCAGCCGCGGCGCGGCCGCGCCGGCATCCGGCGCCGCGACGGTCCCGGCCTCGGCTTCCGCCGGCCGCGCGACGCCGCCCACGGTCTCCCCCCCCGGCGTGCGAGCGGGACCCGCGGGCCTCCGCGCGCAACCCGGGGCCGCGACCGCCAACGCGGCGAGGACCGACCAGATCACGATCGACGTCCAGCCAAGCGACATGAACCGCTCCAGCGCCGAACGGCCCCCCGGCGCAGATGCGTGATGCTAGCGGGAGCCGACCGGCGCCTGCAAGCCGCTCGCCGCCACTCGCCGCAGGAACGCTTCGAACGTCCGCACGAGCGATCTGCCGGTGCCGGACCCGTGCCTGTAGGGTCCAGCGCGGCTCCGGCGCGAGGCGTCGAGTCGAAACCAGCGGATCAGGAACGGGCGAAACGACGACGACGCGGCGGCGGCGGCAAGGCGCAAGGAACCTCGGAGGGCACTGCGGGGCACCGCCCGTTGCGCTCGTAGAAGGTCGCC
>CAMTWF010000357.1:0-1570 GCA_947085355.1 uncultured delta proteobacterium
AGGCCGTGCCGCGGTTGGAGGCGCTGCACGACGCGCTCCGGCAAGCCATCGAGGCGGCGCGGGACGCCGAGGCCGGGCGCATCGAGCGATCGCTGCGGGAACGCGAGCGTGCGCTGATGGAGTCGATCCGCGCGTTGTTCACCGACGAGCAGTGGGGCGCGCTACTGCGCTACCTGCCGCCTCCGCCTCCGCCCATGCGCGCCGACTAGCCGGGAACGCAGTTCACTCGCCGAGCCGGGAGACGCGGATCGCGTCGAGCGCCACGGCGCCGAAGTCGTGGTAGTAGACGCGGAACTCGTAGCCCCTGTCGCGCTCGGCCCGGAACCGCAGCCCGAACTCCTGCCACGCTCCGGGCGATGCGAAGTCGGCGAACCGCAGGCCGGCGCCCGACACCAGCGCCCCGCCCGAGTACACGCCGATCGTGGCCGCCGTCCGCAGGGGGTGCTCGTGCTCCTCCCGTTCGGCCGCGAGCCGGAAGGACGCCTCGTACTCGCCCGGCCGCAGCGGCCACTCTTCGACCAGCAGCAGCAGGCCCGGCCCGCGGCGGTCCGACGGCGTCACCCGGAGCGCCGCGCCGTTGGATGCGTCCGCCGACCGGATCGCCAGGTTGGGGAAGTGCGATGAATACCAGTCCTCGGCCTCGAAGACCGGCGTGTCGATCATCTCGATCGCCGCCGCGTTCAGCTCCCTGGATGCCCCCCTGCGGAACAGCAGCACGCCGCGATCCGCCCGCAGCACGCCCCACTCGGGCTTGCCCGCCAGCGCCCCGGCGAACGCCACGAGCCCGGCGCGCGTCATCGGGAACGACGAGCGGTACAGGTCCATGACGACGTACTCCACGTCCTTCAGCCCGAACGGGAGGTGATCGGGGCCGAGCCGGTCCGTCAGATGGATGCCGATGTTGGCCGTGGTCGCAGCCGGCGCGTCGGAAGGCACCGATTCGACCACCTCGTCCATCACCTTCGTGCGCGGCGTCGTGATGTACGCGGGCCGCTCGTGCACGGGCGACACCGGCGAATCGGGATCGAGCCACGCCAGCATCAACGCCGCCGCGACCAGGTACGCCGCCGCCGCCGCTCCGATCCGGCCCGCCGACGGGCCGCCAACCGCACGGAGCGACCGCCCGAGCGCCGCCGGAACGTGGACCGCGGGCCCGCCCGGTCCCGCCGCGGCGCGCAGCGCCCCCAGGCCGACGATCGCGCCGGCGTAGGCGAACGCCAGCGGACGCGCCGCGTAGTAGTAGTCCAGCGCGTACATGTACTGGAACGAGGCGAGCAGCATCTCCAGCGCCGGCACGAGCAGCAGCAGCGTCCGCCAACCGCCCGCCAGGACCAGGAACCCCAGCGGCGCAACCAGCGTCAGCAGGCCCGCAGGACGATCGCCGCTCGCCAGGTGGTCGATCACGTACAACGGGTTCGTGACCGCACCAACCACGGCCCTCGGCAGGTCGGACCCGAGATGGCCGAACCGGCTCGAGAACTTGTACCCGTCCTCGGTGAACCGCGTCACGTAGTCGCCCGCCAGCCTGAAGTCGGCGTACGCCGGCACCACCCAGGCCAGCAGGACCACG
>CAMTWF010000358.1:0-12843 GCA_947085355.1 uncultured delta proteobacterium
CGCCCGTCGATGTTGCCTGGAGAGAACGTATCGGGCGACGCCGCCGCGGTGTCGACCCTCGCCTTGCCGGTGCGCCACGCATCGGCGCTCGCGATCGCCGACAGCAGCGCGTCCCCCAGAACGTCAGCGCGAGGAGAACCCGGAAGCAGGCCCCCCCAGCACGATCCATGCCGCGACCCCGAATCTTGCCGTAGTGATCTTCATCTCGGCCTCCCCTGACCTGCCGCTCCCGCGCGCCCGCTCGATTCACGCGGCAGGAGAACGGCGGTGCACCGCCGCACCGAGAAAGAGTACGGCGCGCCGCGATGGGCGTCAAGGCCGGCGGGCCTGGGAAGGCAACGGCGGCCGTGCCCGACGCCGTGCGGCGGCCGAGCCCGGCGGTCAGTCGTTTCCGGCGAGGCGGCCCGGGCGGAAGAGGCCAGGCGGGGCCGGGGGAGCCGGCGGGTGTTGCGAGGCGGCCGAGGACGGGTCGACGCCGAGGACGGCCCAGGCGGTCGAACGCGCCCCTTCCACCTCGTAGCGGACGGCAAGATCGGTTCCGCCGATCGCGGCCCGGCGGGTCTCGGCGTCGCCGCGCAGGTCCACCGTGGCCACGCCGTCGCAGAGGTCGCGGACGTCGATGTCGCGCGGGTCGATCGTCATGCCGACGCCGAGCGCCTTGCTGACCGCCTCCTTGACCGTCCAGAGGAGGGTGAGGGTCCCGCCGTTGAGCGGCGACGACTCGACGAGGCGCGCCTCCCGTTCGGTCAGGACGTGGCGCGAGAACGCCGGCGAGCGCGGCTCGATCGCCTCCACGTCGACGCCGACGCGCGCGCCCGAGTTCCTCGGCGCGAGCACCGCGACGGCCCGACCGGCGCCGTGCGAGATCGCCACCGCCGGCAGGAGCCGCTCCAGATCGGGCCGCCCGGCGATCCGGACGTCCGGCGCGCCGTGCGTGTCGGCCACGACGCCGATGTCGGCCTCGGCGACACGCACGCCGACCACCTCGAGCAGGTACGAGGCGGCCAGCCGCTTCGCGGCGAGGCGCCCTCCAAGCCAGTCGACCCGGCGCTTGCGGGAGCCGATCCGGCGGTACAGCGACGACTCGGCGGGGCCCAGGTACCCGGCCGCGATCCCGTCCGCGTCGGACGCCAGAAGGTCCAGGCGCACCTCGACGCTCTCCGGGGATCGATCGAACGGCGCCATGGTCGGGGGTCGGGAGGGAGCGACGGGACCGGTCTCGATCAGCGCCACGCCGCGCAGCCGCTCGAACAAGCGGCCGTCCTCGCCCAAGAGGTCGATGTCGAACCGGTGGACCCTTGCGGGAGGGCTCGCCGGCGGCTCCGCCGCCCGCTCGGCCTCCCCTGCGAATGCACGCACCCTCGCCACCACGGGGGCGCCCGGTTCCGGCGTCTCGAACCGCTCGGCGCTGTCGATGCGGTACGGCAGCGCCATGACGCCCCGCGCGCACATCGCCCACAGGCCGCCGGCCTGCAGAGCGATCTCGCGTAGCCTCGGCCCGGCGATCGGGGCCCCTCCGCCCGGCGGCGCCGCGGCGCGCACGACGATCCCGCCCTCGCCGATGCGCGAGGCACGCTCGATCACCCGGAACGTCGGACCGTGGAAAAAGAAGCGGTACACCTCGGCCGCATCGGGACCGTGCGCCGCGAGGTCGGCCAGCGCGCCGAGCGCCGGCGAGGCGTCGCCCACGGACGGCACGGCGAAGCGGCAGCGAAAGTGCACGGCCTCGATCGGCCGTCCCGTCGCGGAGACCGAACTCGATTCCAGCGTGCAGTCGACGGCGTCCGGACCCGCGAAGGGCCCGAACGGCCCCCCGGTACGGCGGACCGCTCGGGCCGTCACGACGACCGGTCGGCCGGGGTGAGACTTGACGGGACGCTCGAAGGCCACATCCAGCGCCACCGGCTCGGCGTGGCCGAGCACGGCGCGGGCGGCGTCGGCCATCAGTTCCAGGCCGACGACCCCCGGCAGCACGGGAACACCCTCGATGACATGGTCCGACAGGAACGTCTGGGAGGAAGGGTCGAGGGTCAGACGCACCACGGCCTCGTCGCACGATTTCGGATTTCGGATTTCGGATTTCGGATTGATAGAGAGGATAGCGCCTGGAATGGATGGACGGCGGGGCGAAAGTGGAGAACGTTCCGCTTGCTGTTGCCCGTCCGCCGTCCGCCGTCCGCCGTCCGGCGTGCTGTCGGCGGCGATGCGCGGGTTCGCCATGTCTCCGAGGCGGCCGCACACCACGACTTCGCCCACGACGCCGCGATCGATCAGATCGACCGCCAGCGGCACGCCGATCGCGGGCGGCAGGAGATCGACGCCGCGCTCCAGCAGCAGCGTCTTCATGCCGCCGGCCACGGCCATGCCGATCCCGTCCCAGCCTGTCCAGTCGATGGCGAGCGCCCTCGTGCCGCGGCCGGAGGAGGCCACGCGCCACGCGAGGCGCGCGGACACCTCGTTGGCGGCGCAGTAGTCGACCTGTCCGGGGTTGCCGAAGCGGCCGGCCACGGACGAGAAGACGACGAAGAACCGAGGCGCGTCGGAGCGGACGGCTTCCCACATGTGCAGGGCGCCGAGCGCCTTGCCGCGGAAGACGCGGTCGAAACCGGCGGGCGTCTTGGACGACACCGGGCGGCTCTCCTCGGCGCCGGCGCCGTGGATGACGCCGTCGATGCGCCCGAACCTGCGCCGCACCGCTCCCACGGCCGCCTCGACGGCGGCGCGGTCGGCCAGGTCGCACGATTCGTAGTGGACCTCGGCGCCCGCGGCGCGGCATGCGGCGAGCGCCTCGGCTGCGGCCTTGGCCCGCCGCAACGGCGCCAGATCCGCCTCGACCCGGGCCGGCGTGACCCGCTCGCCCGTCGCGGCCAGTCTCGAACGAATCGCGGAACGCTCGGCATCGAGGTCGAGGTGCTCCGCCCCGTCGGGCGGCCTCGCCACGATGTCCAGCACCGCGATGCGGCACCGATGGCGCCGGGCGATCTCGGCGGCGATCGCGGCGGTGATCCCGCCCGCGCCGCCGGTGACCACGACGACCGACTCGGGAACGATGCCAGGCGGATCGGCCTGCTCGACCGTGCGCGACAGCGCAGTCGTCACTCGCCCGCCTCGGCCCGCTCCGATCTCCAGGAGGCCGTCGGAGACATCGGCCTCGTCCAGGAGCTTGCCGGCGATCGCGACGGCGCCGGCGTCCGGCGCAAAGTCGACCACCTTCACCGTCGCGCCGGGCCACTCGCGCGCCAGCGCCTTCGTGACTCCGCCGACGGCGGCGCCGGCGGCCGAGATGAAGGGATCTCGCGGCGCTGCCGCATCGAACGTGGCGGCGCCGATGCCGCAGTTGCCGCCGTTGGCCGTCGCCGTGACGAGGAAGAGGCCGCTCGGGGGCCCGCCGGACAGGCGCTCGACGACGCGCGCCAAGTGGTAGATGAACCGGGCGCGGCCGTGGACGCCCGGCGGGTCGGCGGCGCCCGTCAGGCCGAGCAGGTTCACGATGCCGCGCACGCGGCCGGCGAGCGGCGCCGGGCCGAGACTGGCGGCGATGGCGTCCTCGACGGACGTCCCGTCGGCGTCGGGTTGCGCGTACGGCAGTGCGATCGTCGCCGCGCCCCCGGCCTCGATCTCGCGCAGGACGGCTGCGGCCTCGGGCGCCCCATCGTGAACCACGACGACGGCGCCCGAAGGCGGCCGACCGCCGATCGCCGACTGCCGGCTGCTCACCTGTTCGGTCACGACTCCCCAGACGCGGAACCCGCCGCCGAGGTCGCCGAGGTCGAGGCGGTGAACAGTTGCGGGCGACCGATCCTCGACGCGGAGGGTGCGCTTCTCGACGAAGGTGACGGGGTGCTGGTAGCCGGTGACGGCCGAGAGCCATGCGGCGTGGCGCGCCTGGTCGATCCGCCCGTCGAGCGATTCTGCGATCCGGCGGTACACGGTGCAGACGACCTGCGAGCCGAAGCCGGCAGCGAGACGCAGGACGTAGTCGATCTCATGGCGTCCGCCGCGGGAGAGGTTGAGCGGTCCGAGATCGGGGTCCTGCTCGCGGTGGTTGGGGATCGGGGGGACCTCGCGTCGGACGAGCGCGTTGAGCGCGACGGCATCCTCGAGGCCCGCGCCCATGGGGTGCCCGGTGAAGCCTTTCGTGTTGGCGACGAGCACTTCGGCCGCCTTGTCGCCGAAGGCGCGGCGCAGCGCCCCCACTTCGGCCGAGGCGCTTCCGCCGCGGGCGGGCGTGTAGGTCTCGTGCGACATGAAGAGGCAGCGGTCCGCGAGCGTCGCGCGATCGATGCCGTGGAGGCGCTCGACATCCGCCACGACCGCATCGACCGTCTCGGCGACGTGGTCGGCGTTGAGGCGCAGGGCGTGGCCCGCGCTGTTGGCGCAGCGCGTGGCGAGAATCCCGGCCAGCGGCGTGATGCCGCGTTCGGCGGCGGCCTCGGCGGTCTCGACGACGAGCGCGACGGCGCCCATGCCGAGCAGCATGCCGTGCCTGCGGCGGTCGAAAGGCAGCGCGGCGTCCTCGGCGCGGTCGTCGGTGGCGGCCGCGCCGGTGGCGAGGAAGCCGGCGCCAATCCACGGCATGAGCGCATCGTTGGTGACGTCGTCGGCGCCGACGACGATGACGCGCCGGCAGCGGCCGCAGCGGATCCAGTCCTCGGCGATGGAGATCGCCAGCGAGGTGGACGCGCAGGCGGCGTTGACCTGGACGTTCGGCCCGAGGGCGCCCACCAGCGACGCGACCTGGGCATGGCCGAGCGCGAGCACCTCCAGCAGGAAGTTGCGGGGGAACGGTCCGGTCTCGCCGCCCGCAGCGCGGCGCTCGACCTCGGCGATGAGCCGGTCGTAGCCGGGGAACGCGGAGGCGAAGATGACGCCGGTCTCGCGCCCGACCGACTCCGGGAGCCGCCGGCCGGATCCGACGAAGCCGCCGTTCCGGGTCGGGCGGCGCGACTGGGCGAGCGGCAGGCCGGCGTCGCGGAGCGCCTCGATGGCGGCGGCGACGGCCAGCCGCGTGGTCGAGTCGTACGTGGCGGCCAGATCCTCCCCGACGCCGTACTCCTCGACGAGATCGACGGGGCGGCCGCGGGCGGCCAGGCGGATCACGTCGTCGGCGCCGGACACCGGCGCGAGCCTCGGCTCGCCGAGTTCGTCCTTGAACACCCGCACGACGTTCTGCCGGACCATCCGCTCGCGGATGCCCGCCGGCACCTGATCGAACATCGTGTGGCCGGCGAGCATGCGATCGAAGTTGTCGGCGGCGAACGGGTCGTCCGAGCCGGGGCAGCCGAGCGCCATGCCGGTCACGACGATTTCGGATTTCGGGTTTCGGATTTCGGGTTTCGGCGAGCGGGCGTTCGGCGCGATCTCCGGGGCGTCGCCGGAGAATCGGACGTCCAGACCTTCGACCCACAGCAGGGCCAGCGCCTCGAGGAAGGACCGCACGTCGCCGCGCTTGGGCAGGTTCGTGGCGCAAGCCACGATCGGGGTTCCCGCGAGGATCTCGCCGACGAAGCCGGTGAGCGCCCTCTTCGGGCCCGCCTCGACGAAGACGGTCGCTCCGTCGGCCGCCATGCGCCGCACGATGCCGATGAACTCGACCGGCGAGGCGACCTGGCGGGCCAGGAGGGCGCGGATCCCGTCGGGATCGGCGGGATACGGCCCGGCGGTGACGTTCGACAGGATCGGGATCGCCGGCGGCCGGACCGCGGATGCGTCGAGCACCTTGCGGAGCGGCGCGGAGGCGGATGCGACGACGGCCGAATGGAAGGCGTGGGAGACAGGCAGCCTCACGCACGGGATGCGACGCTCGGCGAACGTGGCCATCGCCCGCTGCACGGCGTCGGAAGCGCCGGCGACGATCGTCTGCGACGGCGAGTTCTTGTTGGCCGCCACGATGTACCCCTCGGTGGCCGCGATCACCTCCTCGACCGTCTCGACCGGCGCGGCGACCGCCGCCATCCAGCCGGGGTCGCCGCCCGCCGGCGTCGCGGCCGCCATCTCGCGGCCGCGCGCCGCCACGATGCGGAGCGACTCGTCGAAATCGAGCACCCCGGCCGTGACGCCGGCGGCGTATTCGCCCAGCGAGTGGCCCGCGACCATGTCGGGCCGGATGCCGTGCCGCGCGAGCGCCCTTGCGACGGCGACGTCGCAGGCCACCATCGCCGGCTGTGTGATCGTGGTCATGCGCAGGGCGGCATCGGGGTCGGCGCCCCCTTCGCCGAACCCTTCGCCGAAGACGTACGCCGTCAACGGACGGCCCAGGATCGGCGCCATCACCTCGTCCGCGCGCCGGAGCGTCTCGGCGACGACCGGGTAGCGGCGAGCGAGCGCCTTGCACATTCCGACCCACTGCGACCCCTGGCCGGGGAACAGGAACGCGAGCTTGCCGCTCGCCGGCGGATCGTCGGCCGTGCGCAGGAAGATCCCCTTCGCCGGGAGCGTCGTGCGCCCCTTGCCGGTCTCCAGGCAATCCACCGCCCGTCCCGCCTGTTCGACCGCGTCGGCTGCCGAGGCGGGCGCGAACGCGACGCGCCATGCGCCTGCCCGCCCCTCGGGGGCCGACGCCGCCAGGGACGCGAGCGATTCCCCCCGACCGGCTCGGGCCGCGATGTCGCGGAGCCGGTCGACCAGCTCCTCGCGCGACGATGCCGATGCCCTCAGGACCTCGCCGGCAATCTCCGGATCATCCTGACCTGATCCCTCCCCCTCCTTCGTCGTCGTGGACGTGGACGTGGACGTGGACGTGGTCGACGGCGTGCTCGCCGGCGTAGCGTCGCTTCGCGCCGCTTCGGCCTCCCCTGCGCGCACTCTCCCCAGGACGTATTCCGCCAGGTCGGCGAGTCTCGGGTAGTCGGCGAGCCTGAACTTCTCGTCGCGCGGCAGGGCGTAGCGTTCGCGCACTGCGGCGAGGATCTCGGCCTGCTTGACGGTATCGACCCCAAGGTCGGCTTCCAGCTCGAAGTCGAGCTGGATCTCCGCCGCGTCGTAGCCCGTCTTCGCGCACAGCACATCGACCAGGGCCCTTTCGATTTCCTCCTTCGTCGTCGTGGACGTGGACGTGGACGTGGACGTGGACGTGGACGTGGTCGCCGCACCTTGGGTCATGGCTATCTCCCTGCCTGGAAGGCTCCGTGTCTCCGTCATCGCCCCAGGAACGAACACTTGTATCTTCGCCGTCTTGGGACGCCATTCCTCGATAACGACGTGGAAGTTGGTCCCGCCGAACCCGAAGGCCGACACGGCCGCGCGGCGCGGCCCGCCGCCGCGCGGCTGGGGCCATTCGGCGACCTCGGTCTGGACGCGGAACGACGAACCCGGCAGCGAACACTCGGGGTTCTCGCGCTCGAAGTGGATCGACGGGGGCAGCACGCGGTTGTGGATCGCCAGTGCGCCCTTGAGCATGCCTACGGCGCCGGCGGCGCTCTTGAGGTGCCCGATCTGCGACTTGACCGAGCCGATCGCTACCGGGTCGGCCTTGCGCGAGTCTCCCCATATCTCGTGCAGGACGGCGGCCTCGGTGGCGTCGCCCACGCGCGTCGACGTGCCGTGCGCCTCGATCAGGTCGACGGTGGCGGGGTCGATGCCGGCGGCGGCGTAGGCGCGTCGGACGGCGCGCCGCTGTCCCACGGGGTTGGGGGCGGTGATTCCCTTGCCGCGGCCGTCGCTGGAGCTGCCGACGGAGCGGACGACGGCGTAGATCCGGTCGCCGGCGCGTTCGGCGTCCTCGACGCGCTTGAGCACGAAGGCGGCCACACCTTCGCCCATGACGAACCCGTTGGCCCCGGCGTCGAACGGCCGCGACCGATCGGGCGACAGCGCGCCGATCTTGCAGAACTTGACGTACGTCGGGGCCCCCATGACGGTGTCGGCTCCACCCGTCACGGCGACGTCGCATTCGCCGGCCCGCAGCGCGCGACCCGCGGCGGAGAGGGCCGCGAGCGAACTGGCGCAGGCGGCGTCCACCGTGTAGTTGGAGCCGCCCAGATCGAGGACGTTCGCAATGCGTCCGGCGATGCAGTTGGACAACTCCCCTGGCATCGTGTCTTCCGTGACCGTCGGCAGGCCGGCCTTGTACGACCGTTCCATCGACCGCACAAGCTTGTCGCGCAGATCGGCGGGCAGATCGTCCCACCCTTCGGACGACGCCAGTGCCCGGGCGACGGCGGGGAACAGCACGCGGGCGGACGTCAGTTCGCGGCGGTCGCCGCCCAGGGCGTTGCCCAGGATGACGGCGCAGCGCTCGCGATCCACGTTGGGCCCCGCGTCGGCCAGCGCCTCATCGACCGCGGCGAGCGCCAGGCGCTGCGACCTGTCCATCGCGTCGGCGACGGCGGGCGGCAGCCTGTACCGCTTCCGGTCGAACTCGAACCCGACGACGAAACCGCCGATCTTGCTGTAGGTCTTGTCCGGAGCCTTCGGGTCGGGGTCGTAGTAGGCCTCCGGGTCCCATCGGTCCGGCGGAACGTCCCGCACTCCGTCGCGGCGCCCGACCACGCCCTCCCAGAACCCGGCGGGCGACATGCCGATCGGCGTCTTCGCCCCGATCCCGACGATCGCGACGTCCAGCAGTTCCTTCGACATCTCAACCATACCCCTCGGACGCGCCGCGCCGCGTGCGCCGCCGCGCCCACCTCCCCATCATCTCCGGAGTCGGTACGCGCCATGCAAAGCCCCAGCACTCGGAGGTCGGCACCGCCGCTGAAGCGAGACACGTGCCACCAAGGAGACGGATGCGATGACGAGGCGCAACATGCCGGAAACACGACTCTGGAACGCGATCCCGACACCGGCGGTCAAGGGGCGTCCGAAGCCCGGACATGGGTCCCGGACTACGCAGAGCGCGAAGTCCGCTTCGCAGTGTCGAGTTGCGGTGTCGGCGTATCTGCCGGGGACGACCGCCGCAAACCGCCTGCCGATGGTTGACAGCCGACACCGCGACGAGGAGGAGTAGTCCCATGAACGAGCCCGCGTTGGACATCGGAACACTGGATCTGATCCTGGACACGCTGCGGGAGTTCGCCGCCAGGAAGCTGCCGCTGGAGAAGAAACTCGAACTCGACCACCGGGAGGAGTTCCCCGATGCGATCATCCGCGAGCTGATCGGGCCGGACATCGGGCTGCATCTGGTGTTCATCCCCGAGGAGCACGGCGGAATCGGCGGCGGCGCCTACGCGCTCTACCGCGTCTGCGAGGCGCTCGCCCGCATCGACCTCGGCGTCGCCACGGCGCTCTTCGCGATCGCGCTGGGGACGGATCCGATCCGCGTGGGCGGCACGCCGGGGCAACAGGCGAAGTGGCTGCGGCGCATCGCCGAGGAGGGCCTGATCGTCGCGTACGGAGCGACCGAGCCGAACGCCGGGAGCAACCTGGCGGCGCTGCGCACGACGGCCCAGCCGGTGCGGGACGCCTCCGGACGGGTCACGCACTACCGCCTCGACGGCACGAAGCAGTTCATCACGAACGGCGGCGTGGCGGACCTGTACACGATCCTCGCGCGCACGCCCGGCGGGCCGTCGTTCTTCGCGGTCGAGAAGGGGACGCCGGGGCTGTCGCCGGGCCGCAAGGAGGACAAGCACGGCATCCGCTCGTCGAACACGACGCAGGTGCTGCTCGATGACGCCGTCGTGCCGGCCGAGAACCTGCTCGGCGGCGAGGAGGGCAAGGGCCTCGAACAGGCCTCGCGGGTCTTCTCGTACACGCGGCTCATGGTGGCGGCGTTCGGCCTGGGAGCGGGCGAGGAGGCGCTGGCGCGCGCCGTGGCCTACTCGAAGGATCGCGTGCAGTTCGACACGCCGCTGGCGGCCAAGCAGGGGTTCACGCACAAGCTCCTGGTGCCGCACGCCGCCCGCCTGGAGGCGGCACGGGCGCACATCGAGGAGGTTGCGCGACGCCTGGACGCCGGCGAGACCGATCTGCCGACGGACGGGGCGATCGCCAAGCTGGTGGCGACCGAGGCGGGAAACGCCGCCGCCGATGCCGCGATCCAGGCGCACGGCGGGTACGGCTACACGCGCGAGTACGAGGTCGAGAAGATCAAGCGGGACGTGCGCATCACGACGATCTACGAGGGGACCAGCGAGATCCTGCAGTCGGTGATCGCGCTGACGCGTTGGCAGGACACCCTGCGGACCAAGGGCCGGTTCCACCTGGACATCGCGGACGAAATGGACCGCATCGATCCGTCCGGCTCGGCCGGCGGCGTCGTCGCCGCCCTGGCGCTGCGCGCCGTGGCGGCGACGCTGGCCGAGGCGCGCCGGGCGCGGCTGACGCGCAGCCAGCACGTGCAGTTCAGGCTGGCGGCGACGATCGCCGAGATCGAGGTCGCCGCGGCGCTGGTCCGCAAGGCCGCGGCCGCCTCGGGGCCGCATGCGGAGACGCTTCGCGCCCGCTCGCGCGTCCACGCCCGCACCGTCGCGATGCTCGCGGCCGACGCGGCGGTCGAGATCGCGGTCGGCACCGGCGCCGTGGACGGTCCGACCCGGACCGCCTTCGAAGCCACCGCGGGGCTCGACGCGATCCGGGCCGCCCAGGCCGGCCGCCTCGCCGACGAAGACGCCGTGGCGAAGGCGCTCACGGCCTGAACGAACGCCCGGGCGAGCGCCTGCACGCGAGGCGGCCGCCCTTGCGACGGCGCTTTTGACGAGGCGCCGGTTCCAGGGTAGAAAGCAGGCGTGAGCGACGAACAGATCGCCCGCGAGGCGGCCGAACGGATCCGGGGCGTCCTGCCGGCGTCTCGCATCATCTGGTTCGGGTCCCGGGCGCGCGGCGAGGGCGATGCGGACAGCGACTTCGACTTCCTGGTCGTCGCGGACACGCAGCTCGACTTCGCCGATCGCCACCTTCTTGTCCACCGTGCCCTCCGGGACCTGGGGATCGCCAAGGACGTGCTGGTCTTCGGTCCGGAAGATTATGCGCGCTACAGGCAGTGGCGGAGCAGCATCGTCGCCGAGGCCGAGCGCACCGGGAGGATCCTCTTTGCAGCCGACGGCGAAGACGGAAGTCGCTGACTGGATTCGCAAGGCCGACAACGACCTGCAGGGGGCGGACCTGGTTTCGGCGGCGGGGCTCCACGATCTCGAGTGCTTCCTGCACCAGCAGGCGGCCGAGAAGGCGCTCAAGGGGCTGCTCGTTGCGGCGGCGCGTCCGGTGCCGCACGTCCATGACATCGGCAGGCTTCTTTCCGATGCCCGTGCGGCGGGTTTTGCGTGCGCGGGGCTCGACGACGATGCGGACCTGCTCACTCCCTTCGCCGTAGTGGCGCGGTACCCCGGCTTCGGACACGTGTCGCCCGAGACGGCCCGGCGGGCGAAGCAGGCGGCCGCCCGGATCGTCGACCACGTCAAGGAATTGCTGGACGCGCAACGACCTGTTCCTGCCGAGCGCTGAACGCCTGCCCTCAGAGCAGATCGAGGAAAGACTCGCCCGCCTCGGGGCGCGCCGCCCGGAAGTGATCCGCCACGGTCGCCGCAACGTCGGCGAAGGTGTCGCGCACGCCGAGGTCCCTGCCGGATCGCCTTGGGGCGAGCATCGCCACGACCGGCGCCCGCTCCCTCGTGTGGTCGGTGCCCGGCATCGTCGGGTCGCAGCCGTGGTCGGCCGTCACGACCAGTAGATCGCCGGGCCGCAGCGCCGCCACAAGCCCGCCGAGCCGCTCGTCGAACCGCTCGAGAGCCCGCGCGTAGCCCGCGACGTCGTTGCGGTGCCCGTAGGCCGTGTCGAAGTCGACGAGGTTCACGAAAACGAGTCCGCGGGAGAGCGTCCGGGCCAGTTCGATCGTCCGGTCGCACCCGTCGTCGTTCCCCTCGGTATGCACCGATTCGGTCACCCCACGCCCCGCGAAGATGTCGTGGATCTTCCCGACGCCGACGACCGGCACGCCCGCTTCCGCCAGCACGTCCAGGACCGTGGGCCGCGGGGGCGGGATCGAGAAGTCCTTCCGGTCGTACGTGCGACGGAACGCGCCGGGCTCGCCGACGAACGGCCGCGCGATGACGCGGCCCACCCGCAACGGGTTGACGATCTCCCGGGCGATCCCGCAGGCCCGGTGGAGTTCCTCCAGCGGTATCACCCCCGTGTGCGCCGCCACCTGGAACACCGAGTCGGCGCTCGTGTAGACGATCCACCCGCCGGTCGCGAGATGCTCCGGTCCCAACTCGTCGAGAATGCCGGTCCCCGATGCGGGCCGGTTCCCCAGCACCGGGCGCCCGGTCCGTGCTGCGAACGCCTCGATGATCTCCGGCGGGAAGCCGTCCGGGAATGTCGGGAACGGGCTGTCGTTCACCAGTCCGGCCAGCTCCCAGTGCCCGGTCGTCGTGTCCTTCGCCGGACTGCGCTCCGTCAACACGCCGTACGCGCCCTCCGGCTCCGCCGCCGGCGGCACGCCCGCGATCGGGTGCGCGTTGCCGAGCCCGAGCCTCCCGAGGTTCGGCAGGCGCAACCCGCCGACGGCCCGGGCCACATTCCCCAGCGTGTCGGCGCCCGCGTCGCCGAAGGCCGCCGCATCCGGAGCGCCGCCGCAGCCGGCCGAATCGAGGACGATGATGAAAGCCCGAGGATCGCTCATGCAAGCGGTCCCTAGCGACCGGCGGCGCCGCGGTCAACCAGTGCGACGCTCCGGCTCCCGCTCCCGCTCCCGCTCCCGCTCCCGCTCCCGAGCCTCACTCGCGCCCACGTCATCGGTGATGGCAAGGAAGTCCAGGCGTTCGTGATCGAACGGCATCTATGCCTCCGGGAGCGGGAGCGGGAGGTTGCCACGTATGGGGGTGAACGGCTACGTCAGGAGCACCCGTCGACGGTGCCGCAGTTCTCGCAGAGGTAGCACGTGCCGCGGCGGACCATGATGGAGCC
>CAMTWF010000359.1:0-6682 GCA_947085355.1 uncultured delta proteobacterium
CGCCACGGCGGCGGCGACGACGCGGGCGTACAGCACGGCGAGCGGCACGGCGACGCCGATGACGTAGAGGCCGACCGCGAGCACGACGGGGACGGCCGCCCCGATCCGGTTGCGGGCCATCGCGCGCACCTACCCCGCGGGCGCCTCTATGTTCCCCGCGAGCCACTCGGACAGGATCTCGTTGCCGTCGATCACCCGGGAACGGGTGCAACCCCAGACATCGCATAGGGCGACAAGATGGGCGTCGTCGAGCCGATCGGTCAGGAAGACCTTGCGCAGCTCGCCGCCCGCGGAGCACGTGCACTTGGCGAGAGTCGGCAGATCCGCCCGACAGGTCGGGCAGCGCAACGAAAGCCTGGTTCCGATCGGGAACTCCGGCCCCGTCTTCGACGCGTCGCCGTGCAACGGGCTGAGTTCCACGAGCCCCTCGCGGGTCGCGTCGGCAACCCACAGGCCGATGCCCTCGAAGCCGTCGAACCTCGCGGGCCCGACGCCGACGAGGTTGTGGCCGGCGGGACAGAACGCCTTGGTCACGATGATCAAGACACGGTCGAGCAACCGCACCCCGGAACCGCTCGACACCGCGGCCTTCCTGATCCTCAGTCGCTTCCCGTCGACGTCCTTCCTGGCCATCGTCTGCCTCCCGAGCGGCTCCGCGCTCCGTCCAGAGGTAGCCACCCTACCACGAATGCGACGAGGTCAAGCCCCGGGCTGTCGACCGCACGCCAGTGCCCGCACCCGCGGACGGCGGGGGACTACCCGAACCAGTAGTGCAAGCCGAACGTCAGGTGGTCGATGATCGGGAGATGTATCTCGTCGAGGATGCTCATCGCCTGACCCATCCCGAAGAGGAACATGCTCCACTTGTTCTCCACAGGCGTGGCGTCGGGGACCCCGGTCATGGGCTTGATCTCCTCCGATACGAAGGCGTAGGCGATCGCAAGGCCGAGTTCCATGGTCAGCCCCAGGTTGGGCGCCGACTCGAAGCGGTACTCGATTCCCAGCGGGACGCCGAAGTTGAAGCCGAAGACGTCCACGTTGCGTTCGTCGTGGGTATCAGTCGCCGGATCGCCCCCCGCAAGACCGTAGAAGATGCCGATCCCGGCGCCCGTGTAGATCCGCGTCCGCTCGGTCGAGGCGAACGTGAACAGATAGCGCGGGACTATCTGGAACAGGAAACCGTCACCCTCGACATCCTCCTCCACGTCGCCATCGGGGTTCCACTTGGGGCCGATGTACGCGAGCCCCAGGTTCGCCTCGAACTCGTGCGCCTCGTTCATGCGATACCTGAACGAGAGGTTCGCGTAGGTGGCCGCCGGACCCATCCAGGCCACCGTTTCGCCGGCGGGCGGCAAGTCGCCCTCCACGGAAGCGGGGTACACGAGCAGCGTGGCGGAGTTGAGGAACAGCGGGGCGAAGTGCGTGGACAGCCCGAGGCCGATATTGGCGAACGCGTCCGGCCCGGCCTGCGCCTGCTGCCCGGCGAACGCCGGCTCTCCCGGCGGCGGCGGCGGCAGGCCCGAAGGCGGCGCCGGCAACTGCTCCGGCGCCCATGCGGGCGGGGCGGGCTGAGCGCCCCATCCCGGCTGCGCGGGCTGCGTTCCCCACCCCGGCTGCTGGGCCGTGGCGGCGCCGGCCGCTCCCAACCACAATGCGAGCATGGTCAATCCGATCCTGGTCATGGCGGAACCTCCCTTCCGGACCGGGACGCTAACGCCGACCGCGGCGGGGAATCAAGAACCCGGTCACCCTTGCCGGAGGGCCGCTATCTCGACCAGCGAAGCGTCTCGGCACGTCCGGCGAGGATGCGGGTCTGGTTCATGCCTTCCGGATTCATGAGGTGGATGCCGCCGCGGCTCGAGTAGAACGCGATGAGGCGGCCGTCCGGGCTCCAGGCCGGGTCGCTGTTGGATCCCTGGAACTGCGTCAACCTCTTCATGGCGCCCGTGGCGACTTCGATCGTGAAGATGTCGAACGTCCCGCCGTCGCGTCCGGAGAAGGCGATGGTCGGCGTGTCGCACCTCGGGCACCACGACGGCGTCTGGTTGTAGTTGCCTCGGAACGTCACCCGAGTCTGTCCCGAACCGTCGGCGCCCATGACGTAGATCTGCGGCGTGCCGTCGCGGTCGGAGACGAACGCGATCCGATCGCCTCCGGGGGACCAAGCCGGCGACACGTCGATCGCGTCGTTGTGCGTGAGCCTGGCGAGGATCTCGCCCTCCGTCGTCGCCAGATAGATCTCGGCGTTGCCGTCGCGGGTCAGCACGACGGCCATCTTCCCGCCGGGCCCCATCGCGGCGCCCATGTTGAGGCCCGGTTCGGCCAGCACGGGCTCCTCGAGATCCGACCGGAACAGCTTGGCCCAGTCCTGATCGTCGAAGGCGGTGTAGAAGACGGCGCCCCGCGGACCGAAGTTCGGCAGGATGTGCGCGCCGTCGCCGCGCGTCCATTGCCGCATGCCGTGGCCGTCCATGCCGACCGAAAGGACATGCGACCCGCCGCGCCGGGTCGGCCGCGAGAACAGGATGCGCGAGCCGAATATGCCCCGGACGCCCGTGTAGTAGAGCAGCACCTCGTTGATGAAGTCGTGGACGTGGCCGCGCAGCGAACCCCGGTCGCCGCCGTACGTCTTGTCCAGCACCGGCCGGCCGCCCCTGACCACCTCGAACAGGCGCAGCGTCATCGACAGCCGCTCGCCCTCCATGTTCACGACGCCCTTGATGACGCCCTGCGCGCCTTCCCCCATCCAGAGGCCGGCGTTGATGCCGAGGTCGTCCGGATCGCCGACGCCGGCCGTGCCGTCAACCAGGCGGAACAGGCCGACGAGGCGCAGGCAGTGGCGCGCGATGTCCCGCGCCTGCTGCGCCGCCGTCGCGTGGCCGCCAAGCGGCGGAACGGCGATGCGATACAACTCCCGCGTGGGACCGTAGATCTCCAGTTCGAGCGGCCCGCGGGGCCCCTCCGTGAGCTGCGGCAACGGCACGTCGGCCGGGGCCGGCCGCTGCTGTCCGGCAATCGGCAACGGAAAAACCACGTACGCCGAGACGAACGCGGCCGGCGCCGCCAGGAAGGCGAATTCGAGTCGTCCACGTCCACGTCTACGTCCACGTCGAATGGGGCGCATCCGGACTTCACGGCCTCCAGGTAAGGATCATCCCGTTCGCCACGATGTAGTCGCGCACCTGCGACGGGACCGGCGGCAGCGCGGTGCGCTCCATCTGGAGCTTCCGGAGCACCTCGGTCACCGATGCGTCGTAGCGCGGGTTGCCCGACGGACGAATCATCTCGAAGTCGACGATGCGGAAGCCGGCATCCAGCGCGATGCGCACCTTGCAGGTCAGGCGCGCCAGCTCCCGCTGGCCGATCATGCTGGGGATCGTCCAGCGGTCCTGGAAGAAGCGCATCAGTTCCGTGGCGTACCAGTCGCCCGGCCGCGCCAGCGAGCGGTCCAGTTCCGTGCCGTCGGGATGGCCGTCCGGGAAGCCGCGCACGCGGCTCCAGCCGCCGCGCTCGGGGAAGTCCTGCCGCAGCCGGTCCCAGACGAGGTTGACTTCATCGGACGGCACGGCGCGCCTGCTGCGCGCCGGGATCCGCCGCGGATCGATGTCCATCGGCCCGCCGCGGACCGGGCGCGGGCCCGCGATCGGGGAGTCGGGGTCGGGGCGGACCCGAGGAATCACCTCGGGCTCGGGCGGAGCCGTCGGCAGCGCCGGGACCTCGCGCTGCGGCATGTGCGTCTCGGGCGCCTCGTTGCCCAGCTTCAACAGCCGGGCCGGAACGAAGGAGAACGGCGCATGAGGCGTGTCCTCGGCCGCCGCCGCCCGCGCCCTCGCCTCCTCGCGACGCTCGGCCACGATCCGGTGGGTCCGCGTCGCGATCGCCCCCAGGAGGGCCGCGTGGATCCCGATCGAGAAGACCATCCCGGTCGCCGACATCCCGATCGGGCGCCTCGGCGCCGCCGGACAGGTCCTGGTGGCGGCAAACTCCATCTCCAAACGTCACTCCCCGAGGGGCGTCAAGCCGCCAAGCGGCGGACTGCCCCCCGGCTCGATCGCATACGACGCACCAGGCTCCCCGGGTGTTCCAACCGGCCACGGGGCGACACCGCCCGGAAACTCGGGCTCGGTCCCTTCCTCGGGCAGGTCGGTCACGAGGCCGAGCTTGTCCACGCCCAGATCCTGCAGCAGCGCCATGATCCCGACCACGTAGCCGTACGGCAGTTCCCGATGCGCGCGGATGAAGACGTCCTCCGGCCTGTCGGGGGACTTCGTTCGCGCCGCCAGCTTCTCGCGCAGCGCGCCTCGCAACTCCGCCAGCGACGAGAACGCGATCTCCTCCTCGTTGAAGCGCACCCGCCCGAAGCCCTCGACCATGAGAACGTCCAGATCCGCGTCATCCGACTCCAGCACCGGCGCCTTCGCCTCGGGCAGGTCGATCTCCACGCCCGCCTGGAGGAGCGGGGCGGTGACCATGAAGATGACGAGCAGGACGAGCATCACGTCCACGAAGGGCGTGACGTTGATCTCGGACATCGGTCCCCGCGTTGGAAGCTGCGCGGCCACGCCCGGCTACCTCCGCCCCGCCGCCCCGCGGTCGGCGTCGTTCACCAGCCGCGACGCGAACGCCGCCAGCAGCTCGTTCCAGACCCGGATCCGGCGGACGAAGAAGTTGTAGGCGACCACCGCCGGGATCGCCGCGAACAACCCGACCGCGGTTGCGATGAGCGCCTCGGCGATGCCGGGCGCGACGACCGCCAGCGTAGCCGACTCCTGGGCACCGATCGCGAGGAACGAGGACATGATCCCCCACACCGTACCGAACAGGCCGACGAACGGCGCCGTGGACCCGATCGTGGCCAGGATGCCCAGCCACCCCTCCATCCGCGTCACCTCGCCGTCCACCGCACGGGCCAGCACGCGCTCCAGGCGCCGCGCCGGACCCTCCACCTCCGGCCCGACCGCGCCGGACTGCACGGCCGGCGGAGCCGGGGACGCCGACTCGGCCTGCGCCGCCGCGTAGATCCGCGCATGCGGGCTGTCGGGAATCACCCCCGACGCCAGCCTCGCCGCGGCTTCGCCCGCGTCGGCATCGAGAAGGCGCAGGAACCGGCGCGACCGCGCCCTCGCGCCGGCCAGCATCCCCGCCTTCGCCACGACGATGGCCCAGCAGAGCACCGACGCGGCGAACAGGAGCACCAGCACGGCCATGACGACCGGCCCCGAGTGGGCCATCAACTCCCACGGATCGAGGGGCCCTCCCGCCGCGGCCTTCGCCACCGCCCCCGCGCTCCGGGCCGCCGCGGCGCCGACCGGCGATCCGGCGAGCCCGCCCTCGACTACCTCGGCCGCCACGGGCGTCACCACCTGCCACATCGTTCGTCCCTTTCCACCGGCGTGGGGCGCCGCAGCAGCGCCCGGACGCACCCGATTCCAGATGGCCCGATCTGCCAACCGCCGCCGCGGCTTGTCAAATTCGCGGCATGTTCGGGACGCGCGCGAAGGCCGCGAATCTGCAGTCGGCATCTCTCGGTCTACAGGTCGTCTTCAGACAGGCCGGCCACCTTGCGAGCAGGTGGCGCAACAGGCCGACCTTCAGCGACCTGTTCCCGTGAACCGGGACCGACGGCCGGACTGCGCTACCTGCCTTGCCGAAGATATGGTGGCTGCCATGGACGCGCAGCAGCGTCCAGCCGCGTCGTCGGAGCAGGTCGGCGAGTTCCTTCCCGGACGCCGACTTCATACCACGATTTCCAGCACCCGGTCCTTGCCCGTCGCCTTGATCGGCCGGATGTCCACCGAAAGACACCCCTCGACCGCCTCGTACAGGTTGTGGAGCAGCTCCTCGAACGTCCCGCCCTGAGTGGCGCAGCCGGGGATTGCCGGCACCTCCGCCCAGTAGCCGCCCTCCTCGGCCTCGTGAACCACTACCTTGAGCCTCACGTGCACTACCTCCCGTCCGCCACCTCGAAGCGGCAGACTCCGCACCTGCGAGTAGTATCCGATGACCCGGCCGGCGGCCGCAACCGTGCCGCACCGCCCTGAGCCGCCCTACGAAAACTTGTCGGCCTGGCCGGCGCGTGCCACATTCGGGGGATGCGGGAGGCCGATCGACGACGGTTGGAGGCGACGGACTAGAGGTGATGGCCGGCGAGGAGACGAGGGAACTGTGGGCGAAGGCGCGCGCCCAGGCAGACGGGCGCGGCGAGCGGTTCGGATCGGCGCACGTGCTTGCGGCGATGGCCGAGGGCGACGGGGCCGCCGGACGGCTGCTCGATGCCCATTCGTTGACCGCGGGCGCCATACGCCTGCGCGCCCGGGAGTTCCGCGACGAGCCCGGCGCGACGCTCCGGCAGGTCGAGGCGGCGGCGGACCGCATCGCACGCTCGGTGGGCGCACGCCGGACCGACCCGACGCATGTCCTGGCGGCCCTGCTGCGGTCGCCGGACTCGTCCGCCTGCCGGCTGCTCCGCGCCGCCTGCGTCGACGTCGCGACGATCGAGGCCAAGGTCTTCGCCCATATCTCCGGTTCGAGCCGGTACCGCTCCGTCGCCCGGCCCGCCGGCCCTCCGTCGCCGGAAGGTCGCGGGCCGACGCCCGCTCCGCGCCGCCTGTCCGAGAGGCCGTCGGCTCCCGCACCGCGCGCGGCAGCGGTCGCGCCGGTGGCCGTGCTTCCGGCGCCGCGC
>CAMTWF010000360.1:0-6463 GCA_947085355.1 uncultured delta proteobacterium
CGACGGCAACGGCAACGGCAACGGCAACGGGGACCGGGACGGCAGGCGGGAGGCTGTAGCCGGGGCCGTGAACGGCTACGCCGGCCCCCCCCACAAATCGCGAATGCACCCCCGCCGGGCCGCATTCTTGGTCCTGTGTCCGAATGTAGTATAATGTCGTTGGATGGATGCCGGCCGCGGTCCCCGGCGTGCCGGCGTGAAGGGGTGCAGAGATGGTGACGGAAGAGCGGAGGATCCAGGACATCGAGCGGATACCGGCGCGCCGGCCGGTCGCGATCTTCACGGGGTCCGAGGGCCGAATCCTCCGGGGTGCGACGGTGAACCTGTCTCCGCGGGGGATGGCCGTGCAGGTCGAGGGGCCGATCGCCCCCGGCGATCACCTCGTGTTCCGGATGGACGTGGGCACGGAGTTCGGTCCCGTCGTCCAGGGCGGCAAGGTCGCGTGGACGCAGCCGGCCGACACCTGCACGTCCGCGGGGGTCCGATTCATCGATCTGCCGAGCCGCGCGCCGACCAGGTCGCTCGACCCGGTCGCACCGCCGCCCGTCGAGACGTTTCACCCCGGCGAGGAGTTGCGGGTGAAGATCGGCGGCCTGCCGCAGGCGTTGCGGGCCGAGGCGGTCGAGCATGACGCGGCGGGGACGCTGCGGTTCCGCTGCCCGCTGGCGCTGCTGCGTCTCCGTTCGGCCGTCGTGGTTCGCCGGTTGGGAGCGGCCGGCGGCCCCGTGTTCGAAGGCGAGATAGCGGCGCTCGATGTGGCCGCGCCGGGCGAGGACGGGATCCCGGACCTGGTGGTCACGGCCGGCCAACGGGACAAGACCGGCAGGGACGAGGTCTGCGGCGCGCCCGTCGAAGCCGCCGGGCTTGCGGCGGATCCACCGCGAACGCCGCCCGCTGCCCGTGCGGCGGCGGATCCCGCGGCCGTTTCGGAGCCGGACCGCCCCGCCGGGACGAGCGGCGCGCTCGGTGTCTTGCGATCCCGGGCTGCGGCAGCGTCGTCGGCCGCGGCCGCTCGGACGATCGCCGGATGCCGCGGCGCCGCGGCCGTCGCGGGACCGGCCGCCCGGCGCGCACTGGTCGCGGTGCCGGCGGCGCTGGCGCGGGCCTGGAGCGTTTCCGCCGCTACGGTCGGGCGGTGGATCCGCGGCAGGCGGCGCGGCCAACTGCCGAGCACGCTGGCGGAGGTGCGGGAGCGCGGCGAGCGGCGGACCCGGCGGCTCGTGAACCGTGCGGCGGTTGCGATGGGGGCGCTGGGGGTGGCATTCGCACTCTGGGGTCTATTCGGTGGCCGCGATCCGTCGGAGGTTGCCCGTCGGCCGGAGCCGCCGGCCGAGACGGCGGTGTTCGATGCGCCGGTGGCGGTCGCTGCCGATCCGCTTCCCGACGGTATTCCCGTTGCGTGGCCCGTCGCGCCGGGTCCGGTTCCGCCGCCTGTCGAGGTCGTGCCTCCCGTCGCCGGGGCCGTCACGGACCACGCCGCGAGGTTCGATGGCGACCGAGTGCAATCCGCCGCGGCGCCTCCCGAGCGGGTCGCACGCGGCGCCGCGGCCCGACGCGTGGAGCCGCCGGCCGCGGCCGCCGTCGCCCACGTTCGTTCCGACGGCCGCACGATAGCGATCCCGCTCGACGGCGTTCCGGCGGGCCTGCACACGTACGCCCTGCGGGACCCGGTGGGCATCGTGGTGGACGTTCGCGGCGTGGGCGTCGCGGGCGACGCCACCCGCCTGGAGGTGGGTCACAGGCAGGTGCGACTGGTGAAGGTCTCGCCGCGCCGCGGCGGGGCCCGGGTGATCGTCTACCTCAGGGGGAACCAGCCGCCGCAGTTCCGCGCGGAGGCCGTCGGGAACGAACTCCGGATCGCGCTGCTCTGATCGCCTACCTCGGCGGTGTGCCCGCCTCCAGGGACGACAGATCGGGCAGTTCGTCGAGGTTGGGCATCAGGATGACCTCGATGCGCCGGTTGTTGGCCCGTCCGTCCTCGGTGGCGTTGTCGGCGATCGGCTGGTGCTCGCCGTACCCGACCGCGGCGAGCCGCGCGGCATCCACGCCCACGTCCTGCATGAACCGCACGACGGTCAGTGCGCGGGCGCTCGACAGCTCCCAGTTGCTCCGGTAGCGCGCGCTGGAAATCGGCACGTTGTCGGTGTGCCCCGCGATCTGGAACGACCGGTCGCGGATGCCGATCAGGATCGCCGCCAGTTCCGAGATGGTCCGCTGGCCGAGTTCCGACAGTTCGGCCGACCCGGACGGGAACAGGATGGCGCTGGCCATCTCGACGATCATGCGTCCGCGGTCGAAGCGAACGCGCAGCCGGCCGGCCTCGATCATCGCCCGGAACCGCTCGTACGTCTGCCTGTACGCGGCCAGGCGCGCCGCCTGCTGCTCCTGGAGCCGCTTGGCCTCGTCGAAGGCGCGCTGAAGCTCCTCGATGTTGGCGCGGAGCTGTCCGGTGTCCTGGGCGAAGCGGGCGTTGAGCGCGTCGAGGTTGCGCCGCAGGTCGTCGCGTTCGGCGCCCAATGCCGCGAGGCGCTCGCCGTCCTGGCCGATCCTCGCGTCGCGGTCGGCGAGTTCCGCCCGTAGATCGGTGATATCCCGCTGGGCCTGTTCCCAGTCCGACTTGTAGCAGCCCGGCGTTGCCGCGGCCGCGCACGCAAGGGCCGACACGGCCAAGAGCAGGGTCCTCTCTCCTCCGGACATCTCGTCTCCTCCTTCTTGCCGGGAAACGCCGCGACGCACCGCACGCCGCGATAACCGTGCGGGATACTCTCCGTCGCGGCATGCCGTGTCAACAGCGGGTTGCAGATGGCCCCTCGGAAGGCCATACTACCGGCCGTAGGGCCCGCGGCGGCGCGAGGCCAAGGAGGGTTCGGCCATGAGCCTGATTCGAGCGATTGTTGCCGGCATGTCGGCAGTCCTGGTCGGGGCGTGCAGCCCGTCGGAGTCCACCGGACCGTGCCCGGCGACTCCGTGCCGACCCGGGTTCGTCTGTGTCGACGGCGCGTGCATTCCGGGAGGTGATGGCGGCGCCGACGCGGATGCCGACGTCGAGATCGGCGCGGACGCCGACGCCGACGCCGACGCGGACGGGGATGCCGACCCGGACACCGGCGCGGACGCCGACGCCGACGGCGACGGCGCCGACGGCGAGACGACCCCGCTGGATTCCGACGGCGATACGATCCCCGACTCGGTGGAAGGCGCCGGCGACGCCGACTCGGACACGATCCCCGATTTTCTCGACACCGACTCCGACAACGACACGATCCTCGACTCCGTCGAGGCCGGCGACCCGGATCCGCGCACGCCGCCGGTCGACACCGACTCGGACACGATCCCCGACTACCTCGACATCGACTCCGACAGCGACACCATCCTCGACCGCGACGAAGGCTCGGCGGATCCGGACGGGGACGGCCGCCCGGCGTACCGCGATCTCGACTCGGACGGCGACCTGATCCTCGACTCGATGGAAGCCGGCGATGCGAACCCCGCGACGCCGCCGGTCGACTCGGACGGCGACCGCACCCCGGACTTCCTCGACCTCGATTCGGACGATGACTACATCAGCGACCTCGACGAGAGCATCGCCGACACCGACGCCGACACGATCCCCGACTACCTCGACACCGACTCCGATCAGGACACCGTCCACGACCGGCTCGAGGCGGGCGACCTGGACCTGGCGACTCCGCCGCGCCGGTGCGACGACGATCCGCTCCCGGACTTCCGCGACACCGACTCGGACAACGACGGCGTCGGGGACGGCGAGGAATGGGACCGGGGCCTGGATCCCTGCAACGAGGACAGTGACGGCGACGGCGTGTCGGACCTGATCGAACTCACCTACGGCAGCGACCCGAGGGATCCGCTCGATTCGCCGCTCACCCGCGGCGATTTCGTCTTCGTGGTTCCGCACCGGGACGACCCGAGACCCTGGCAGGATACGCTCGTGTTCGCGACGGCGCTGCAGAAGGCCGACGTGTACTTCCTCGTCGACTGCACCGGATCGATGGGCGGGGAGATCGCCGCCCTCCGGGCCTCGATCCGCACGACGGTCATCCCCGGCATCGTGAGGGCGATCGCCGACTCGTGGACCGGGGTGGGCCGGTTCGAGGACTATCCGGTCAGCCCTTACGGATCGTCGGGGGCCTCCGACACGTCCTACCGCAACGTGCAGAGCCTCACGTCGGATCCGGCCCGCGCCCAGGCCGCCGCCGACACGCTCGGCATCCAGGACGGCGGCGACTGGCCCGAGAGCCAGGTGACGGCGTTATGGACCGTGGCGACCGCCGATCCGGCCCGGACGCTCCCGCGGCAGCCCGCCGCGTCATGCCCGGCCGGCGCCGTCGGCTATCCCTGCTTCCGCAGCGATGCCGTGCGAGTGATCGTGCTGATCACGGACGCCGACTTCCACAACGGTCCCGGCGGCGACTTCCCGTACACGGCGACCGTCGGCGGCGTGACGCCGCCCGGCTACCCGATGGCCGTGGCGGAGCTGACCTCGCGGTCGATCAAGGTGATCGGCGTCAACTCCGGCACGGCGCGCAGGCATCTCGAGCAGCTTGCTCGGGACACGGCAACGGTCGACATCTACGGCAACGCGCTGGTGTTCCACCTGCCCGACAGCGGCGTGGGGCTGGGCGACCAGATCGTCAACGCTATCAACTCGCTGGCGCGCAACGTCCCGATCCGCGTCGACGCGACCCTGCAGGACGCTTCCGACGACCCCGGCGACCCCGCCAATCTCGTCGACGCCGTCGCGGCCTTTGTCGACTACCGCCAGACGAACACCACCGGCAGATCGATCTGGGACGCACGAGGAGGCGTGATGCGCGTGTGCACCTCGGGCTTGACCACCGCCGATTCGGACGCCGACGCCAGGCCCGACTACTACCCGCGCGTCCTGCCGGGCACCCCCGTCTGCTGGGACATCCGGGCCAAGCGCAACGAGACCGTCCCGGCGCTGCCGACGCCGCAGATCTTCCGCGCATCCATCAGGGTCGTCGGCGACAGGAGCACGCCGCTCGACTCCCGCGACATCTACTTCCTCGTCCCGCCGGTCATCCAGGGCGCGCAGTAGTCCCGGATTCCGCATGGTCGACCGCCCGGAGGAGCAGCTCGTCCGCCTCGCCGTGCTCGACACCTACGCCGTGCGTTGGAGCCGCGAGACCTTCGCCCGCGACCTGCTCCAGAACTTCTTCGATGCGACGCCGGACTTCCGCGACGTCTCGATCGAGCGGCGCGAGGGGGCTGGGGAGATCGAGATTCGCGGTCCGGTCCGCTTCGACCTCGACCTGCTGATGTACATCGGCGCCACGACCAAGACCGACGGGTCCACCGTGGGCAGCTTCGGCGAGGGGTTCAAGGTCTGCTCGCTCGTGGGCGTCCGGGACTTCGGCCTCGATATGGCGGCGGGATCCGGCGACATCGAGCTCGATGTCTGCCTCGAACCGGTCCCGCTCGGCCGCGAGCTGTGCTACCGGCTGCGGTCGCGCGCGGAGCCTTTCGCCGGGTCCTTCGTGCGTCTCTCGCGCTGCGACAAGGCGATCTTCGGCGCCTTCACCAAGGTCATGGACATGTTCCGCCACGCGGACAATCCGCATCTCCGCGATCCTCTCGTCGAGGACTCCGCCGCGGGCGTCGCCGTCTACCGCTCGCACCGCTACCCCTGGGGCCAACTCTACTACCGGCGTCAGAGGCGGGGTTTCATCCGCTTCTACGGGTGGCGGGACTCGACGTGCGCAGTGACGCTCGCCCACGACGGCGTCATCGAGGCGCTCGAAGGGGACCGCGACCGCCGCGACCTGCGCGCCGGGCCGATCGCCGAGGCCATCGGCCGGAAACTGGCGCCCGAGGCGCTGCACCGGGTGCTCCTGCACCTCGAACCCCATTGGGACCACGGCCATGAGGCCCTCGTGGGCCTGCTCGACGCCGCGGTCGAACGGAAGCTTACGTTCTCCTCCTGGCCCAACGGCTGGCTCGCCCGCGGCGGCGACATCAACCTCAACAACCTGGCCGAACGCCAGGGCTTCAAGCTTGCGGTCCGCGCCTTCGCCGACCTCGGGATGCGGACGCCGGAGGATCGCTACCGCAGCGACCTCGAGACGCGGCCGCCCACGCCGCTCGAGCGGGCGCGCATCCAGGTCGTGGCCGACCTCTACGCGGCGCTGCACGGCCGGCCCTCGCGCATCACCGAATTCGAGGTCTTCAACCTCGCCGAGGCCGCGGTCGAGGGCCAGCATCTGCACGACAAGGTGATCGTGGCCGCCGACCTCGTCCGGAAAGGTTTCGATGCCGTCGCCGACACGATCCTGCACGAGCTCGCCCACGACGCGGGCGGCGATGACAGCCCCACGTTCCTCCGGCGGCTGACCGAGCTCATCGGCGCCGTGCTGGCGCGCCCCGCCCGCGTCGCCCGGGCGCGTGCGCGCTACGCGCGGGTGACGACCAAGGACGCGCCGGC
>CAMTWF010000361.1:0-14265 GCA_947085355.1 uncultured delta proteobacterium
AGCGGCCGGCACGGCCTCGACCGGCGGCGGCGGCGGCTCGGTCGGCTGGGACGCCGCGGGCTGCGGCGGCGCCGGGGGCGGCGCATCGACCGGCTTCTTCTTGCAGCCGGTTGCCGCTACGAGCGCCACGGTCAAGCACGCCACGACCGGCACGAACCTCGAAAAACCGACGTTACTCATTCCTCTCACTGCTTCCTCCCATTCCCCCCCGGTTGCGTCGGGCGGGATGCTATCGCCGGCACATCGAGGAAGTCAACATTCCGGATGACCCCGACCCCCGTGGCGAATCCGGACGACTATCCCGCCCCCCTGATCGCCGCCAGAACGCGCTCGGGCGTCAGCGGAAGCTCGTGGATCCGGCACCCGATGGCGTCGGCGACGGCGTTCGCCACCGCGGCGGCCGTCGGTATCAGCCCCGCCTCCGACACCCCCTTGGCGCCGTAGGGCCCCTCGGCATCCGGCTTCTCGATGAACTGCAGATCGATGTCGGCCGGCACGTCCCGCGGCCCGAGCATCTTGTAGTCCAGGAACGAGGCGTTCTGCATGCGCCCCGCGGCGAGCTGCACCTGTTCGGTCAGGGCGAACCCGAGGCCCTGGGCGACGGCGCCTTCGATCTGGCCTTCGAGGCCGAGCGGGTTGATCACCTTGCCGACGTCGTGCGCGGCGACGAAGCGCAGCACCGCGATCCTGCCGGTCTCCGGATCGACGCGGACCCGGACGGCGTGGGCCGCGAACGAGTACGTCGCCGACACGTTGCCGCGCCACTGCGGATCCTGGAACCGGTTCGGCGGATCGTAGAACGCCTGCCCCACGAACATCTCGCCGTCGTCGCGGAAATGGGCGGACCGCACGAGGCGATCCAGCGGGACCGACTTCGACGCGTCGTCCGCCCGCGACACCCGCCCGTCGGCGAAGACGAGGGCCTCCGGCCCGCAGCCGAGTTCCGGGGCCGCGAGCTGCGCGAGGCGGTCGCGGATCCGCCTGCACGCCCGGATCGTCGCGTTGCCGGCGATGAACGTGGTGCGGCTGGCGTGGATCCCGACGTCCCAGGGGCCGACGTCGGTGTCGTTGTTGATCACCGAGACGTTCCGGACGGGGATCCCGAGTTCCTCGGCGGCGAGCATGGCCATGGCGGTGTCCGAGCCGGTCCCGATCTCGGTGGCGCCGGTCGCGAGCGTGAGGCGTCCGAAGTCGTCGAGCTTGGCGATGACGCCGCAGCCGTCGCTCTTGTACACCCTGCCGCCGCCGCCGACGTGGATCATGCCGGCGATCCCGACGCCCTCCCACGGTTCCTTCGGCGCCGACCAGCCGATGCGGGTCGCGGCGGTGTCGAGGCACTCCTGAAGCGCGCAGGTCGTGATCCTGAATCCCTGGGGCGTGACGCTGTCCGGGTGGTTGGCGTTGCGGATCCGGAACCGGACCGGGTCGATCCCGGTCCTCTGCGCCAACTCGTCCATCTGCTGCTCGATCGCGAACGTCCCCTGCGGGTTGCCGTACCCGCGGAACGCGCCGCTCCACGGGTTGTTCGTGTACACGCTGCGCGCGCTGAAGGCGACGTTGTCGACGCGGTACAGCGAGCTGACGCCGATCATCATGATGTGCGGCGTGGTGGCGCCCCACGAGGCGTACGCGCCGTTGTCGAGGGTCGCGTCGCAGATGCGGGCCGTCAGGCGCCCCTCGGCGTCGCACCCCGTGGCCATGCGGATGATCATCGGCTGCTTGGTCGGAGCGCAGACGAACTCCTCCTCGCGCGTGTACAGGATGCGGACCGGCGCGCCCGAGTGCCGCGCCAGCAGCACGGCGATCGCCTCGTAGGCGTGCGTATCGAGCTTCGATCCGAAGGCGCCGCCGATCGCCGGCTGGACGACGCGGATCGCGCTGCCCTGGATCCCGAGCGCCCGGGAGATGTGGCCTTGCATCAGGTAGGGGACCTGGGTCGTCGAGTGGATCGTCAGGCGGCCCTGGCCGTCGAAGGTCGCCAGCACGAAGCACGGCTCCATGCAGCAGTGCGCGACGAACTGCGTCCGGTACTCCCCTTCGACGACGTGCGCGCTCCGCCCCAGCGCACGCTCGGGATCCCCGTACCTGAAGTCGAACCTGTGCTTGACCAGGTTGTCGGGCGCGTGCTCGTGGATCGTCGGCGCGCCGGGCTCCATCGCCTCGACCGGGTCGAACACGGCCGGCAGCGGCTCGTACTCGACCCGGATCGCCTCGCACGCCTCCTCCGCCGCCTCCTCGCTCGCCGCCGCCACCGCGGCGATCTCGTCCCGCACGCAGCGCGCCTTGTCGCCCTTCAGCACCGGCTGGTCGGCCAGGAAGCCGAGCTTCCCCGCGCGCACGCGGTCCGCCGTCAGCACGCACTTCACCCCGGGCACCCGCTCGGCCGCACGCGTATCGACCCGCAGGATCCTCGCGTGCGGATGGGCGGAGCGCAGGATCTTTCCGTGCAGCATTCCGGGCAGCGTCACGTCGTGCCCGTAGCGGACCGCGCCGGTCACCTTCTCCCAGGCGTCGATCTTCGGCACCCTAGTCCCGACCACCCTTGTCGCCATCACTTCTTCCTTCCCGTGGTCGTGGTCGCAGGTTTCCTCCCGGGTCCTGGCCTCGCCGTCCCGGCCTTCATTCCCCTCGCCGCCGCGGCTATCGCCTTCACGATCTTCGCGTATCCGGTACACCGGCACAGGTTCCCTTCGATCCCGATCCGTATCGCCTGCTCGTCCGGCTCCGGGTTGCGGCGCAGCAGGTCGACGGCCTGCACGATCATCCCCGGCGTGCAGTAGCCGCACTGCACGGCGCCCTCGTCCACGAACGCGCGCTGCAGCGGGTGCAACTCGCCGCGCTCCGCCAGCCCCTCGATCGTCGTGACGTCGGAACCGTCCGCATCGACGGCCAGGACGAGGCACGCGTTGACCGACGCGCCGTCCAGCAGCACCGTGCAGGCGCCGCAGTCGCCCTGGTTGCAACCGCGGTTGGTGCCCGTGAGGCCGAGCGTGTCGCGAAGGACGTCCAGCAGCGTGCGGTTCGGCGGCGCATGCACGAGGCGCCGCACGCCGTTCACGATCAGCGTCACGGGACGCTCGGCCGGCACACGCGCAGCGCGCCGTTCGCCATCCGCCCGTCTCACGCCGGCGCCTCCTCCAGCGCGCGCCGGACCAGAACCCGCACGATCTCCCGGCGGTAGTCGGCCGAGCCGCGCACGTCGTCGATCGGCCTGGCGGCGTCCGCGGCGGCGCCCGAGGCGGCGGCGATCGCGAGCGCCCCGCCGTCGGCGCCTTCCAGCGCCCGCTCGGCCTCCCGGACCCGCAGCGGGATCGGAGCCACGGCGCCGAGCACGATCCTCGCGCGGAGGATCGGCCCGCGACCACGGCGCTCCACGTAGATCGCGACCGATGCGATCGAGATGTCCATCGCCTCGCGCACCGTGTGCGTCCGGTAGATCGCCCGGGCGCCGCGCGGCGGCAGCGGCACGAGGATCGCTCCCAGCACCTTGGAGCGGCCGAGGACGGTCTCGCCCGGACCGAGGAAGAACTCGTCCAGCGGGACGGTCGCGACGCCGCGCCGCGAGTGGACCCGGACGGAGGCGCCGAGCGCGATGAGCGGCGGGGCCATATCGGCCGACGGGGCGGCGTTGGCCAGGTTGCCCCCGATGGTGGCGCGGTTCCGGACCTGCGGCGAGGCCATGAGCGAGGCGGCCTCGGCCAGGACCGGGAGCTTGCGCCGCAACAGCGCGCTCGACGCGACATCGGCCAGCTTGGCGAGCGGCGGGATCGCGACGCGGGAGCCTCCCACGAGCCTGATGGGCCCTCCGAGCGCCGCGACGCGCTTGATGTCGACGAGCGCCTCCGGACGCTCGCGGTCGAGCTTCATCCTGACGACGACGTCGGTTCCGCCGGCGAGCAGATCGGCCCGCCCGCGGTAGCGCGCGAGCAACGCCAGCGCCTCGGCCACGGTCCGAGCGCCGTGGTACTCGAACGGCCGGAGCGTCGCCCTGAACACGCGACCGCAGGGGGAACCGATCGACGACGGGGAACGGGCCGGCCTCATCGGCCTGCAGCCTGTCCTATTTCGGCCAGACCGAGGGCGGAAAGGAGCCACCAGGCGGCGGCGCCGATCAGGCCGGCGCACGGGATGGTGAGGATCCAGGCGAAGACCATGCGGCCGGCGACGCCCCAGCGAACGGCGGAGATGCGGACGGTGGAGCCGACGCCGACGATGGCGCCGGCGATTGTATGCGTCGTGCTCACCGGGATGCCGCCGACGGTGGCGCCGATGATCGATATCGCCCCCGCGGTCTCGGCGCTGAAGCCGCCGGCGGGCTTGAGCGCGGTGAGACGCATCCCCATCGTGCGGATGACGCGCCAGCCGCCGGCCAGCGTACCGATGGCGATGGTCGTGTACGAGACGAGGCCGACCCAGAATGGAACATGGAAGTCGGAGAGGTAGCCGGCGCTGAAGAGGACGAGCGTAATGATGCCCATCGTGTTCTGGGCGTCGTTGCTGCCGTGAGCGATGCTGAACGCGGCGGAGGAGGCGAGCTGTCCGCCGGCGAAGATGCGGTCCACGCGTCGCGGAGTCCAGCGCCGGAAGATCCAGAAGACGGCGATCATGAGGGTGAAGCCGAGGAGCATGCCGATGAGGGGAGAGAGGACGATGAACGTGGCGATCTTGATCAGGCCCTTGGAGACGAGGACGTCGGCGCTGCCGGTCTTCGCGATGGCCGCACCGGCCAGGCCGCCGACGAGCGAATGGGAGACGCTGATCGGCAGGCCGAGGCGCGTGCAGGAGTGCACCCAGATGTTGGCGCCCACGAGCGCGACGAGGACGACCATCGGCGTGATCTGGTCGGGGGCGACGATCCCCTTGCCGATCGTCTTGGCCACGGCGGTGCCGAACCCGAAGAAGGCGACGAAGTTGAAGAACGCGGCCCACGCCACGGCCCACCCGGGGCGCAGCACGCGCGTGCCGACGATCGTGGCGATGGAGTTCGCCGCGTCGTTCATCCCGTTGAGGAAGTCGAAGATGAGGGCGAGCGCGATGACGAATACGACCAGCGTCAGCATCGCCGCACTACGCCAACTCGATGACGATCCCCTCGACGATGTTCGCCACGTCCTCGCAGCGGTCCGTGGCCGTCTCGAGGTCCTCGAATATCTCCTTCCACTTCATCACCAGACGCAGATCCTGCTCCTCCCGGAACAGCTTGGCCAGCGCGCCCCGCAGGATCGTGTCGCCCTCGTTCTCGAGCCGGTTGACCTCGATGCACGTCCGGAGGACCTCCTCGCGCGCCTTCTTGGCGTTGGCCAGCCCCGCGAGGAGCTTCTGAAGGTGCTGCGCCGCGCTCGACAGCACCCGGGCGAACTCGTGCGCCTCCGGCAGCGCCGTGCGGATCTCGTAGAGCGCGATCCGCGACGCGGCGGCGTCGATCAGGTCGAGCACGTCGTCCAGCCGCGAGATCAACCGGTGGATGTCGTCGCGGTCCAGCGGCGTGACGAACGTCTTGTGGAGCAGGTCCACCGTTCGGTGCGTGATCTCGTCCGCCTCGTGCTCGATCGTCTTGATCCGCCGCGCGTGGGCCTCCGCATGCTCCATGTCGCCGAGGAACCGCTCGAACACCGCGCAGGCCTCGACGATCTTCCCCCCGGCCTGCACGAACAGGTCGAAGAACATCTTCTCGCGCGGGATCAAGGCCTCGAGCATGACTCCCTCCGTGGCGCCTGGCGGCGTCGGCCCGCCGCGCGTCATCGACGCCCGGCGATCCTCTACCACCGCCGGCGTTCCCGCCGCAACCGTTTCTCGCGGCCTTGACCATCGTCCTTGAAGACGCCGCCTGGTCCTGGTAGCTACCGCCGCACGAGGAGACCGAGGGACGGCGGAGCGACGGCGGCATGAAGTGGTTCGTCCGCAGGGACATCGACGGATTCTTCGGACTCGCCGTCGACAACCTGATCCAACTCCTGCTGATCCTGAACCTCTGCCGGTTCGCGGTCGGCATCCCGGTCGAGTTCATCTACTCGCGCATCCTCCCGGGAGCGGCGCTCTCGATCCTCCTCGGCAACATCTACTACTCGTGGCAGGCGGTGAGACTCGGGCGCGCGCGCGGCCGGGACGACATGACGGCGCTTCCGTACGGCATCAACACCGTCAGCCTGTTCGCGTACGTGCTCTTCATCATGGCGCCGATCTACCGCGACACCGGCGACTGGGAGATGGCCTGGCGGATCGGCGTCCTGGCCTGCGTGCTGTCGGGCGTCATCGAGTTCTCGGGCGCGTTCGTCGCCGAACGGCTCCGGCGGATCACGCCGCGCGCTGCGCTCCTGGCGTCGCTCGCCGGCATCGCCGTCAGCTTCATCTCGATGGACTTCGCCCTGCGCACCTGGGCCAGCCCGATCGTCGCCCTCCTGCCGCTCGGGGTCATCCTCGTCCAGTACTTCTCCCGGATCCGCTTCCCGCTCGGCCTCCCCGGCGGCTTCGTCGCCGTGGCGCTCGGCACCGCCATCGCGTGGGCCGTCGGAGCGATGGACGCCGGCGCAGTCGGCGAGGCCGGCTCGGCCGCCGGGTTCTACCCGCCGGCGCCGGCGCTCGGCGCCCTGGCGCTGCTCGCGGACGAGCGTATCTGGGGCTACCTCTCGGTGATCCTGCCGATGGGTCTGTTCAACGTCGTCGGGTCGCTGCAGAACATCGAGTCCGCCGAGGCCGCCGGGGATTCGTACCCGACGGCGCCGTCGCTGGCCGTCAACGGGATCGGCTCCGTGGTCGCCGGGTTCTTCGGCTCGTGCTTCCCCACGACGATCTACATCGGCCACCCCGGGTGGAAGGGCCTGGGCGCCCGGGCCGGCTACTCCGCGCTGAACGGCGTCTTCTTCGTGGTCGCATGCCTGAGCGGCTCGATCGCGCTGATCAACGCCGTCGTCCCGATGGAGGCCGGGATCGCGATCGTCTTCTGGATCGGCATCGTCATCAGCGCGCAGGCGTTCCAGGCGTCTCCGCGCCGGCACGCGCCGGCGATCGCCGTCGGGATGTTCCCGGCCCTGGCGGGCTGGGGCCTGCTGATGGTGCAGTCGGCGCTGCGGCCGTACGGGGGAACGCTGGAGAAGCTGATCGCCGAGCGGGCGATCGCCGGGCTCGAGGGAATGATTGCGATGAGCCAGGGGGCGATCTTCACCTCGATGATCCTGGCGACGATCTGCGTCTTCATCATCGACCGGCGGTTCCTCGCGGCCGCCGCGTGGGCGGGCGCCGCGGCGGTGCTGTCGTTCTTCGGCGTTCTGCACGCCTACGCGATCCGTGGCGACGCCGTCTTCAACCGGTTCGGCTTCGCGGCAGGATGGACGTGGGCGGTCGGGTACGCGCTGATGGCCGCGCTGCTGCTGGCGTTCCGGCAATGGGCGAAGTCCAGCGGCCAGGAGGCGCCGCCGGCAGGCTGCGATCGCCGGTGATTTCAGCTGAAGGAGGCGCGATGCTCGCCGGACGTTTCGCCACGCCCGGTTCCGACATCGCGTGCTACCATCCGACTGCGGCGGCGGCCCATGATGACGGGATGGACCGGCGCGCGGGAGAGGGTCGCATCATGACGGGCAAGGAATTCCTCGCCGCCGTAGCCAACGCGCAGACCGACGTCATCCGGATCTTGCTGGAGGTCTTGGAGGAGGCCCGCGCCGCTCACTGCGTGATCGGAGGCCTGGCCGTGAACGCATACGCCGAACCCGTCGTCAGCCTCGACGTCGACGTCGTCGTAGGAACCGCCGACATCGAGTCCGTGCGCCGCGCGGCCGAGAGCCGCGGTTTCGAGGTCCAGCCGTTCGAGCACAGCGTCAACCTGAGCCGGCCGGGATCCGACCTGCGCGTGCAGATTCAGACGGACCCGCGCTACCAGGCGTTCATCGACCGCGCAGTCGAGGCCGACCTCCTCGGATACCGCATGCGCGTCGCGCGCCGGGAAGACGTGCTGCAGGGGAAGATTTGGGCATGGTCCGATGCGCACCGGCGCCGGAGCAAGCGGCAGAAGGACCTGGCGGACATCATGCGCCTTGTCGAAGCCGACCCTTCTCTCGCCGGCGCGCTCCCCGACGCCGTCCGCGAGGCGATCGGTGGGCCCTGAGCCGCCGGCAGGCTGCGATCGCCGGTGACCGCAAGCCGCGCCGCCCTCGCGTTGGTCGCCTCGTGCCTGTCGGCCGCATTCCCGGCGTGCCGGTCCCGGCCGCCGCCGGGAGCCCGGGACGCGGCGGGACAACCGGCCGATCCGCTCGCCGGAACGCCCGTGGTCGACGACGAGGAGATCGATCTGATCTCCCTGTTCGGCGCCGCCGTTCCTGCCGGATCGGGCGGCAGGGCGTACCCGTACCTCGCGTCCTTGCAGGACGACCTGCGCGACGTGATTCTGATGCATCCACCGGCGGGCGTCCGTTTCCCGAACGTGCCGCTGCATCCGGACGCCAGGCTGGTCTTCGGCTGCGGGGTCCACTCCGGAAGGGCCGGCGAGTCGCCGCCGGTCACGTTCGTCGTGCGCGTTGCAGCGGGCGGCGCGACCACGGAGGTCTTCCGCGACACCGCTACCGTGCTGCCCGGGAACCTCAACTCGTGGCGCGAGGCGGAGGTCCCGTTGCCGGCACGGACCGGCGGAGCGGCGCGGGCGGATCTGGTGCTGGAGGTGTCCGGGGGAGACGGTGGGACGTACGCGGCCTGGTCCTGGCCCCGAGTGGTGTCGCAGGGGACGATCCGCCGGGAAGCGGTCCCGGAACGCCCCCGCCGCACCGCCGGCCCGAACGTCATCCTCGTGGTCGTCGACGCGCTCCGGGCCGATCACCTAGGCGCGTACGGCTACGATAGGAACACGTCTCCCAGCCTCGACGCCGCGGCGGCGCGAGGCGTCGTCTTCGAGCGGGCGATGTCGGCCGCGCCGTGGACGCTCCCGGCCATGACGTCGCTGCTCACCGGCCTGTACCCGTCGCAGCACGGGGCGGTCACGATCGACGGGAGCGTACCGGACGGACAGGCGACCCTGGCGGCGGTGATGCGCGAGGCCGGCTACGCGACGGCCGCGTTTTCGGCAAACCACTTCGTGAGCGCGGACAGGGGATACGATCGGGGGTTCGACGAATTCCACCAGATGTCCCTCCGAAATGCCGGCCGGATCAACCGGCGGGTCATCGAGTGGATCGAGCGGCGTCGGGACGAGCGGTTCTTCCTTCTCCTGCACTACGTCGATCCGCACGCGCCGTATGCGGCGCCGGACCCGTTCTACGACCGCTTCGATCCCGACTACTCGGGCCGAGTGCGGCGAAACACATGGACTCCCCCGCCGCGCAGCCGCTGGGCCGACGCCCTGTTCGACGCCTGGACGCTTGGGCTGCGGATCGTCTTCTCCGATCGGCTGGGCGAGAACGCCCTTCGCCTGGGGCGCGTCGTGGTGGCCGGGACGGCGCTCCGCCGCCGGCTGGCGAACCTGTACGACGCCGAGATCGCCTACTGGGACCACTCGTTCGGGACCCTGCTCGACACCCTGCGCGAGACCGGACTGGACGACGAGACCGTCGTCATCGTCACGGCGGATCACGGCGAGGCGCTCGGCGACAACGGGCGCCTGGGCCACGGCGCCGACCTGCACGACAGCGTCCTGCGCGTGCCGCTGATCCTGTTCGGTCCGGGCCTCGGGCCGCCGCGGCGGGTCGAGCGCCAGGCATCGCTGGTGGACGTGATGCCGATCGTCCTCGAGATCGCCGGCATCGCGCTCCCCGGCGATCTGGACGGCCTCCCGCTGAGCCGGATCGAGGGTCCGGAGGGTGCGAACCGCGCCGTCTTCGCCCACACGGCCTACGCGGGGGGCGCGGGCAGACCGGGGGTGCGCGGCCTGCTGTTCGCCGCGCTGCGCCCCGCAGCGTGGTCGCGGGCGCCGGGAGCGGCCTGCGCCCGCACCCCGGCGTTCAAGGCGATCTACGAGCCCCGGACGGGGTTGTGGAAGGCGTTCGACATGACGGCCGATCCGGCGGAGAGGCGGCCGCTGCCGCCCGGCGACGCGCGCTGGACCGCCCTCCGCGCCCCGCTGCTCGATTTCGTCCGGGAACTGGAGGCGCGGACCGCCGGCGAGCGGCCGCCCCGCGGATTCGCGGACGAGGCCGCCCTGCGCGCACTGGGGTACATCCGGTAGGCGTGCCGGCGCAGCGGTTGATGGAGCCTGTTCGACCCTGATACCGTTTGAGCCTGCATCGGGTGGGGGTGCCGGTCATCGACCTGGACGAGCGCGAGACGGAAGACGAGTTCAAGTATGGCCGCGGCGAGTGAGCCGATCGCGGTCAACTGTTCGTCCCGACCGGCGCGTCGCCGGGGGTCCGGGTCGGCCCTATATCTTCATCCCGGCCTTGTAGCCGTCGGCGATGGCGTTGTTGCCGCGGCGGGGCTTGAGCGCGTCGCCGATGACGATAACCTCGCCGGCGACGGCCCTGAGCGGCTCGACGAGATCGGCGACCGATTCCAGCGCCGACGTGACGATGGTGTCGGCCGGGATCGGCTTCTCCGTGCCGTCCGGGAGCGTCACCCGCACGCCGTCCGGCTCGATCGCGTCGACGCGGGCCTCGTCGATGACCGTGACGCGGCCGTCCTTGAGCTTCTTCTTGTAGCGCCAGATGTAGCTCGGGTTGATGTCGCGCCCGATCTTCTTCTCCTCGGAGACGATCGTCACCTCGTGGCCGCCCTTGACGACCAGGTACTGGGCGGCGGCGATGCCGACGCCGAGGCCGCCGAGGATGCAGACGCGGCGGCCCGCGACGGCGCGCCCTTCGAGCAGGTCGTGGGCCGTGACCACGGACGCCGAACTCGCCACGGGCGCCTTCGGCGGCGCCGGCACGGCGCCGGTCGCGACGACCGCGACGTCCACCTTGCCGATGTTCCGCGCATCGGCCGCCATTCCGGTCCGGATCCTGACGCCCTGCTTCCGGCAGTACGCGGCCAGGTAGTCGACGAGCCGCCCGAACTCCTCGTCGCCGTAAGGTCCCTTGGCCGCCGTCGCGAGCTGGCCGCCGAGCCGCTCGGTCTTCTCGTACAGCGTCACGTCGTGGCCCTTCTCGGCCGCGATGGCGGCGCACTGCATGCCTGCGATGCCGCCGCCGATCACGGCCACGGTCCTGCGCCGCTGGGCCTTCGGGAAACCGTAGAAGCCCCACTGGGGCTCGCCCTCGTGGCCGAGGCTGGGCCGGACCATGCACTGGAGCGGCTGGTCGCGGAAGAGCCTCGCCAGGCAGATGTTGCAGGCCATGCAGGGGATGATGTCCCGTCGGCGATCCTCGGCGATCTTCCTCGGCAGGAACGGATCGGCGATCATCGGCCGGCACATCTCCCAGAAATCGAGCTTCCCCTCGGCGATCGCGCGTTCCGGAAGCTCCGGCTGGAAGAGCCGGTACGCCATCGCAACGGGGACCTCGATGTTCCGCTTCATGCGATCGGCGACGTACAGCCAGCTCCCCATCGGCACGTCGCGCGTGATCACCGACACGGTCGACTCCTGCCAGCCGGCCGTCACCGACAGCATGTCGATCCCGGCCTTCTCGGCGATCTTGATCGACTCGAGCGACTCCTCCGGCGTGTTGCCGCCGCGGTCGTCCAGCTTCTCCTCGCCGCACAGGCGGATGACGATCGGCACCTTGGGGCCGACCGCCTTGCGGATCCCCTCGACGATCTCCCGCGCGAACCGGCTGCGGCCGTGGATGTCGCCGCCGTACCCGTCGGTCCGCCGGTTCGTGTACTTGGAGATGAAGTTGGACACCAGGTAGCCGACGATGCCGGATACCTCGATCATGTCGTACCCGGCCTCGACCGCGCGAAGCGCGCCTTCGACGTGCTCCCGGATCGCAATCTCGATCTGCTCCGGCGTCATCTCGCGCTGCGGCTTGAAGATCGGCAGCGCCTGCGGCACCGCCGACGGGCCGACGCAGTAGTCCAGCTCGACCCCGCCGACTCGTCCGCAGTGCATGAGTTGCAGGCACGACAGCGCTCCGTGCTTGCGGATCACGCCGGCGATGCGTCGAAGACCCGGGATGTACTCGTCCTTCCAGATCCCCATCATCCCGACGTATCCCTTCCCCTCGCCCTTGGGGTCGGTGTACGCGCCCTGCGTCGTGACGATCCCGGCGCCGCCGCGCGCCTGGGCCTCCATGTAGGCCACCTCGGTGTCGGTGACGAACCCCTCGCGGTCGTTGAAGTTCGTCTCGGTCGAGGCGTACTTGATCCGGTTCTTGCTCTCCAGCGACCCGACCTTGCCGGGACTGAAGATGTGCGGGTACTTCCTCTCGCCCGGCGGTCGCACGATCGCGGCCGGGGCGCGCCGCGGCTCCGCCGCCTCGGGGACCGGCTTCGGCGCGACCTGCCTCACCTTGGACGCGGGCGCCTTGACGACCGGCGCCGGCCGGCGAGCCGCCTTCCGCGTCGCCGGGCGCTTCGCGGCCGCGATGGCCTTCGGCTTCCGCTTCGCGCGGGCGGCCCTTGCGGCCGCGGGTCTGGACCTGCGGAGCGCCGCGCGCACGCGCTTCTTCGCGGCCAGCGCCCGGCGGCGCCGCTCCGCCAGGCCGGCCAGCGCGGCGGATCGCAGCCTCGCCTTCCGAGCGATCTGGGCCGCCCTGGGAGTCGTCTTCCGGGTCTTCTTCGTCCTGCTCGTCTTCCGTGTCGTCTTCTTCGGCGCCATGGCTCTCAAATCACCTCCGCCTTCCTGAGTGTCTCGATCCGTTCCGGTCCGTAACCCAAGAGTTCCCTCAAGACCGTCTCGGTGTGCTGCCCGAGCGTCGGGGGCGGCTGGAAGCCCGCCGGCGGCCGGGGCGTCAGTTTCACCGGATCGCCGATCATCTTCAAGCGTCCGCATCTCGGGTGATCGACCTCGACCAGCATGTCCCGGGCGAGGATCTGCGGGTCGGTGAAGACCTGGTCGAGCGACAGTATCGGCGCGGACGGGATCTCCGCCTTCGACAGCGCGTCGATCCACTCGGCCTGCGTCCGCTCCGCGAACCGCCGGGCCAGGATCGCGTTGCATTCGTCGCGGTTCTCCAGCCGTGCGGCCGCGGCGGCGAATCTCGCATCGCCGGCAAGCTCCGGCAGGCCGACCGCGTCGCACAGGCCCTTCCAGAACTTCTCCACGAAGATCGCGACGACGATCGGCCTGTCCTTCGTCGCGAAGGCGCCGTAGGGCACGACCGACATGTGGCCCGACCCTATCGGCTGCGGCACGCCGCCGCCGACGAAGTAGTACTGGGCCACGTACGTCAGCATCGAAACGAGGCAATCGAGCAGCGACACCTCGATTCGCCGCCCGACGCCGGTCCGCTCGCGCTCGAACAGCGCCGACGCCGTCGCGTAGACCGCGAACATCGACCCAGCGAGGTCGCCCATCGGGATCCCCATCCTGACGGGGACGCGGCCCGGCTCGCCGGTAATGCTCATCGCGCCGGCGAGCGCCTGGATCGTCAGGTCGAAGGCCGGCATGTCGCGGTACGGGCCGTTCTCGCCGAACGACGTGATCGAGCAGGAGATGATGCGCGGGTTGATCGCCGACAGCGTCGCGTGGTCCGCGCCGAGCTTCCCCAGCACGCCCGGCCGGAAGTTGTCGAACACCACGTCCGCCCCGGACGCCATCTCGTGGAAGACGCGCCGCCCCTCGGGGTGCTTGAGGTCGAGCGTCACGCTCTTCTTGTTGCGGTTGATCGAAAGGAAGTACGCGCTCTCGCCGGCGACGAAGTGCGGGGGCATCTTGCGCAGAGGGTCGCCGCCGTCGACCTCCTCGATCTTGATCACCTCGGCGCCCATGTCGCCGAGCAGCATCGTGGCGTAGTCGCCCGTGAGCATGCGCGACAAGTCGAGGATCCTGACGCCGGCCAGCGGCCTGCCGATTTCGGATTTCGGATTTCGGATTTCGGATTCGGCTGGTTCCATTCCCGTTCCCGCCCTACACGGTCTTCGGCTCTTGGCCGCGACGGCGGCGCGAGACCCGCTTGCCCGCGGCGGATCGCGCCGCCGTCGGCAGTGGGCGCGTACCGGACCGCTTCGCCGAAGATCGAGACTCGTAGAGGGTCTCCGGGGCGACGTCGGCGCCGTTCGGCCAAGCCACGGTCCCGCCGTCCAGGAAGAACCTTCGGAAGTAGTCGACGTCCTTCAACGGCTCGAACACGGGGCCGGCGAGCCACCGGCGGAAGTCGACGGTCTTCTCCGAGGCATCGTTGAACGTGAGACGGATGCGATACCCGCCGCGGTATTCCGCCCGTATCACCGATGGGAGCAACGTCATGCCGG
>CAMTWF010000362.1:0-10011 GCA_947085355.1 uncultured delta proteobacterium
CGTCACCGTTGAAGTCCTTCGGAGCGCGGCCCACGTCGACATACCGCACCGGGCTCCACGCGGAGCAGGTTCCACTTCGGCACGAACGCACGCGCCAGTAGTACCGTCGCCCGACGGGCTGGACCGTCGAGACCGGAAGGTCGGATGTCGGGCGCCATGCGAGTCCGGCGACGGCCGATGCGGACGCCTCCGGACTCGGCAACGTGCATGACACGAAGCCTGGCGTTGTGCAGGAATCATCCACCTGGATGTCGTACGTGACCGCGCCGCACCCGTCGTCCGCGGGGGCGCGCCAGCGGAATAGCGGCCGCACCGTGTTGAACGACGCCGGCGCGCGGAAGCTGCCGGTCAGCGCGCCGTTCGCGGGGGAGAGCGGCGACGGCGCGCCGGGGGGCGGGGCCGCTCCGCCGATGCACGCCCCGAGAATGTCGCAGGTGTCCGGCGTGGTGCAGGGGTTGCCGTCGTCGCACTGCTCGCCTGCCTGGAGGGTCCCATCCCCGCAGGTGAGCGGGACCTCGCCCACCAGGGAGAGCGGGGAGCTGCATCCAGAACCCGCCGCCGCGAGCGCGAACGCCGCCAACGCGAGCCACACGTATCTGCGATCCGTCATGGCTTCCTCCTCAATCGAGGATCTGTCCCGTGCGGTCCATGCCGTTTCCTGCTCCGCACGCCGGAGCCCGCAGATGCTGGCACTGCCGGCCGACATGGTCAAAGGGCAACCGTTCACCCCTCCCCGTCGTCCATGGGGCCTGAACGGTTACTTTTTGAGAAGCTACCGGCGCCCCGACGAACCGCGCGGAACTTCACCGCGGGATCACGGACAGCTCCTCGGCGAACGTGTAGGGCCGCCCTTCGATGTCGACACCGCGCACCTCCGCTTCCGCCATGTGGCGGCAGAGGAAGTAGATCCAGCCCGACGGCATCGCCGGATCGGTGAGCGCCCTGAAATTCGCCAGGTAGTACTCCTGCGTGAAGCCGGCGCCCCAGCGGGCGGCGAACCTGTCCCGGATCGGTCCGCACGTCGCCCGCGCCCGGGACAGCAGCCCCGGGTCGTGGACCCTCGCGTAGCTTGCGGCCAGCCGTTGTCCGTCGCGTTCGAGCTTGAAGACCGACCGGTTCCCGTAGACGTACTCGACCGTCTGGATGCGGAACACCGCCTGTATGCCCGCCAGATGCGCCGCCACCCAGTCGTGGAAGAAGCCCTCGTACCGCGCCTTCGCCGCCGCCTCCGCCTCGCCGAACCACGAGGCCCATTCGGCCCGCTGGGGCGCCGAGAGGTTCTCCCAGACCGACATGTGGATGACGTCGTCGCCCAGGTTGGCGGCGATCCACAGGCCGCGGAACGACACGTTGATGCGGTCCCGATCCTCGGCCACGGGGCCGAGCGAGTACTCGCGGCCGATGCCGGTCCTGCTGTCGAGGCGCAGCGCCGCGTTGAAAGCCTGCAGGCGCGCCAGGATCCGGTCCACCGCGGCACGCTCGACCGCCGACAGATCCTCGTACGACGGCCGATCCTGCGTCAGCGTCAGGTCGCACCCGGCGCCGGCCAGGCAGGCTGCGACCACGAGCGCGGCGAGCGGTCCGGCGAGGGTCATGCCGCCACCACGAGCGACAGGATCACGTCAAGCCTGTCGAGCGTCCCGGCGGGAAGCATCGTCCGCGGGCAGCGGATGGCGTCGCCGTCCAGCGGCGCGAGGTTGTACAGGTGGTAGTTGGTCCGGATCTGGAGACCAAGCGGGCGGGAGAAGCGCCACACGAGCGCCGTGCCGAAGTTGACGCCCCACGTCCAGGACAGCCCGAGCACGTAGGCCGTCCAGTACGGCCCCGTCTCGACGCTCGCCAGCCACGCAAGCGACGAGCCGGGCGACGTGAACTCCAGCGTCGGGCCGAACGTGACGTCGCCGCCGGTGTAGGGCCAGGGGACTCCCGACAGGTCCCCTTCGAGCGCATTGCGCGCGATGTCGATCGACAGCCTCGCCCCCAGCCGGCCGACGACGCGCGCCCACGCCTCCACGCCGCCGCCCAGTCCTTCGGCGACGGCCGGATCGGCCAGCGGCGACACGTACCCGAATCCGAGTCCCAGCCGGAACGTCTCCGGCTCGCCGGCGGACGCGGGACGCGCCGCCGACGCAAGGATCAGACCGATTGCCGGGAAAACGACACGCGACACCGGAACCTCGCACCTCCCCCGCCGCCGTCCGAGTGTAGCACCGGCCGGGGCGGCAACCAGCGAGTTTGATCGCCGCCGGGCCACGTGCTAGAAGCCGCCGCTGCGGCCCGATGAAGCCGGGCCGGAGGAAGTGCTACATGTCAGGCAGCTGCCAAGTTTGCGGAAAGGGCCGTCTGAGCGGCAATCGCGTGAGCCATTCGAACCGAAAGACCAAGTGCGTCCGCCGGCCCAACATCCAGCGCGTCCGAGCCGTCGTGGACGGCGCGGTCCGCAGGGTGCGGGTCTGCACGCGCTGCATCCGCTCGGGCCGGGTGGCCAAGGCCGGCTGATCCGGTCTTGCCGACGCCCTCCGACGACACCCCGCCGAGCCTTCCGGCGCCCCCGCCCAGACCGGACGGAATCGAGCCCGACCGCGAGCCGGTTGCGTTCGTGGTGCCGCTGGAGTGCGCCGGTCTGCGGCTGGACAGGTTCATCTCGACGCGCATCCGCTGGGTCTCCCGCTGCCGCGCGCAGCGAATCGTCGCGGGCGGAGCCGCCGACTCGGAAGGGCGCCGCCTGCGCCGCTCGCACCGCGTCACGCCGGGCGAGGTGATCTGGGTCTACCGGCGGCAGGTCCTGGAGCCGCCGCCGCCGGTGACGCCGATCCGGATCGTGCACGAGGACGAGCACCTCGTCGCGATCGACAAGCCGGCCGGGATCGTAATGCACCCCACGGCCAGGTACCGCATCGCCACGCTGACGCGGTTCCTGCGCGAGCGATACCCCGGCCGGCTCCCGCGCATCGGGCACCGGATCGATCGCGAGACGAGCGGCATCGTGCTGGCCACACACACCCTACAGGCCGACCAGGCGCTCAAGCGGCTGTTCGCGCGCCGCGAGGTCGAGAAACTCTACCTCGCGCTCGTGCACGGCCGTCCCGATCCGCCCGAAGGCGAGATCGACGCGCCGCTCGGCCACTCCGACACGAGCCGCATCCGCATCAAGATGATCCCCCGCCCCGACGGTCATCCGGCGTTGACGGCCTATCGGCTGCTTGTCGGGGCCGGCCCGTACTCGCTGGTGGCGGTCGAACCGCGCACCGGGCGGCAGCATCAGGTGCGGGCGCACATGGCCGCCATCGGCTGCCACCTCGTCGGCGACAAGGTCTACGACCCCGACGAGGACGTCTTCTTCGCCTGGCTCGACCGCGCCGCGTCGGAGGACCCGGCGCTGCGCGAGCACCTGGTGCTCGACCGCCACGCCCTGCATGCGTGGACCGTCGCCCTGCCGCATCCGGCGACCGGCGTGCGCTGCCGCTTCATCGCCCCGATTCCGGCCGACATCGCGAATCTCGTCGAACGGCACGCCGGTCCCGCCTGGCGCGACGCGCTTCCCGCCCTCGGGCGCGACGAACCGGCCGAGTGGTAGACTACTTAGAATTCAGGCTCACCCGCAGGAGAAAATGTCGTGGCCGTCGGGTCCTGCGGCGGGCGCCCGAGCAGCCGATGGAGGCCCTCCCACACGGGACCGCCGACGACATGGGCCCCAGCGGCGTCCCAGAGGGCGTGGTCCTGGCCGAAGACCTGCGCTGCCACGTCTGCTGTCCCCTTGTCCGGGAAGGCGAGGGCGTGCCACAGGCGGACCGCGGTCTTCCACGTCGCGCGGGTGATGTGCGGAAGGTGCTGCAAGTCCGCCACCCAGCGCTCGGCCAGCTCCGCCCGATCCGGCTGCGCGACCTTGGCCGCGGCAAGAAGGATGCGCTCGAAGCATTGTTTCGGCGGCCGGCCGTGTTCTGCCTCGACCTCGTCGAGCCGATCGTAGTTGGCCGCATCAGACTGCCAGGGAAGGGCCACCACGAGCACGTCGTGCCCGATCTTCAGCGCCGAGGCCGGAACCACGAATCCGTCGCCGTCCGGCCGGAGCGGATCGAGGTGTGCGGGCGCGGCGAGTTCCTCCCACGGCTCCTCGAACAGTTTCCTGCGCCACTCGGTCGGCGCCTGCTCGTCCGGGTCGAAGCAGAGGCCGAGACCCGCAAGGGAGTCGTCGATCTGGTCTCGAAGATGGGCGGGCCATTCCCGGAGGATCCCCTGCTTGCCGGACGACACGTGGACTTCCACGACGAGTTCTCCCGACACGAATGTCTCCCGCCGCGGTTCACCGACGAGCGGCTGACGCCCGGTGCGGGGCCTGCTCTCCAGGCGCCAAACCCGGTGCAGCAGCTCCCGCAGGGCTGCCGCGTCTTCCGGTCCCTCGCAGTGGATCCAGACTGTTCGCTCGGTCATGTGCGCAGGTCCTCCGCGAGATCCTCGCGGAGTTCGATGGCGCGCAGACCCGGCAGCCGCGCCGTCACCAGCTTCCCCTCGCGAAGCGCCATGCGGTAGACCCCGAATTGCTTCGCTCGGCCCTCGCTTTCGCGCGCCGAGACGGCGATGTAGTCGAACAGTTCGAGCGAGTGCGTCGAGAGGATGATCTGCGTTCCCGCCTCGACGGCGATCCAGAGCATGTGCGCGAGGGCGCCCAGCGCCCCCGGGTGCTGGTAGCACTCGGGATCCTCCAGCAGGAGGACTCCCCGGCCCAGGGAGCCGAGGATGCAGGCCAGATGGAACAGCCGCTTGATGCCGTCTCCGGCGACCGCGAACGGCAGATCCCGGTCGTCGTAGACCATGTGGACGATCCATGTCCCGCCGACTTTGCGTGGGCTGATGTCGCGGAGTGCGGGATCCACCGCCCGGAGTTGGGTCAGCATCCGCTGGTAAGCACTCTTGCCTGCGGCCTGCACGAGCGAAAGCGACTCGCTCTCGTCCTTCGACCCCAGCAGCGTATCGACGAACCGGGAGGGCAGAAACGTGATGGCGCGGGGAGGCCCGCTCGGGCCGCCGCCGCCCCCGGACCCGATCAGGTGCGCCTGCTGCTCCTCCGCCGCCCGCTGTTCGACGGCGACGGGGGTGCCCGGGGGCGACTCGAATCGCCTGACGATGTCGACGCGATGCTCGTTTGACTCCCGCGACAGCGCCAGGGACACGCGCACCGCTGCCTCGCTCGCAGCTTGCTCCGCATCGTCGGCGTTCTTGCGCGGCGAAGAACCAGACACGACGCCGCCGATCAAGCCCTTGCCGGTGGCGACCAGCTCGCCCGATCCGAGCGGGGCAAGATGCACGGGTAGTTCGGGACCGACCGTCCCGCGGCGCCCGCCGATGGTGCGGGCGGCCTCGTAGAAGCCCGGGCAGAGCAGGAGCCACAGCGCTTCCAGGCAGGTCGACTTGCCCGAGTTGTTCTTTCCCATGAGGAGCGTTAGGGGGAACAGGCCATCGAGGGCGCCCGCGGCGATGCCCCTGAACCCGTGGATTTCGAGTCGATCAATCACGTCGTGCCACCTTGCGCCGTCGGCCGTGCGCCTGGAAACCGCCTACGCCCCGACGCCCAACCCGGCCGCACCTGCGCTCACGGAGCCGATGATAGGACAAGCGCAACCCAGCGTCCACGCAGGCCGCAACCGGTGACCTCCCCCGGCCTCCTACCGCAACAGGAAGTACTCCAGGGCGGCCCCCAAGGCGGCGCGGGAGGCGCGGGGAGTGCGATTCGACCACGAGGCGTCGGCGGAGGATCTGCGGGCGCTGGTGCGCAGGTACAAGGAGATCGTGCTGCGTGAGACGGGGCGTCCCTTCCCCGGGGACCCGCGGGAGCAACTCTGGGGGGCGATCGCCGCGGTGTTCCGCTCGTGGAACAACGAGCGCGCGGTGATCTACCGGCGGAGGTATTGGATCCCCGAGGAGTGGGGCACGGCGGTGAACGTGCAGGCGATCTGCCGCATCCGGCGACCGGCGTGCGCTGCCGCTTCATCGCCCCGATTCCGGCCGACATCGCGAATCTCGTCGAACGGCACGCCGGCCCCGCCTGGCGCGACGCGCTTCCCGCCCTCGGGCGCGACGAACCCGAAGTTTGGTGTCCACAACAGATGGCGATGAGGTCCAGCCGTTCTTCCCCGGTTGTAGGGGCGCCGCGCAGCGGCCCCGAAGGGGCCGCAAGTGCGCCCGCGAGTTCACCCCGCCGGTGGGAGTGTGCCCGCGGGCGCACTTGCGCGCGGCGCGTTGACCTGGTGCGCCGATCCATTTCGTGGTCGCGCGCCGCGCGCTGCGTGGCGCCCCTACATCCTTCAAGAAGGTCCGTCGCACCGCGACCGCCGCCCCGATCCCCAAGCCTCCGCGACCGGCCCGCCTGCCTGCCCTGCCTGCCGACAGGCAGGCGGCAGGCAGGCCGCCAAACGTGGACACCAAACTTCGGGACGAACCGGCCGAGTGGTAGCTTCAGGCTCACCCGCAGGAGAACGTGCATCCCAGGAACGGCGCTCCCGTGCACGTGCCGGAGGGGCACGTCGTCGTGCAGTTGCCGCAGCGCTCGGCGGAAACCGGCGAGCACCTGGCCGAGCAGCAGATCTGGGGACCGCTGAAGTCGTCGACCTGGCAGTTGAGCGGGAACGGGAGGATGCCGTCACGGCACGCGCCGGCGGTACCGCACCGGCATTGGGCGGCGACGCACCGGTCCGTCTTGAGCGGGTTGCAGCGAGCGCCGCAGTCGCCGCAGTTGTTCATGTCCGACGCGATGTCCTGACACCTGCCCGAGCAGCACTTCTCCGTCATCCGGCAGCAGACGGCGCCGCAAGGATCCACGCCGGCCGGACAGCACATCGTCCCTCCGGCGCACACCTCTCCGGGCGCGCACACCGACGTGCCGCACAGGCACTCGCCCGCCACGCAGCGCATGCCGGCGCCGCACGCCGCGCCGCACCCCCCGCAGTTGGCCGGGTCGGAGGATGCGCTGACGCAGGTTCCGGCGCAGCACATCTGGCCCGACAGGCAGGCGCGACCGCCGCAGAGGCACCGGCCCCCCTCGCACGTCTCGCCGTCGGGGCACACGTTGCCGCAACGGCCGCAGTTCCTCGGATCGGTCGCGGTGGTTGCGCACCTGCCGCCGCAGCACGCCTGCCCCGCGCCGCACGCGGGCGAGCACTCGGGCGTGATGCAGGTCGCGCCCACGCACTCCTGGCCCGAGCCGCACACGCTGCCGCACCGGCCGCAGTTCGCCCTGTCCGTACGCGTATCGGCACAGGCGGTGCCGCAGCAGGACTGCCCGGCGCCGCACGGAGGCGTGCAGGCGCTCGGCACGCAGACGCGGCCGCGGCACGTCTGGTCCGTCGGGCACGCCACGCCGCAACCTCCGCAATGGCGCGCGTCCGACGCGGCATCCACGCAGCCGGCGCCGGGACAGCACAGCCGGCCGTCCGGGCACGCCACGGCGCTCTCGCACGCGCACGAGCCGCCGACGCAGCGGTCCGCGTTGTCGCCGCACGCGACGACGCAGCTTCCGCAGTACTGCATGTCCTCCCGGGTGTTCACGCAGCGGCCGTCGCAGCAGGTGAGACCCGGCGCACACTGCCCGCCGGCGCCGCAGCGGCCGGGCCCGGTGTCGCCGCCGTCCGCGCCGGAGTCGGGTTCGTCCTGCGCCTGCGCGGCGCACGCGTGCCCCGCCGCCGCGAGCATGAATGCCGCCACCGCAACCGGCCGGTGCGACCGCTTCATCGAATCACCCTCCGGCGGGTCCCGCCGCCGGCCGGATGATAGCCCCGCCGCCCGCCTGCCGCAAAGGGCGCTATGCGCCGTGCGCCGTGCGCCGTGCGCCGTGCGCCGTGCGCCGTGCGTACCGAATCGCCGGCGCATAGCGCATAACGCATAGCGCATAGCGCATAGCGCATAGCGCATAGCGCGGCGCGACCTTGCCGGACGAACCGGGCGCGCCTATCATCCTTCGCCATGACGCCGGTAGCTTCCCGTACCATGGTCCTCGTCTTCGCATTCGCGTGGCCGGCCGCCTGCGCGCGACCTCGGGAGAGCGCGGATGCCCCGGCGCCTCGGCCCCGGGTGGAGGCGCCGCCGCTGGGCGACCCTGACGCCTCGCTGCTGCCCGATGATCTCCTCGCGCCGTGGACAGCCGATGGGGCCCCACGGTCGTATGTCCGCGACGAACTGCACATGCTGGTGAACGGCGGGGACGCCGTGTTCCACCGCTACGGCGTGCTGTGGGCGCTGCAAAGGGCCTACCGCGCAGGTCCGCCCGACGGCCCGGTCGTGCGGATCGAGATCTTCGCCTTCCCGACGCCCCAGCAGGCGGCCGCCCGATACGGGCATGAGGACCTCGAAGCCGGCGGGGCGGCGCCTGCGGTCCCGATACCGCGCGGACTCGCCGGCAAGGTCGACGCCGCACGCCTGGACATGGACCAGATCCGCCTCCGGCGCGGCCGTTTCCTGGCGTTCCTTCGGTACGAACACGACGCCGCGGTCGATCCGGCCAGGCTGATCGAGGAAGCCGAAGGGCCGTTGACGGCGTTCGGCGCCGCACTGGCGAGTCGCATCGACGCGGCGACGACCGGGGCGCAGGAGACTACGAGATGACGACGGACGGCGGATCCGGCAAGGGACCGGCGGGGGGCGGTGAGGCGCCCGGCGCCGAACAGCCCCCCGGCGCGAAGGAACCTCGCGGCTTTGCCGCGAGGTTCCGCGGGGGTCCGGGGGGCGGTGAGGCGCCCGGCGCCGAACAGCCCCCCGGCGCGAAGGAAAGTGCTGGACAGCCGAGGGACCGGGGCCGGCGCGCGTTCGTGCGCAACACGGCGGCGCTGGGCGCGGGCCTGACCGGAGTCGGGGCGGTCGGAGTGCTGCTCCACCAGCGCGACGCCGACGATGCGGCGACTCCGAGAACCGCGACGCCGCGTGTGGTGGACACGCGCGCGCCCGAGGCGCCCGAGGCGCCGGATCTGGCGATCGTCCGCGGCTCCGACGCGGCTGCGGCGACCCGCCGTGCCGTCGAGGCGCTGGGCGGCATGGGCCGCTTCGTCCGATCCGGCGAGAAGGTCCTGGTCAAGCCCAACATAGCATGGGACCGCCTGCCGGCCCACGGCGCGAACACGAACCCGACCGTGGTGGCCGAGGTCGTCCGCATGTGCGTCGCGGCGGGCGCCGCGAAGGTGGTCGTGACCGACGTCTCGTGCAACGAGGCGCGGCGTTCGTTCGAGCGCAGCGGGATCTGGCGCGCCGCCCAGGACGCCGGGGCGCAGGTGGTGCTCCCCGACCCGTCGGTGTACGAGGAGTTCGACCTCCGGGGCGTCCTGGGGCGGTGGCGGATCCCGCGGCAGGTCGTCGAGGCCGACAGGCTCATCAACGTCCCCGTCGTGAAGCACCACGGTCTGTCCAGGCTGACGGCCGGGATGAAGAACTGGTACGGCGTGCTGCTGGACGACCGCCGGCACCGCCTGCACCAGGTGATCGACGAGGGTATCGTCGATCTGGCCGCGACGTTCCGGCCCGCGTTGACGGTGCTGGACGCAACGCTGGTCATGGTCCGCAACGGTCCGCAGGGAGGCAGCATGTCCGACGTGGAGCGGCGCGACCTGGTGGCGGCGACGACCGATCCGGTTGCAGGCGACGCATGGGCGGCGTCGCTGCTGGGTCGCGAGCCGGAGGAAGTGCCGTACATCGGGCTTGCGGAGCGGGCCGGTCTGGGCAGGTCGCGGCCGCCGGCAACCCGACGGATCGAGATCACCATGTAGCTTCGCCGCCGCCCGCCGGCCGACCGGCGCGCGGGCGTTCGATGCGGGATCGGATGGAAGGAAGCGCGGCTACGAACGACGGGGCGGGCGCGCCCGAGGGGCCGGGGCGGCCGCGGCGCGACGTGGGCGTCCTGGCGCGGCGCGCCGTCCAGGCCGTGTCGCTCGGCGCGTTCCTGTGGCTCCTGCTGCGCACCGATCTTTCGCCCGCCCGGCCTGGGGACGCCGACGCGCTGCCGCTGCCGGTGCGCGTCTTCTTCGACATGAA
>CAMTWF010000363.1:0-14300 GCA_947085355.1 uncultured delta proteobacterium
GATCGCGGTGATGGCGTTCGCCGGGTTGACGATCGGGACGTTTGCGCCGGGGGGCTGTTCGCCGCTTCGCGCCTCACCGCCCCCCGGACCCCCGTCCCGTGAACGAGCCCGCGCCCGAGTCCGTGCCCGCTCCTCGCAGCACGCATCGGGCTCGGGTGCGGGCTCGGGCTCGTTCACGGGAGGAAGGCCCCCCGGACCCCCGCGGACCCTCGCGGCAAAGCCGCGAGGCTCCTTCCGTGAGTTGCCGGGCGCCGAACGCCCCGCCGCACCGTCGTCCCGCATGGCGCGCAGCGCATACCCCATGACGGCCGGGGGATCAACGGTGCCGAACGACGGGGGGTGCATCCCATGCGTGCCAACCTCGTTCCGACGCCGTCCGCCGATGGCGGGTGAGGGAATTCCGGTCGGTTGGATCCGGGTTCTGCTCCGAATCCCCGATCCTCGGGTTCGCGATCAGCGTCGCCCGAAGAACCTGCCGAACACCCGCTTGGCGAAGTAGCCCTCGTCCGCCGCCCAGCCCGAGTAGACCGCCAGTGATTCCCCGCATGGAGTCGCTCCGACGGCGGGAGCCACGGCGTCGCCGTCACGCGAGGATACCGCGAAATCGACGGTGAACGATCCGTCGGGACTCACCCGGGCTCCGTACACCTGCAACGCACCGGGAGCCCCGCCCGCCACGGCACGGCCGTCCTCCCACACGGCAAGGAACCGCGACCCGTCGAAACTCGCGACCGGCCCAGACTGCCTCCCAGGCGCGGTGCTTATCCCGAAGAAACCGTCCTCGTCGAGCACGCGGCCGTCCGGGGCGACCAGCACGCCGTGAATGTCGCCCTCCGTCCCGTAGCGCCACATGGCCAGCCAGTAGCCGCCACCGTAGGCGACGGCCGGGTCGCTGGCGGAGAAGGTGCCCGTAATCCGCAGGAATGCGGAATTGAGCACCTCCCCCGACCGGGACACCCTCCTGCCGACGACGTACATCGGGTCGAACGGCGTCCTCTTCCAACCCCAGGCGACGAGATAGTCGTTCCCGCCGAAGGCGACCGTAGGCTGGTAGGTCTCCCCCTCGCCGGACGAGATGACGACGTCGGTCCCTTCCCGCACAGTCCCGGAAGGGTCCACGAACGTCCCGCGTATGCCGCTGTTCCCCTCCGCTTCCGGGGCCACCCACACGACCAAGTAGGCGTCGCCGCCGTAGGCGAGCCCGGGAGGATATCTCCCGATGGCGCCGCCCCGGATGAGCCGCTCGCCCGGCTCGACGATCGCTCCCTCGCCGTCCACGAGGCATCCATGGATGCCCGCAGCGCCCGGCTCGTCGCTCATCCAGACCACGAGGTAGTTCCGCCCGTCGGAGGCCACCGAGGGGTGGTCCTGGTCGCCCGGCGCCTCGGACAGGGGTACGGGCGCGACGCCGGGGTCGGGGCCTGCGCGCCGGACGAGCGCTCCGTGGATGTCCCTCGAATCGGTGTCATCCTCGGAACTCCACGCCACGAAGTAGGCCGAGCCGTCGGCCGAAGCGACGGACGGGTTGTGCTCGCTGTTGGGAGCAACGGAGAGCCGGACGCCGCCGGCATCGATCACCTCTCCTCCCGCGCCGACCCTCGTCCCGACGACGTCCATCCAGCCGATGCTGCCGTCGGCGAACGCGACGAACCACCCCGACCTGCCGGAGGCCAGGGCGGGCGAGAGCTGACTTCTTTCCGCCGTGCCGATCCCGATTCCATCCGGATCGAGGACGTTGCCCGAGCGGTCCACGCGCGCCGCATAGACATGGTAGATCCCCTCTCCCGCTCTGGCGTCGGTCCACGCGACGAGGTGATGGGTTCCATCGAAGCCCACGACCGGATCGCCCTGCTTGCCGGGCGCCGCCGAGACGACGAGCGGAACCGCGTCGAGCACCGCGCCGGACAGGTCGACTCTGACTCCGAGGATGTCGGTATCGCCGCCGGTGGGGTTCTCCCACACGACGAAGTACCGTTCCCCGTCGAAGGAGATGGCGGCGAAGGTCTGGGTCGCCGCGGTATCGGAGATGCGAATGCCGCTGCGATCGAGCACCCTACCCGAAGGATCGACCCTCGCACCGTACAGCGAGGCAGGCCCCTCCCTGTGGTCCTGCCATACGACAAGATACTGGCCGCCGCCGAAGGCGACCCCGGGAAACTTCTGGCAGTCAGGGGCCGCGGCGATCGCGATACCGGCGGGATCCAGCACGTTCCCCGACGGATCCACCCTCGCACCGTACACATCGCATGCAGACTCGCGGTTGTCCAGCCACGTCACGAGGTAGTTGGTCCCGTCGAAGGCCACGGAGGGCAGAAGCTGGTCGTCGGGCGCCGCACAGACGGCGATCGGTTCGGCATCGAGCACCACGCCGTCACGGGAGACTCTGGCCCCGTAGACGTCGAAGCCGGTGGCGCCGCCCGGGGGGCTGCTCTGTCCCCACACCACGAGGTACTCCGTCGCGCCGGAGGCGATCGCCGGACGCTGTTCGCTCGTGGCCCCCGCGGAAACCCGAAAGCCCCGCGGGTCGATCGGCGCCCCGTCCGTTCCGATCCTCGTCCCGTAGATGTCGGCGTCCGAGCCGCTCCTGCCGTCCTCCCACACGACCATGAAGGTCGTCCCGTCGAACGCCACGGCGGGGTTCTCCTGGTGGTGGTCCGCGGGGCCCCACGTGATGTCGGTGTTCACGACGAATTCGCCGGCGGCGAGCGGCCCGCTCTCGCAGGTGATGCCTTCGCCCCGGAGATCGATCCGCATCCGGCGCCCGTTGCTCGCGTTGCTGGCCACCGCCAGCACGGCGCGGGCTTCGCCGACATCCTCCGGCGCGAAGGTCACGCCGACGGCGGCGTTCGCGCGCGGAGCGATCACCAGCCCGCCTTCCGGGACCGCGGGCCCGGCTCCCAGCGAGAACGATCCACCTGCGACAGGCTCGATCTCGATGCGCGACACGACCACGTCGACCGTCCAGGACGCATTGACGAGAACCACCTGCGACAGGCCGGTCTCGCCCACGCGGACCCGACCGAAGTCGAGCGCCGGGGGCACCGCTTCCAACTCCCCACCGCTCGCGGTCGATTGCGCTCCGTTGCCGCACCCCCCCGGGACCGTCCAGGCGCCGAGTCCCGCAAGAACCGCCAAGGCTGCGCGTTTCATCATCTCTCTTTCTCCCGAGAAGTTACCGGCGACTTCACGCCGAGTTTGCATCGGCGGACGGGATGTAGCACGTTTTTGCGCGAATGCACCAACGGGTTGGGCAGACCGGACTGCCCCCCGGTGCGGAGGACTGCAGGTGAAGACGCCGTCGGAAATGAGCGCCGACGAATACGCGCGCCTGGGCCTCATGGCGGGCCTCGAAGTGCACGCGCAGCTCGCGACGCGGAAGAAGCTCTTCTGTCGCTGTCCGGTGCGTCCGTACTCGCCGCGCTACGACGCCGAGATCCTCCGGCACATGCGCCCGACGCTGTCGGAGCTCGGCGAGTACGACGGCACGGCGCTCATGGAGTTCAAGACCCGCAAGAACATCATCTACCGGCTCAACCGCGACACGGTCTGCACCTACGAACGGCGTCTGGGCGAGCCGGGGCGCAAGGTCCACGCCGGCCGCTCGCGCAACGACCAGGTGCTCTGCGCCTTGCGGCTCTGCACCAGGCAACGACTGCTCGACGCGGCCGCCTCCGCGCTGGATCTCGCCTCCGCCTTGCTCGATCGCGCCCGATCCGAACGAGAGACGCCGCTGCCTGGTTTCAGCCACACCCGCAAGGCCATGCCGACCACCGTGGGCCACTACCTGGCGGCGTTCGCCGAGGAGCTGCTCGACGGCCTGGAGACCCTCGATACGGCCTACCGGCTCAATGATCGAAGCCCCCTGGGCAGCGCGGCCGGATTCGGCAGCCGCCTGCCCCTGGATCGGGATTACGTGGCGCGCCTCCTGGGCTTCTCCGGGGTGCAGCACAACACCCTGGCGGTGCAGAACAGCCGCGGACCGCTTGCCGCGCTGGTCCTCTTCGGCCTGACCCAGCTCCTCGCCGGCTGCGCCCGGCTGGCCCTTGACCTGATCCTGTTCAGCGCCCCGGAGCCCGGCTTCTTCTCCCTGCCCGAGGAGCTGACCACCGGCTCGAGCCTGATGCCCCAGAAGCGCAACCCGGACGTGCTCGAGTTGATTCGCGGCCGCGCCGCCCGGGTGCGGTCCCGCCTGTACGAGGTCCTCGAGATCAGCGCCCCCCTGTACTCCGGCTACCACCGCGACCTCCAGCTCACCAAGGAGCCGTTGATCCGCGGGCTGGACGACGCCGGCGAAACCCTGGCCGTCCTGACCCTGGTGGCGGAGAAGTTGATCGTGCACCGCGAGCGCTGCCTCGCGGCCTGCACCCCGGATCTCTTCGCCACCGACGCCGCCCTGGACTTGGTCCTGGCCGGCCGCCCCTTCCGCGAGGCCTACCGCGAGGTCAAGGCAGACATCGAGTCCGTACGGACCCCCGACGTACGCCGCCTCCTCGCCGCGCAGACCATCTCCGGCTCTCCGGGCAACCCGGGGTTCGATGACCTCGCCGGGGGAATCGCCGGGGCTCGGAAGCGATGGACCGTGAGGCGGGGGGCGACGGAGAAAAAGCTCAAGGCCCTGCTCGATCGCTGAGCGCAGACGAGCCTCTTTCAAAACTCCCGGAGGGATGATCGTTTTCGTCCTACCGGGCGCGAGAACCTCTCATCCTCGGACTCATGCCCTACAACCAGTATCCCCCGCCGATCTTGTGCCATCCTGCCCAGGTCGCCCGGTCTGAAGTCGTCTTTCCGATTCGGAGGCGCTCGCCGACCGGCCTTCGACCGACCGATTCGATTCGGAGCGGCAGAAGGGAGTCGCTCCGGGCGACAAAATCGATTCGGAGGCGCTCGCCCAGGCCCCGAGCGCGACGGATTTCCTCGATGGGAAGCAGGGAGCAGTCGGCAGTCATCGCCATGAACGCCGTGGTTCCGGAACCGCACTAACGGGGGCGGCGCAGGGATCCGCCGCCCTCGCGAGGCTGGCGCGGCGGGTCGGGACGTGCTAGAAGCGTGCGCTCGGTCGGAGGGTGCGGGCGTCGAGGGCGGGGGTTGCAGCCGGCGCGAGAGGCCATCCGGTGACGCAGGATCAGGTCGGCCAAGTCACGGCACAGGTTTCGGAGGCTCACAAGCCTTTCGACATCCTGGCCTACCTGGAGGTGCTCCGGAAGCGGAAGTGGCACCTGCTGTTCTTCCTGGTGGCGGTGGTCGGGCTCGTCACGTTCTACACGCTGCGCCAGACGAAGATCTACCGCGCGACGGCCACGTTGCAGATCGATCCCCAGGCGCCGCGGGTGCTGGGGCGCCAGGTCGAGGCGGTCACGGATCTCGGCACCGGCTCGCACTGGTCGAACCAGGAGTTCTACGAGACGCAGTACCACATCCTGCGGAGTCACGAGGTGGCGGCGCGGGTGACGGCGCTGCACTCGCTCGGCTCGAACCGGGCGTTCCTGGGGGTGCCGGAGGACGCCGAGGTGTTCGAGCCGGTCGACGACGAGACGGCGGCCGGGATGCTGCGCGGGATAATCGTGGTCGAGCCGGTCAAGGACAGCCGGCTGGTGCGCGTCTCGGTGGACCACCGCGATCCGGCGCTCGGCAGGCTCCTCGCCAACGCGCTCGCGGACGCCTACGTCGAGTACAACCGCGACGTGGCGCTCGAATCGACCGTCAACGCCCGCGACTGGCTGTTCCGCCAGGCCGAGGCATGGGCCAAGACGCTCAGGGAGGCCGAGCAGCGCGTCGTCGACTTCATGAAGGCGAACAACCTGCTGTCCGTCTCCCTCGAGGACCAGCGCAACCAGATCGCCAACGAGATGGACTGGGTGGCCGAGCGTCTCGCGCAGACGAGGTTCCACAGGTACCATCTCGAGGCGAAGCGGGCGCAGATCGATGCGCAGATCCGCCGCCACGGCGCGTCCGGCGTGTCGATATCGGAGATCCTCGACAGCGGCGTCATCCAGGCGATGAAGGCCAAGCTGTTCGAGAAGAGCCTCGAACAGCTTGCGCTCGACGCGGACCTCCTCGAGAACCATCCCCTGTCCCGGCGGATGGCGGACGAGGTCTCCACGATCCGGCGAGGCATCAAGTCGGAGGTGGAGACGATCCTGCGGGCGATCGAGACCGATCACGGCGCGACCGTGACGTACGAGCAGGAGCTGCAGGACCGCATCGATCTCCTGCAGGCCCAGGCGCTCGAACTGGGTTCCAAGGAGATGCAGCACGCCCAGTTCCGGCGCGAGAAGGACAACGCGGAAAAGATCTACAACCTGATCCAGCAGCGGTCGGAGGAGACGAACCTGGCGACCGAGTTGTCGCAGGTCAACAACGCCCGCGTGCTGGACGCCGCGCTGGAGCCGACGGCGCCGATCCTGCCCCGCGTGAAGCTCAACCTGGCCCTCGCGATCGTGATCGGCCTGCTGGGAGGCATCGGCCTCGCCTTCCTGCTCGAGGCGCTCGACACGAGCGTCAAGACGCAGGAGGACGTCGAGAAGGAGATCGGCGTGGCGTTCCTCGGCATCATCCCGACGCTGGCGCACGGCGGCACGTCCACCGCGCGCTCCCGGCGCGCCCGCCGGCGGAGGCGCCGGCAGCCGGATGTGAGTGGCGAGCACATCGATCTGTTCTGCCACGACCACCCGAAGTCGGCCGCAGCCGAGTGCTGCCGGTCGATCCGGACAAACATCCTGTTCATGTCGCCCGACAGGCCGCCGCGCAAGCTGCTGGTCACCAGCGCGAGTCCGCGCGAGGGGAAGACGACGGTGGCGGCGAGCTTGGCCATCACGATGGCGCAGTCCGGCAGCCGCGTGCTGCTCGTGGATACCGACATGCGGAAGCCGAGGGTCCACAGGGCGTTCGGCATCGATTCCGACGAGGGGCTCTCGACCGCGGTGCTGGGGACGAGGAAGGTGGAGGAGCTGATCCGGCCCAGCCAGGTGCCCGGTCTGGACGTGCTCCCTTGCGGCCCGATCCCGCCGAACCCGGCGGAGTTGATCCACACCGAGCGGTTCCGCGAGGTCGTGGCGCAGCTCGACAGGCTCTACGACCGGGTCGTCTTCGACAGCCCGCCGGTCATGGCCGTCACCGATCCGGTCGTGCTCTCCCGCCTGACCGACGGCGTCGTGCTGGTCATCAAGAGCCTCGTGACGAACCGCAGGGCCGCCAGGCACGCCGTCAAGCAGCTCCGGGACGTCGGCGCCAACATGCTCGGCGCAGTCCTCAACGACCTGGACCTCGAGAATCGCGAGTACGGGTACTATCACTACTACTACTATCGGAAGTACGGCACGTACTACGGCGAGAAGGAAGCGGCGGCCGGATCCCTTGCGCCGCCCGGCGAGGCCGTGACGGCCCCGGACGACGATGGGCGGCCGTCCAACGGCCCTTCCGCCGGCGACCGCGCATCCTGAAGGGACCCCGTTGCGGAAGATCGCCGCCTGGCACGGACGCGCCCTCTTCGTCCTGTTCGCCGTCGCGGCCCTCGCGCTGGGCGGGGCCAGGCCCCTCGCCGTCGCCGCGGTCACGGGCCTCGCCGCCGCCGTCTTCGTCATGGGCGTCCTGGACCGCGGCATCCGGCGCCCGGCCCCGCGTATGGACGGCATCTCGATCGCGCTGCTCGTCCTGACCGGCTTCACCTTCCTCCAGGCCGTCCCGCTGCCGCCATGGCTCGTGGAGACGATTTCCCCCCGCGCGTTCGACATCCATGACGGCGCCTGGGCGGCGCTCGGCGTCGCACACCGTGGCGGCTGGCGCCCGCTCTCGCTCGATCCGCCGGCCACGGTGCTCGCCGGCCTGGCGATGCTCGCCGTGACGCTGACCTACCTCACCGTCCGGTACCGGCTTCGGGCGTACGGCGGCCGCGGGATTCTCGAGGCCGTCGTGGCGGCGGGCGCCGCCGTGGCGATCGTGTTCCTGCTGCACAGGCTGGCCGGCTGGACGAAGGTGTACGACGAGTACGTCCCGCGCTACGTGGCGGGCGAGTGGATCCCGGCTCCGTTCGTCAACGCCAACCACCTCGCCGGGGCGCTCGGCATGACCGCCGTCCTCGCCTTCGGCCTTGCCATGTCGTCGCCGGATCGGTTCCGCAGGCTGACGATGATCTCCGCCGGGGCGATCACCGGCGGCGCGTGCCTGCTGACGCTTTCCAGGGGCGGGATCATCGCGTTCGTGGCGGCCGTCGCGATGTTCGTCGCCCTGCGGGCGGCCGGCGGCAGGAACAGGGACGGGACGGAAGGCGCGGCGGACTCGGATGCGGTCGAAGCCGGGGGGGAGGCCGAACGCCCTCGCCGATCGTCGTCGACCACGAGATTCCGGGGAGCGGGCGGACGGGAACTCGGCTGGGCGTTGCTCGGCCTCCTGCTGGCCCTGTCGGCCGGTTCGTACGTCGCCTACGACGCGATCGTGCGGGAGTTCGCGGCCGGCGACGCATCCAAGCTCGAGTTGCCGCGCGAGGCGATCCCGATGGCGGCGGACCACCCGTGGACGGGGGTCGGTCGCGGCGCGTACGCCGCCGCCTACCCGGCCTATCAGAAGCAGCCCGACACGGTGACGTACACGCACCCGGAGAACCTCCCGGCGCAGTTCGCGGCCGAGTGGGGCCTCGTCTTCGGCGGGGCGGCGTTGCTCGGCCTGCTGTTCGTGCTCGGCCGGGCGGTGGTGCGTCCGTCGACGAAGTCGCACAACTGCGGCGCCGTCGCGGCCGCCTTCGGGTTGCTCCTGCAGAACCAGGTCGACTTCGGGCTCGAACTGCTCGGGCTGGCGTTGCCGTTCGTCGCGGTGCTCGCCGTGGTCCGCGAGGTCGGGGCCGTGGGCGACCGCGAGCGGGTGCGCCGGCCGAGCGGCGATCGGTTCCGGCCGCCGGGTTGGACGGCCTTCGCCGCGCCCGTGGCCGCGGCCGTCCTGTTGGCGTTCGCCTATCCGTGGGCGGCGGAGCACGGGATCGAGGTCGAAACCGATCGGTTCCGCCTGTATGCGTCCTCGAAGACGTTCCATCCCGGGATCATCGACGATGCGCGAGGCGCGTTCGCGCGCCACCCGGCCGACTACTTCCTCCCCTACCTTGCGGGCGTGCATCTGGCGCGGATGGGCAAGTACGAGCCGCTGCGTTTCTGGAACCAGTCGTTGCGCCTCCGGCCCGGCTTCGCGCCGACGCACTTCGCGGTGGCGTCGTACCTCGCCGCGATCCCCGGCGCGCGGTCGCAGGCCGTCGAGGAGTTCGGGGAGGCGGTGCGAATCAGGCCGGGGTTGCTCCCGGCGGCCGCCGCCGCGGTCGCCCGGATCGCCGCCGGACCGGAGGAGGCCGAGCCGTTCCTGCGGACGTGCGGCGCGAACCGAGCGGCGGCGCTCGACGCCCTTGCCACCGCCTGGGAAGCGGCGGGAGCCGGGGCGGCGGCCGCCGAGGCCGACGCGGCGATCCTGCGCCTGGACGCGGGCGATGCGCCCGCGAGGATCAGGCGCGCCCGGCGCGCGCTGAACGCGGGGGATGCCGGCGGATCGCTGGCGGAGATCCGTTCCGCCGGATGGGGGAAGCTGCGCCGGCCAGCGGCCTGCTTGATCGCCGCGAGCGCCCTCGTCCGGTCGGGCCGCGACGCCGGCGCCGTGGCGTTGCTCGAGCCCTGCGCGGCGTTCCTCGGAAGCCCGGACGTGACGCTGGCGCTGGCCGAGGAATACGCGAGGGGGGGCGACGTGGATCGCGCCGTCCGGACGCTGGCGTCCCTGGAGGCGGGCGCGCGGACGCAGGGGGACCGCACGGACGCCGTCGTTCGGCGCGCGGGGTTCCTGGCGCGGTGGGGCCGCACGGCGGACGCGCTCGTCGAGATCCGGCGCGCCGTCGGAATCGATCCGGGGCGGCTCGACCTGTGGCGCACGGCGGCGGACCTGGCCGAGCGGATCGGCGACACGCCCGGGGCGATCCACGCGCTGCGCGAGCTTGCCCGCCGTCTTCCGGGGGACTCGGCCGTCCGCGACCGGCTCGATCGCCTCGAGACCAGGTCGCTCCAGCGCAGGATCCTGGGAACCGAGCTGCCGGATCGGTGACGGCGGGGCGCGCTGCGCGGGGCCACGACCACGAAATGGCCGACGTGAACAGTTGCGCGTTCGGTTGACACGCCCGGCCGAGAAACCCTAAATGGCCCTTGTCCGTGCGTCGGCGACGTTCGCCCGGATGGCCGTCGAGAACACCGGGGGGTGCGGCTCGAAGAGGAGAGGCGCATGCCGCTGGATCGGCTCCTTCGGGAGCGTCGGTTCGTGCACCTGGCGGAGGCGCGCCCGCCGAAGGGCGTGAACACCGCCGCGTTCGTCGCGAACATCGGGAAGCTCCAGGGCCGCGTCGACGCCGTCGTCGTGCCCGATGCGGCCGACGCCGTGATGACGATGGACGCGCGCACCGGCGCCCGCCTGGCGCTCGCCGCGGGCGTCGAAGCCGTGCTGCAGGTGAACTGCCGCGACCGCAACCGCCTGGCGCTCCAGGGCGAGCTGCTCGGCGCCTGGGTCGACGGGGTGCGCGCCGTCGCGGTCGAGGCCGGGGTGGATCCGGCCGCAGGGGATCATCCGGGGGCCAAGGGCGTGTACGACCTCGATGCCGAGAGGCTGCTGGCGGCGATCCGCGGCCTCGGGACCGGCGTCGACATGGCCGGCGCGACGCTGGACGGCGCCCCGCGGTTCCTCGTGGGCGCCGACGTCGATCCGTGGGATCCGGCCGCAGCGGTCCCCGAGGCCGACTTCATGTTGACCCGCGCGGCCTACGACGCCGAGACGCTCGAGCCGGTTCTCCCCAACATCGCGGCGCTCGGCAAGCCGGCAATCGTCCGGGTGACGCTGCTCAAGTCCGGCGGCATGGCGCGCTACATCCAGCGCAACGTGTCGCCGGGCCGGTTGAGCGACCGGACGGTCGAGCGCCTGCAGCGCGCTCCGGACAAGACCGAGGCGGCGGTGGAGATCGCCGCCGAGGTGATCCGCCGCGTCAGGCTGGTCGCCGCCGGCGTCTGCATCGTGCCGCTCGGGTGGGAGGCCCGGATCCCGGCCGTACTGGATGCGGCCCGCTGAGCCCGGAGCGTTGACCGTCATGGCCGTCGCGCGACATTCCGCAGACGCCGCCGGCATCCTGGCTCGCCGGGTGGACGGCCTCGCCGAGACGGCCCTGCGCGAGTGCTTCCAGTGCCGCAAGTGCTCGGCCGGCTGCACCGTCGCCGCCGCAGCCGACATCCTGCCGCACGAGGTGGTCCAGGCGGTGCAGATGGGGCAGTCCGAGCGCGTCCTCGGATCGCATTTCATCTGGCTGTGCGTCGGCTGCCAGACGTGCTTCTCGCGCTGCCCCAACCAGGTCGACATACCCGCGCTGACCGATGCGCTCCGCGCCCTGGCGCTCGCCTCCGGCGCGGCGCCGGCCGAGCCCGCGGCGCTCGCGTTCCACCGCTCGTTCCTCGCGGTCGTCAGGCGCAAGGGACGCGCCCACGAGCTGTCGATGATCCGCCGGTACAAGCAGGCGACAGGGGGGCTTCTCGACGATTTCCGCCTGGGTCTTGCGCTCTGGCGCCGCGGCAAGATCCGCCTGCGGGCGTCGAAGCCGCGCGGGCGCAAGGAAGTGCGCGCCTTGTTCGACCGGAAGGGAAAGAGCGAACGACCATGAGCGCGGCTCCCTTCTTCGCGGGCGCCATGGGATCGTCGTCCACGACCACGTCCACGTACGCGGTCTCGTACTACCCGGGGTGCAGCGCCGACGGGACGGGGGTCGAGTACGACCTGTCGGCGCGCGCCGTGTGCGAGGCGCTCGGGATCGAGCTCCGCGAGCTGCACGACTGGACGTGCTGCGGAGCGTCGAGCGCCCACGCCCTGGACGAATTCGTCGGCCTGGCGCTCCCCGCCCGCAACCTGTCGCTCGCCGAGTCCGCGGGCCTGGATCTGGTCGTGCCGTGCGCGGCCTGCTTCAACCGCCTCCGGTGGGCGGCGCACACGATGGCCGGCGACGGCGGCGCGATCCCGGCGGGGGTCCCGCCCTTCGCAGGCCGCGTCGCCGTGCATCATCTGCTCGAGTTCATGGCCGCCGGGGCTCCGCTGGAAGCGCTCCGGTCGGCCGCGAAGCGGGGGCTTGGGGGCCTGCCGGTGGTCCCGTACTACGGGTGCCTTACGGTGCGACCGGCCGAGGTGACCGGCGCGCCGGACGCCGAGGACCCCACCGGCCTCGACCGCATCCTCGGGGCGCTCGGCGCCGACGTCCGGCGCTGGCCGTACAAGACGCGCTGCTGCGGCGCCGCGCTGACGCTCCCGCGGCCCGACGTCGTCGCCGATCTCTGCGGCGAGATCCTGTCGATGGCGCGGCGCGCGGGCGCCGAGGCGATCGTCGTGGCGTGCCCGCTGTGCTTCATGAACCTCGACCGGCAGCCGCGGGCCGCGGGGGAGGCGCCGGCGCCGGTCTTCTACTTCACCGAGCTTGCCGGGCTGGCGATGGACCTCCCGGCCGCGCGGAAGTGGTTGCGCAAGCATCTGGTGGATCCGCGGCCGGTGCTCGCGGCGAGAGGCATCGAATGACCGTGCAGCCGCCGGTAGGCGCGGTGATGGTCGTCGGCGGCGGCGTCGCCGGCATGCAGGCCGCCCTCGACCTCGCCGACTCGGGCATCCGCGTCTACATGATCGAGGAGTCCACGGCGGTCGGCGGCCGCATGGCGCAGCTCGACAAGACGTTCCCCACGAACGACTGCTCCATGTGCGTCATGTCCCCCAAGCTCGTGCAGCTCGGCCGCCACCCGGGCGTCGAGATCCTGACCGGGGCGTGCATCGAGAGCGTTGCGGGCGAGATGGGGCGGTTCCGCGTCCGAGTCGCCCAGCGGGCCCGGTACGTCCGGGCGGACAAGTGCACGGCGTGCGGCGAGTGCTCCAAGGTCTGCCCCGTGGAGCGTCCCGACGAGTACAACGAGGGGCTGACGACGCGGCGCGCGGTCTACAAGCTCTACCCGCAGGCGATTCCCGGCGCGTACGCCGTCGAGAAGCGCGGGAGGTCGCCGTGCCGCCTGGCCTGCCCGGCGGGCGTGAGCGTGCAGGGATATGCGGCGCTGATCCGGCAGCGACGCTTCGCCGAAGCCCTGGCGCTGATCCGGCGCGACAACCCGTTCCCGTCTGCCTGCGGCCGCGTCTGCACGCACCCCTGCGAGGCGAAGTGCGCCCGCGGCGGCGTGGACGAGCCGGTGGCGATCCGCGACCTCAAGAAGTTCCTGACGGAAGCCGAGCGGCGCGGGGAGATCCCTCGTCCGGAGCCGAAGCCGGTCGACGTCGGAGCCGAGGCCGTCGCGGTGGTCGGCGCCGGCCCCGCGGGCCTCACCGCGGCGTACTACCTCCGCAGGATGGGTCGGCGCGTCGTCGTCTTCGAGGCGCTGCCGGCGCCCGGCGGGATGCTGATCGCCGGCATCCCGGAGTTCCGGCTCCCTCGGGACGTCCTGTCGGCCGAGATCGACGCGATCCGGGCCGAGGGCGTCGAGATCCGCTGCGGCGTCCGCGTCGGCCCCGACATTCCCCTGAGCGCCCTGCGTCGCGACTTCCGCGCCGTGGTGCTGGCGGCGGGAGCGCACCGCAGCCGCAAGATGGAGATCCCCGGCGAGGACCTGCCCGGCATCGTGCCGGCGCTCGACTTCCTCCGCGCCGTCAACCTCGGCGGGAACGTCGAGGTCGGCCCGCGCGTCGCCGTGATCGGCGGCGGCAACTCGGCGTTCGACTCGGCCCGCGTCGCCCTCCGTCTGGGCGCCTCCGACGTCACGATCCTGTACCGCCGCGGCCGCGAGGAGATGCCCGCCGACGAGGAGGAGATCCGCGAGGCCGCCGAGGAGGGCGTGGACATCAGGTTCCTCGTCGCGCCGGTCGATGCGATTGCCTCGGGCGGGCGCGTCGCGGGCCTGCGCTGCCGCCGCATGGAGCTGGGGGAGCCCGATGCGAGCGGCCGGCGGCGTCCGGCGCCGGTTGCCGGCTCCGAGCACGAGATCCCGGCCGACACGGTGCTCGTCGCCATCGGCCAGGAGGCCGATTTCGGCTTCCTGGACCGGCAGTTCGCCGGTCTGGCCACGCGCGACGGCCGCCTGCGCGCCGATCCCGAGACGCTCGCGACCGAGATCCCAGGCGTCTTCGCCGCCGGCGACCTCGTCACCGGCGCCTCGACCGTCATCGCCGCAATCGCCGGCGGCAAGGAAGCGGCCGTCTCCGTCGACCGCTTCCTGCGCGGCGAGAACCTCTCGGCGGGCCGCGGCGCGCGCCCGGCCGCCGCCGAGCCGCTCGCCGAGGACGTCGCC
>CAMTWF010000364.1:0-23163 GCA_947085355.1 uncultured delta proteobacterium
GCCGACGACCGCGCGCCGCCGGTCGGCGCCCAACGCTCGAACGCCGACGGCGCCGCGCCGCACGCGGTCGACCCGCGCCCGGACGTCCTGCGCTTCGGGCCGATTCGGGACGCCGTTCGTCAGGCCGTCGTCACCATCTCCCCGTTCCCTCCACGCCTCTCGGTACGGCGGCGACGGTGTTGCGCGGAACGGGGACGCCTCGAGGCTCCCGGCGAACGCCTCCAGCTTTCCGTGCCTGCACCCGTGGCCGACCCCGAGCAACTATTCCCAGGCTCTGGCGCGCCCGTCGCATCTCCTGCTCGCACGGGCCGAAGTAGCCGATGCTGTCGGACGGCTCGACGAACGGCAGACCGCGGCGCCGCCGGCGTGACCACGTACCGCTTGTCCAGCAGCGCCCCGCGGCCGGGGCTCTCTTCGCAGGCATCCTCCCCCAGACGCAAATTCCTGGAATTGCCCCTCGGAAACCCCGGAACCCCCGTTCGTGCAACGCACCCTTCCGTCCCCCGTTCCTTGATTCGCCGCGGGGCCTGCGGCGATAGTCCGGTTCTTCGCGGGGGACATGGGAGGACCGGATGGACGATCTCGTTCCCGACTGCGGCCTTGCCGAGGCGGACCCCGACCTGGCGCACCTGTTCGACCTGGAGCGGCGCAGGCAGGACCGCAAGCTGATCATGATCGCCTCGGAGTCGATCTGCCCGCGGCCCGTCCGCGAGGCGCTGATGTCGGAGTTCGGCAACATCTACGCCGAGGGGTACCCGCCGCTGCGGATGTGCGCCGACGACGAGCGGCGCCTGCGGGACCACGCCCACCAGCTCGCCAACGTCCGGCGCTACTCGGACCGCCGCTACTACAAGGGCGTCGAGCTGGTCGATCTCGTCGAGGCGATCGCCCGCCGCCGCACGGCCGAGACGTTCGCCACGCCCGAGGTCCCGGCGGACGAGATCTTCGCCAACGTGCAGCCGCTGTCGGGCGCCGCGGCCAACAACGCCGTGTACAACGCCTTCGTGCGCCACGGCGAGACGGTCATGGGCATGAGCCTCTCGGCCGGCGGCCATCTCACGCACGGAAGCCCGGTGAACAGGTCCGGCCGCAACCACGAGGTCGTCTCCTACTCCGTCGGCCCCGACGGCAGGCTCGACTACGACGCCGTCCGCGACCTGGCGCGGCGCGCCCGGCCGCGGCTGATCATCGCGGGATTCTCGGCCTACCCGTGGGACATCGACTGGGCGGCCTTCCGGTCGATCGCGGACGACGTCGGGGCGATCCTCCTGGCCGACATCGCCCACACCGCGGGGCTCGTCGCCGCGGGCGTCGCGCGCTCGCCGATCGCCCACGCGCACGTCGTCTCGTTCACGACCCACAAGACGCTGTGCGGCCCGCGCGGCGCCGTGCTGCTGTCCACGCACCCCGAGATCGCCAGGAAGCTCGACGTCGGCGTCTTCCCCGGCGAACAGGGAGGGCCCCACATCAACCAGATCGCCGCCAAGGCCGTGGCGATGTCGATCGCCCGGACCGAGGGGTTCCGCCGGATCATGCGCCGGGTCGTGCGCAACGCCGCGGCGCTTGCCGAGGCGTTCCGGCGCGACGGCCTCGTCCTGGCCTACGGCGGCACCGACACGCACATGGCCCTCGTCGACCTCCGCGGCCTGCCGCACGCGGCCGGCGCCCCCCTGTCCGGCGAGATCGCCTCGCGCCTGCTGGACCTCGTCGGCATCACCTGCAACAAGAACACGATCCACGGGGATACCAACGCCGTGCACCCGAGCGGCCTGAGGTTCGGCACGACATGGGTTTCGCAGCGGGGCCTCGAGCCGGAGCAGATGGACGCGATCGCCCGTGTCGTGGCCGACGTCCTGCGCGCCGCCAGGCCGTTCGCCTACCCCGGCGGCTCGACGCCGACTCGCCGGGCGAAGATCGACCTCCCGGCCATGGAGAGGGCCCGGCGCGCGATCCGCGATCTCGTCGATCGTGCATGGGCGCCGGGCGGCACGCCGCGGGCGAGCGACGCAGGCGGCGGCGACGTCGAGCCGTACCCGTACTTCTTCGTGCCGCGTCCGAAAGGCGCGAGCGGCTCTGCCGCGAGTGTCCGCGGGGGTCCGGGGGGCGGTGAGGCGCTCGGCGCCGAACAGCCCCCCGGCATGGAGAAACCGGAGCCGCGCGCGCGTCTGGAAATCCGCGGCCCGCGCGCGCCACATCTGCTCGACGGGGCTTGCACGGCCGACGCATCCGGCCTCGATCCGGGCGGATCGGCCGAGACGCTCGTGATGGACCCCTCCGGCGAGCCGATGGCCGCCGGGAAGCTGCTCCGGACCGTGCCCGACGACCACGGCGACCCGCGGTTCGAGATGGACCTGCACGGCCGGCGGGCCGGCGAGGTCGCCGCGTGGCTGCGCGCCCTGTCCGACGGCTACGTCGCCGCAGACGACGACCTGTGGGCCAAGGTAGAAGGCCCGGCCGTCGTATCGGAACTTCCGCCGCGGGCCGGCGCCGGGCCGGAGGCGGAAGTCGCCGCCGCGACGATTGACGGCGACCCGCGCATCTCCGTGTCCAAGCCGTTCTTCGTCGGCCGCCGGGCGTTGTTCGCGCGCGGCCGGCCGGCGGCGCCGCCCAAGGAGGAGTTCCGCTGGAAGCCGACGCCGATCGAGCCGCGCGGGAGTTGCCTGTACGACGAGCACGTGCGGCGCACGCGGAAGCACCTGATCGCCCCGTTCGCCGGGTGGCTCATGCCGCTGTGGTTCAAGGGGATCGCGCAGGAGCACGAGGCGGTCCGGTGCCGTGCGGGCCTCTTCGACGTGTCGCACATGGGCGTGCTCGATGTGGCCGGCCGGGACGCCGAGCGATTCCTGGAACTGCTGACCACGAACCACGTCGCCTGGCTGCGCCCAGGACATGCCCACTACTCGTACCTGCTCGACATCGACGGCTCCGTGATGGACGACATCCTGGTCTACAGACGCGGTCCCGAGCGGTTCATGGTCGTCGTGAACGCCGCGAACGCCGAGCGGGACGAGGCGTGGCTGCGGGCGGCGGCGACCGGGAGGTTCCTGCTGGACCGCGACGATCCGGAGATCGAGGTTCCGCGCCGCGTGGAGATCCGCGACCTCAAGGACCAGTCGGCCGGCGCCGACCGCAGGGTCGACATCGCGATCCAGGGGCCCGCGTCGCTCGACGTCCTGGCCGCGGCCGCCGGACCCGGCGCGTTCCGGCGGAGGATCGAGCGTCTCGGCAGGTTCGAGTTCGCCGAGGGGGAGATCGACGGCGCGGCGGCGCTGGTGTCGCGCACGGGGTACACCGGCGAGGACGTCGGGTTCGAGATCTACGTCCACCCGGACGCCGCGCCGGCGTTGTGGAACCGGCTCCTGGATGTCGGCGCGCCGCATTGCGTCGAGATCGCCGGACTCGGCGCGCGCGACTCGACCAGGACCGAGGCCGGCCTGCCGCTGCACGGGCACGAGCTGGCGGGACCGCACGGCGTTTCGCCGATCGAGGCCGGGTACGGCTCGTTCGTCCACCTGCACAAGCCGTTCTTCGTGGGACGGCGGCGCATGACGGAGCAGGCCGGCGGGCCGGCGCGGCAGATCGTCCGGTTCAGGCTGTCGGCGCAGGGCGGCAAGATGGTGCGGCCGGGCAACGTGGTCGTGGCCGGGCCCCGCGCCGAGTATGCCGGCGTGGTCACGTCGTCGACGGCGGTGCAGGGCCGGCAGTTCGGCATGGCGCTGGTCGCCTCCGAGTTCGCCGTCCCGGGCGCCGTCGTCCACGTCTACCCGCTGTCGGAGAAGGACACGCCGCCGCCGGCCAGGGCGCTCGATGCGATGGCCGCGGGCGATCGGGTTGTCGTTCCGCGCGAGGGACAGGTGCTGACGCGCTTCCCGCGGCGCGACGAGCGCACCGGCAGGTGCGAGATGGCCTCGACGGGCGAGACGACCTGCGCCCGGTAGGGGACGCGTAACCGTACCTCGGCCGGAAACGCTACCCGCAGCCAGAGCAGCCGGACGGGCCGGGGCGGCACGTGGAGCACGCGCCGCCGCCGCCCACCGCCGTTCGCATGCGGCCGCCCTCGGACTTGAACGCGAACCTGGAGAGCTTCTTGGACACGCGTTCGGAACCGCACTTCGGGCAGGCCACACGCTCGTCGCTGCGGAACACCAGCTCCTCGAACTCGTCCTCGCAGGCGTCGCACACGAACTCGAACAGCGGCATCGATCGATACCTCCACCCCTCCCGGCCCGGACTGTAGGCACTGTCGTCCCCGCAGGCAACGGCCGGGCCGCTGCGCGCGACCGGCGCGGCCGTTCGCCCGCCACCGAACTCCTCTGCGGGCACAGGGAGGCAGGAAATGCGGTCAGCAACGGCGTTCCGATCGGTCCTACCCATCGTCGCCCTCGTCTTCCCGGCATCCGGCTGCTTCGCCTCGTACGGCCTGCACGAACGCGCGCGGGAGCACAACGCCGCCGGCATCCAGCGCCTCTCGCGCGGCGATCTGGAGGCGGCGGCCGCGGCGTTCCGCCTGGCGCTCGAATACAATGCCCGCTTCGCCGAGCCGTACAACAACCTCGCCCTGGTCGCGATCCGCAGGGGCGACGACGACGACGCGGAGGAGCTTCTCCGCCACGCCCTGCGCCTCAACGCGGACTTCGCCGAGGCATGGACCAACCTGGGAGCCATCCGCCTGCGCCGCGGCGATCCGCACGGCGCGGTCTCGGCGCTTACCGAGGCGCTTGCGATCGACCCCGGCCAGGACGGCGCCCGCTACGACCTGGTCCTGGCGTTCCTGGAGACGGATCGGGCCGAGGCCGCGTGGGAGCACGCGCTGCGACTGGACGTCTCCAGCCCCGAGGACCCAGCGGTCCATTCGATGCTCGCATGGACGGCCGTGAGGCTCGGGCGCGTCGACGAGGCCCTCGGCTGGGCCACCCGCGCGCTCTCGGCCGACCCCGACGCCGCGCTGGCCCACCTGGCGGCCGGCGTCGCCTTCCTCCGCCGCGGTCTGGCGCACAAGGCGGACCGCCACCTCGCCGAGGCCGCGGCGGCCGGCCCGAGCCCGGTGGCGTGGTTGCAGCTCGGCTTCGCGATGCTGGACCTCGGCAAGTGGGCCGTCGCGGAGGAAGCCTTCGAACGCGTCCTGTCCGCGGATCCCGATTCGTCGCAGGCCCGCGTCGGCCTCGGCGCCGCGGCCGCCGGACGCGGAGACCTCGAACGCGCCGAGAACATGCTTGCCGAGACCGTGCAAGCCGGCCGCGTCTCCCCGGCGGCGATCCTGCTCCTGGCCACCGTGCAGGCCGACCGGGGCCGCACCGAGGCTGCCCGGGCCACCACGATGCGCCTGCTGGACGAATCCGACGACTCGGCGCCGTCCGTCCGCCTCGCGGCCCGCACCCTCCTCGACAGCCTCCGCCAGCCCGCGGCCCGCTAGCATATCGCCGCCGCCGTGGATTGTCCCGGCGCGGCGGTGTGGTAAAGGGGCATCGTGATCCCGGACGACTACTTCGATCGCTTCTCGACGCCGAAGTACCGCGCCCGCGATCCGCTGAAGCGGTGGCTGATCCGGCGCTTCATGGAGCGGCTCGTCGGCATGTTCGAGCGCGCCGGTCCCGCCCGCAGCGTGCTGGAGGTGGGGGTCGGCGAGGGGTTCGTGTCGGGGTACCTGTCCGGCGTCTTCCCGGACGCTCGCTTCGCCGGCGTGGACACGAACCGCGAGGACCTCGACAGGCTGCGGGCGTTGTTCCCGCGGATCGAGGCCCGCGAGGGGAGCATCCACGACCTCGGCTTCCTCGGCACGTCGTTCGACGTCGTGCTGTGCGTCCAGGTGCTCGAACACCTCGACCACCCGGCCGGCGCGCTCGACGAGATCGCGCGCCTCGGGCCGCGCCGCGCGATCGTCACCGTGCCGCACGAACCGTTCTTCAGGCTTTCCAACCTGGCGCGCGGAAGGAACATCGGGCGGCTGGGCGACGACCCGGGACATCTGCACCACTGGGGGGCGAAGGCGTTCCGCAAGCTGCTCGCCCGCCGATTCGACGTCGTCGAACTCGGCACGGCCTTCCCCTTCCTGCTGGCGGCGGCCGCGCCGCGAACCGGGCCTAGATGACGAGCTTTACCATCGCCTGCACGGAGACGCCGGAGAACGAGAGGTCGTACGTCTCGGTCGTGCCGTCGCCTCGAAGGTGACCGCTCTGGACGATCGTTCCGTCGCCCGCCCCGTCGGTGTCGTACTTGAGCGAGTCGCTGACGAGGTAGCGGTATCGGACGTCCAGCCCCAGCGCGAAGTGCTCGGCCGGGAGCCAATCGATGCCGAGCACCGCCATGAACCCGACGCCGCCGTCGGCATCGTAGTCGTTGAGGTCGGCGCCGCCGGACTGGTCCCACAACCGCAGCGGCCGCGCCGCAGGTTCGTCGGCCACCGACGCCCGGCCGTACCCGAGGTACGCCAGCGCCACGCAGGCCGTCGCCGCAGCCACCGCCCATCGCGACCTGAAGCAGCAGACGTTCCGGTATTCCATGGCAGTCCTCCCTGCTACTCGCACGGCCGGTTCGGCCCGCCGGGGCTCGGGTCGGCCCAGCACCAATCGTCCCGCCGGTTCGTGTCGGGCGCATCGACGGCGAGGCGCTGGATCGACTTCGAGTCCACGTCGGAGTCGTACACGTCGGCGCCGAGTCCCGACCAGGCGTCGGGCCACAGCGGCCGGCCCGAGGGTTCGCCCCACATCACGAAATCGATGCCGAAGCCGTACGCGTCGCGCAACGCGACCGATCCGTCGCCTTCGGTTGCCAGCGCGATGTTCCCCCGGATCACGATCTCGCCGTCCACGCCGGGCAGGTCGCGCTCGGTGACCACGACCAGCCCGCCCGGCGCCAGCGTTCCCGAGAGCGGGTAGTCCTCCACGGAGCCGCCGTAGTACGGCGACGTGTAGCTGAGATAGACCCGCGACAGGTCCACCGGATCCGGCCCCGGGTTGCGGATCTCCACCCAGTCCGGGCGGCCCGGCATCACCTCCGTGATGACCAGGACGATGCCGAGCGGTTCGAGGCAAGGTCCGGGCGGGGCGCCGACGTTGGGCGTGGTGAGGCAGAAGTCCGCGGCGCTGTCGGTGTCCGGATCGCCCGGTCTCCTCGACAGCGTCATGCCGGGGCCCGGCATCGGCGTCGGCTCGACCTCCTCCCAGTCCAGCCATCGAATCGTCGATCCGCCGGACGCCAGGAAGTCGACGACCTGGCCGTAGGGGTCCTTGAAGCCCACGGCGATCGGGATCAGGCCGTCGAGGCTGAGGTTGACGCCCAGTTCCATCACGGAGCCCGAAACCCTGCCGGCCGTTCCGTTGTCGCGCAGGCCCAGTCTGCCGCCCGGGGCTATCTCGACGCTCGCGAGCGGCACCTCGCCCGAACCGAGTCCGCTGCCGTCCCACATCAGCACCCAGCCGGCGAGGTCGAGCGTTTCGTCGGACCGGTTGAGCACCTCGACCTGGTCGTCGGCGGACTGCGAGTCGAGTTCGGTCACCAGGACCGAGCCGCGTGCGAATCTGGGGAGGCAGCCCGACGACGGCGCATCGGGCGACGGCGCGGCGACGCAGAAGTCGCTCGCGCGGTCGGTGTCGCCCCGCTCGTCCACCCGGTTGAGCACCGTCAGCGTCTGCGGCACGGGCAGCGGCGCATCGTCGGCCCACGTCTCGCCGCGCGGCGGCGGCTCCGAGGAGCCTCCCCACCGCACGAAGTCGACGCCGCGGTCGTACGTCGCGACGAGCGCGACCGATCCGTATCCGGCGATCGTCCAGGGCAAATCGCGGTCCAGCGGCCGGCCGCCGCGGTACTCGGCCTCCGCCTCCACCAGCGCCACGCGCCCGCCAGCCGGCACGACCACGCCGTCCAGCGGGAACTCGTCCCTGCCGCCGCCGGAACCGGCCACGACGAGCCTCCAGCCGTCCAGCGGCAGGTCCTCGTCGGTGGTGTTGAGCAACTCCACGTAGTCGTCCCTCGCGCTGCCCGGCACGTTGCGCTCGGCCGTCGAGACCTCCGCGATCAGCACGGCGTTCGGACGGGTGACGAAGAAGTTGAGCACCGAGAACGGGGCGCTCACCACCGGGACCGACTCGATCTCGCCGTCCAGGGCGACGACACGCACCCGGACGCCCTCCGCATCGCCGGGCAGATCGGCGGTGGTCCGCCATCGCACGACGTGCTCGACGCCGGCGCCTGGAGCCGACGCCACACCGACGGCGGCCGCAGGGTCCGCCGGCGTGATCGCCCGGAACTCGTCGCCACCCGTGCTGAACTCGATCGCAAGGTCGAGCGGCAGCGAGCGCTCGTGCCCCACGCGCACGTGGATGTCGATGTCGCCCTCGGACGGATCCGCCGGATCCAGGAGCGACACCCACGGGCCGCGCCGGTACGCATCGCCGCCGTCGCGGACGGGGCCCGACTCCTCGCAACCCGCCGCAGCAAGAGCGGCGACGGTGCAGGCGACCGCGACCGCCAGGCGCCGCCGGCGCCACGCGGCCGCGCAGGCCAACAGAAACGCCACGGCCGCCGCGCCCGCTCCGGAGCGGCCGGCGGACCCCGGCGCGCGGCATTCGCAGCCGCTGCCGATCGCCGACAGCGCGGGCGGCTCGACGACCAGCACGCGCTGCGCCGCCGTCGATGCGCCGTCGGGTCCGGTCACCGTCAGCGTGACGACGTACTCGCCCTCGGCTGCCCACGAGTGCGTCGGCGAGGCGTCGGTCGATGTCGCGTCGTCGCCGAAGTCCCAGCGGTGCGACCCGACGAGGCCGACGCTGAGGTCCACCAGCGTCGCGGGCGTCCCGGGCGCCGGGAGCGCCGGATCCACGGCGAACGCCGCGAACGTCCGATCGGTCACGAATACCCGTCGCGATTCCGACCGCAGACCCGGCGGCAGGCCCGGGTCGAGGCCCGACGTTGCGACGCGCAGATCGAACTCGCCCTGCCGCGTCCCGATCACGTCGAGTTCGACTTCCAGCCGCTCGCCCGGCGCGATCGGCGTATCGACCTCGAACGGGATCGCAACGGCGACCGCACCGCCGGCGCGATCCGCCATCTCCAGCCGCAACGGCGCGGCAGCGATGTCCATGTTGCCGGCGTTCACCATCGTCACGCGGACGGGGAACGCTCGGCCCGGCCGGGCGATGCGTGGAGCGTCGAGGCCGGCTTCGAGCAGGACGCGCGCGGAATCGATGAGCAGCACGGCGCGGTGGAGGCTGCCCGTGTTTCCCGGCGTTTCGTCGCGCACGCGCAGCTTCCACACGCCCGCTATAGGCTTGAGGCGGAGCGCGTCGAAGACTCCGGGCAGGTGCTGGCTGCCGAGGATCGAGTTGAGGCCGTAGCGGCCCAGCTCTGCGTTGCCGGCCACATCGTGGCGGGCCACGGTTCCGTCCGGGGCCTCCATCTCGATCGCCAGATCGTCGTTGTTCCAGTGGTCCACGGCGAGGTCGACGTACACGCGGCCGACGCTGTCGGATGCGCACGCATCGACATCGCAGATCACCTCGGCGGACACCTCGATCCCGGCGGGATCGCCGTCGGGGATGAAGATCCCGCGGAAGCTCGACGCCAGCACGGCGCCGGTGTCGAAGCGCAGGACGGCGTCGTGGTCGCCCATCCGGACGTACCGGTGGACGTAGGGTTGCTCCCGGTAGGCCTCGGCCACGGGGACCGCGTCCACGCGCATCCGTTGCAGCGTCCAGATCGGGTCCGTGCCGTACCTCGCCTGATAGGCGGCGGCGAGTCCCGCCGCGTGCGGCGCGGCCATCGACGTGCCCGAGTAGCCGTACAGTCCGCCCGCATCGATGTCGTAGCCGGGTGCGATCAGATCGACCAGCGCGTTCGAGTTGGAGAAGCACACGACGGCGCCGGGCACGACGGGGCCGGTGCCGCAGCCGTAGCCGAACGCGGGGTCGTCGTAGCCCGCCCCGACGCGCACGGCGGCGGCGACGCAGGCGGGAGACGATACGGCGGTCTTGGAATACTCGTTGCCGGTCGCCACGACCGGCAGGATCCCCGCGTCGCGGCAGTTCGCGAACGCCGTCGGGTAGGCCCCCGCCAGCCAGCCGGTGCAGTAGCCCCGCGCATCGCTGTCCACCTCGCTGCCCAAGGACATGTTGGCCGCCACGATGCCGTACTCGACCTGGCGGTCGACCGCCCAGTCGAGCGCCCGCACGACGTCGCCGTCGCTTGCCAGCACGCCGCCGCCGAACCCGCTCGATGGGTCGGGGTCGTACAGAGCGAACACGGTGAGGCTGAGCAGGCCGGTTCCCGGCGCCACCTCCGCGACGATGCCGCCCACGTTGGTGCCGTGCGGCTCGCTCTCGGCGATCCTCCGCGGATCGGTCGTGCCGGTCCCCCCACGCAGCCTGGCGAACCCCTCGAACGCCAGCACCCGGCACCCCTCGGCGCCGGGCGCCTCGCAGGTCCCGAAACGGCCGTTCCAGTAGCGGATGCCGGTGTCGAGCACGGCGACCGACGTCCCGGCCCCCACGTGCCCCTCGCCGTGCCAACTCGACGCGCCCATGTACGCCAGCGACGACCGCACGTACGGGCGGCGCAGGCGGTCCTCGTGGACGGCCACGACCAGGCGGTTCGCCGCCAGTTCGGCCAGCGACGCCGCGTCCCCCTGGAGCGCCACCAGCGGGAAGTGGCGGTACACCCCGGTGACACGGGCCGCCGTTCGGGGCGAGAGGGAAGCGAGGAACGCGTCGCGCGCCACCGCGATGGCCTCGGCGCGCGCCTCCACGCGCTTGCGCCGCGCCGCCGGATCGACGCGCAGCGGCGTCGACCGGGCGTCGCCGGGCGCGACGAGTTGCGTCCCGTCGACGGCGCGGAACTCGACGAGCGCGGATTGAGCGGCCGCGCCGGGCGTCGCGAGGATCGCGGCCGAGGCGGCAACGACGAGCACCAAGTGGAATCGGTTGGTGTGTTCCATTGGACCGGCATCGTCCGGCCACGGCGCCCAGCTGTCAACTGCCGGCACGGCGTTGACCCAGGGAACCCTGAATCTCCGGTAGGTCTCCGCGGCGAAGAAAGGAATCGGGCGGTGGGCGCCGCTCCCTTGCGGGAGCGGCACGGCACGTCGACGGGGTGGGGCCCCTCCAGAGACGAACGGGCAACCTCGAGGCATCGCGACGGCGTCGCCGCCACCGCGACCTCCCCTCGTGGAGTCAGGCTGACCTTCGGAGCACTATCGACGCTGCGTACCGGACTGTCCGGTTGCCCGGTCCCCCTTCGGCCTCTTGCAGGCCCTTGGGGTCTTCCGCATCGCCGCCGGCCTCGGCCGACGTCAAGTCGACCTACTCGCCTCGCTCCCTTGGTCTTCGCCCCTCCTGCAGGGTCTGACCCGAGGCTGCCTGCCGCGCCACGGTTTCACCAACCGAAGACGCGACGCGCCTCTCATGGGGTTCGGCGCCCTTCAGCACATGACGGGATCGCGGGTCCACTCGCGCGGGGCTTCCAACCCCCGCTACGTTCCGCCCCCAGGGTTTCGACCCTCTCGGCGGCTTCCTCCCCGCGAACCCTCCCGGTAGTGTTTCATACCGGAGCGCTCATGGGCTTCGCCCTTCAGGGGTTTACTCCTCCCGGTCCGTCGCGCCCTCCTTCCGAAGGGCCGACACCTCCACGACGTTGGGCCGCCGCCGGCTACGCGACAACCGGCGCCCGAGCCACCCGATCGGCGGGCGACCCGCGGCCTCGTCCCCGAGGCTTCCCGTCCCGGGAATACGTTCCCTCCGGCGCCGTGTCACGGGCATCCGGAGGGCCGCTCCCCTCCTGGGCTTCATCCTCCCTGGGGCGCTCCCGCCCGCGGCCGCGCCGCCGCCGATCGCGGCGACCATCCCCCCATGGACTTCCGGACGGGCATCGGGCTTTCGCCCTGGACCCGCCCCGGCCCTTCGGGGTCTTCGACGGCCACGGGCCTGGCTCGACTCCCTGAGCCGAGCGGCCCCTGCGAGGTTCTTCCCCTTTGTGAAAGAGCCTGCCCTTCCGGCCGGCGCCCGTGCATCGCGCTCCGTTCCGCCGGGCGTCCCCCGCGGCCGGTCATCGCGACGTCGGTCGAGCGTCGGTTTGTGGAAGAGCGAGGTCCTTCGGGGACCCCGTCGAGCGATACCCCCACCGCCCGACGGACCGATTGTGCTCCCGGGCGGCGGCGCGATCAACGGTTTCGCGGACGTCGAGAGGGCATCACCGGAACGCGACGTGATCGTTGGGGGAAGCGTCGGCCCGAAATGCCTGTGCCTGCGTTCAGACCGGCGACCGATCCTGGAACGCGGCGGGGGCGACGTGGCGCCATCGCCGCGGGGCGATCGGCAGCGCGCCGGCGACGACGCCACGGCCCTCCGCGGAGCGGCGGTCGGCGTGCACCGACGGCATCGCGGTCCGCGCTGCTACCATCGGGCGAACCGCGTCGCCGCGCGGCTCCGCTCGCCGACCATCAACGCGGCGCAGACCGCGGCAACGGGCGACCGGCGAAGCCTCGCTCGCACCCCCAAGCGCAGTCACGACGTCCGGGCGACGAACTCGCGGTAGAGGTACGACTCCGGCGTGTAGATCGCCGCGACGCGGGGCGTCTCCGATCGTTCGTACGCAAGTTTCATCCGCGCGAAGAGATCGACGATGTCCCACGGCGCCCCGCCGCGGTGCGTGCGCGCGTACTCGACCAGCAGCACGATCGCCTCGCGCGCGGGCCGCGGATGGAAGACGAGGCTGCGCGACAACACGAGGCCGCGGCCGCGCCGCAGCAGGATCGCGTCGACCAGATCGCCCGCGCCCCAGCCGGTCGCGGGGCCGTCGAACGAGGCCGAATAGCGGGTCCGGCCGATGCGATCCGCCAGCGCCACCTCGCCCGTGCGGACCCGCTCGACCTCGAACAGCGACCGATGACGAACCGAGAGCAGATCGCCGTAGATCTCCAGTTCCGCCGCGGTCAGGCCGGCGCGCGTCTCGTCCACGAAGCGCCGCAGCGGCGCGCGCCCGTCGGGGAGCAGGTGCAGCAGCAGGAACCAGTCGTGGAAGAAGGCGATCCGCTCCTCCCACCACGGCTCGCCGGGCCCGAACTCGCCGGTGGCGCGCACGAAGGCGGCGCGCGCCTCGACGAGCGCCGTGACGCGCTCGGCATCGCCGTACCACGCCAGCGCCCTGTCGAGGAACTCCTGGTCCACGACGTCACGCCGGCCGGATGAGCGGGGGCAGGTACGGATCCACGGGGGCGAAGCCGAGCAGCGCGAGGAACGTGTTGGCCGCATGCGCCAGGCCGGGGTTCTCCACGGACGGATCGATCTCCCATCCGCCGCCACGGTCATCGATCGCGAACGCGACCGGGTTCAGCGTGTGCGCCGTCTTCGGCTTGGGGAGGCCGCGTTCGTCGAGATCGAACCCGCCGGTCCGGCCGTCGCGCTCGTACATCTCGTCGGCGTTGCCGTGATCGGCGGTGACGACCAGGGTGCCGCGGGCCGCGCGGACCGCCTCGCGGATCCTCGCCAGGCAGAGATCGACCGCCTGCACGGCCAGCACCGTCGCCTCGCGCACCCCTGTGTGCCCGACCATGTCGCCGTTGGCGAAGTTGACGCGGATCATCCGCGCCCAGCCCCGGGCAATCTCATCGACGACAACGTCGGTCACCTCCGCCGCCTTCATCCACGGACGGCGCTCGAACGGCACCCGGTCGCTCGGAACCTCGATGTAGCGCTCGACCCGCCCGTCGAACATCCCCGTCCGGTTGCCGTTCCAGAAGTAGGTGACGTGGCCGAACTTCTGCGTCTCGGCGACGGCGAGTTGCGTGACGCCGCCGCGGGCGAGCAGCTCGCCCACCGTCCTGTCTATAGCCGGCGGCGACACCAGGAACCGCTTCGGCACGAGCGTGTCGCCGTCGTACTGCATCATCCCGGCGTACTCGACGCCGGGCCGCGGCCCGCGGTCGAACGCGCCGAACTCCTCCTCCTCGAACGTCCTGGAGATCTCGATCGCCCGGTCGCCGCGGAAGTTGAAGAAGACCACCGAGTGCCCGTCGCGGATCGGGCCGACCGGGAGGCCGTCCTCGCGCACGACGAAGGCCGGCAAGTCCTGATCGATCACCCCCGGCGTCTCCCGGCGGTACGTCTCGATCGCCTCCCGAGCCGACACGAACGCCCTCCCCTCCCCTCGCACGTGGGCCTTCCAGCCCGTCTCGACGACGCTCCAGTCCGCCCCGTAGCGGTCCATCGTCACCTTCATGCGGCCTCCGCCGGAGGCGATGCGCGCCCGGTCGCAGGAGAGGGACCGCAGGACCTCCTCCAGCGCATCGACGTAGCGCAGCGCGCTCGTCTCCGGCACGTCGCGGCCGTCCAGCAGGGGGTGGACGTACACCTCGCGGACGCCCTCGGCAGCCGCGCGGCCCAGCAGCGCGAACAGGTGGTCGACGTGGCTGTGGACGTTGCCGTCCGAGAGCAGGCCGATGAAGTGCATCGGCGTGCCGCGAGCCAGGCAGTTGGCGACCAGATCCCGCCACGCGGCCCCCTCGAAGATCGATCCCGACCCGATCGCCGCGGAGACGAGCTTCGCGCCCTGGTCGAAGACGCGGCCGGCGCCGAAGGCGTTGTGACCCACCTCGGAGTTGCCCATGTCGGAGTCGCTCGGCATCCCGACTGCGGTGCCGTGCGCCCGCAGCAGCGTCCACGGGTTGCTCGACAGGATGTCGTCGAGCGTCGGCGTGCGTGCGAGGTGGACGGCGTTCCCCTCGTCCGGCGGGCCCATGCCGACGCCGTCGAGGATCGCCACCACCAGCGGACCCGGGCGCGGCCGGATCGACGGGTGCGGTCGCAGGATCCAGTCCCCGCCGCCCGAGCTTGCGGTCACGGGCCCCGCTCCCGGTAGCGCCGGTACCACTCGACGAACCTGGCGATCCCCTCTTCCGCCTTCACCTTAGGGTCGTAGCCGAGCGTCTCCCTTGCGCGGCGGATATCGGCGAACGTGATGGGCACGTCGCCCGGCTGCGCCGGCCGCCGGATGCGTTGCGCGTGCTTTCCGGTTGCGCGTTCCACCAGATCGACGAGCCGTTCGAGCGCGACCGGCTCGGAGTTCCCGAGGTTGATCGTCTCGTGCGGGACCGGACGTCGGATGCACGCGACGATGCCGTCGACGACGTCGTCGATGAAGGTCATGTCGCGGCCGGCGTCGAGCGGCCCGAACAGTTCGATCGGGCGGCCGTCTTCGATCGCCTCGGTGAAACGCCAGTAGGCCATGTCCGGGCGGCCCCACGGGCCGTAGACGGTGAACAGCCGCAGGGCGACGATGTCGAGGCCGAACAGCCCGCGGTACGAATGGGCCATCAGTTCGCCGGCGCGCTTGGTGGCGGCGTAGAGCGACACGGGGTCGTCGACGCGGTCGTCCTCGGAGAAAGGGACCTTCGCGTTGCCGCCGTAGACCGAGGACGACGACGCCCAGATCACGCGCGGCGGCGTCGCGCACCGCCGCGCGGCCTCAAGCACGGAGAGATGACCCTCGAGATTGGACCGCTGGTAGGCGAACGGCTCGTCCAGGCCGTACCGCACGCCGGCCTGCGCCGCCAGATGGACGATCGCGTCCGCTCCGTCGGCCGGCACGGCCACCCGGTCACGATCGATCAGGTCGGCCTCGTGGAAGTCGAAACGCCGCTCGCCCGCAAGCCGAGCGAGCCTGGCGCGCTTGAGCGCCGGCGGGTAGTACGCGTTGAGGTTGTCGAGCCCCACCACCTCGTCGCCGGCGTCGAGCAGCCTGCGCGTCACGTGGAACCCGATGAACCCCGCGCAACCGGTCACGAGAAGTCGCACGGCCGGGAGTCTGCCCCAAGAACGGGTCGAAAGTCGAAAGAAGGGGCGTCACGCGGCGATGGGACGGCCGCGCAGCACCTGTCCGGATGGCAGGCGTTCAGGGGGGGACCCTCCGTCTTTCGCCACAGAGACACAGAGGACACGGAGAGGAAATGGGTCATGGGATTCTCCGGCGGCTCAATTCCGTCCATTCGATCTCTGTGCCCTCCGTGTCTCTGTGGTGAATCCACGGTCCGTCCCCCTGAACGATTACCCCGGATGCAAATGCGAAACCTTCCTCAAGCCTCGCCCACACAAGCCGCGGATGCACCCGTTGCACGCGCCGTGGTGTCACGCGTCGGGTGTCACGCGTCGGAGTTGCGGGCCGCGGGCCGCGAAAGTATCGTGCCGCGATGTCGCGAAACGGAAGCGATCGGCTCCCCGATTCCCCGGCCCCATCGGCGGCGACCGCCGCGGCGGCCGACCGGCCGGCCGTCTTCGAGGTTCGCGGCGTGACGAAGGTGTACGGGCTGGGGGAGGTCGAGGTACACGCGCTCCGCGGCGTCGACCTCGACCTGCGCGAGGGCGAGTTCGTCGTCGTGCTCGGCCCCTCCGGCAGCGGCAAGTCGACGCTGGTCAACATCCTCGGCGGGCTCGACGTGCCGACGTCCGGCACGGTCCGCTACCGCGGCGGCGACGTCTCCCGCGCGAGCGAGCGGGCGCTGACGAGGTACCGCCGCGACCACGTCGGGTTCGTATTCCAGTTCTACAACCTGATCCCGAGCCTGACGGCGCGGGAGAACGTGGCGCTGGTCACGGAGATCGCGGCCGACCCGATGACGCCACAGGAGGCGCTCGATTGGGTCGGGCTCGGCGACAGGCTCGACCACTTCCCGTCGCAGCTCTCCGGGGGCGAGCAGCAGCGGGTCGCGATAGCGCGCGCCGTCGCCAAACGCCCAGACGTCCTCCTCTGCGACGAACCGACCGGTGCGCTCGACATCTCCACCGGCCGCACCGTGCTCGGCGTCATCAATCGCCTCAACCGCGAGACGGGGACGACGACGGTCGTGATCACCCACAACGCCGCCGTGGGCGCGATGGCCGACCGCGTGATCTCGCTCGCCGACGGGCGGATCGCGCGCGAGCAGGTCAACGCCTCCCGCGCGCGGCCGGAGGACCTCGACTGGTGAGGGCGCTGGACCGCAAGCTGCTGCGCGACCTGCGCCGCATGCGCGGACAGGCGCTCGCAATCGCCGCCGTCGTGGCGGCCGCCGTCACGAGCTTCGTGGGGTCGGCGTCCACGGCCAGGTCGCTCGACGAGTCGCTGCGGCGCTACTACGACCTGCACGGCTTCGCGGACGTCTTCGCGGGCCTTGTGCGGGCGCCGCGGACCCTGCGCGAGCGGATCTCGGAGATCCCCGGCGTCGCGGACGTCCTGACGCGCGTCGTCCTGGACGTCCCCGCGGAGGCGCCGCATTTCGACGAGCCGATCACGGCGCGCCTCCTGGGGGTCCCGGCCCACGAGGAGTCGCAGATCAACAGGCCGATCCTGGTGTCGGGGCGCATGCCGGAACCGGGGCCGGTCGGCGAGACGCTGCTCAGCGAAGGCTTCGCCGTCAAGCACGGCCTCGGGCCCGAAGACGCGCTCACGGTCGTGATCAACGGGCGCCGCAGGGGCCTGCGGATCGCCGGTCTGGCGACCTCGCCCGAGTTCATCTACCAGATCCGGCCGGGCGAACTCCTCCCCGACGAGGCGCACTTCGCCGTCATGTGGATGGACGCGGCCGAACTGGAAGCGTCCGCCGGCATGCCGGGCGCGTTCAACGACGTAGCCCTGCGGTTGGAACCGGGCGCATCCGGACCGGACGTCCTGGGCCGTCTCGACGATCTCCTGGCGCCGTACGGAGGGCTGGGCGCGTACGGGCGCGATCTCCACGTCTCGCACCGGTTCATCACCGACGAGATCCGGCAGCTGCGGGCGATGGCGACGATGATGCCGGCCATCTTCCTCGGCGTCGCGGTGTTCCTGCTGCACGTTGTGTTTTCGAGGCTCGTCGGCACGCAGCGCGAGCAGATCGCGACGCTCAAGGCGTTCGGCGTGTCGCGCGCCGCCGTTGCGGCGCACTACGCCAAATTCGCCGCCGCGATCGCCCTCGCGGGTGCCGCCGCCGGCACGGCCGGCGGCGCGTGGTTCGGCATGTCGATGACCGAGTTCTACGCGAACTTCTACCACCTGCCGCTGTTCCACTACCGGCTCGACCCGGCCGTCGCGGCCGAGGCCGCGGCGCTGGCGGTGGGCGCCGCGCTCCTCGGCGCCGCCTCCGCGGTCCTCGGCGCCGTGCGGCTTGCTCCCGCCGTGGCGATGAGACCGGAGGCTCCCGCCACGTTCAAGGCCACGTTGGTCGAGCGTCTCGGTCTGCACGCGCTGTTCTCGCAGCCATGGCTGATGGTCCTGCGCAACCTCGGCCGGCGGCCGGTCCGGTCGGTGCTCACGGCGCTCGGCGTCTCCACCGCCGTCGCCGTCCTGGTGGTCGGCGGGTTCTTCGACGACGCGATGGACTTCATTCTCGACTTCCAGTTCCGGCGCGCGCAGCGCGAGGACGTGACCGTCGTCTTCGCGCGGGAACGGCCTGGCGCGGCGATCGGCGCCGTTGCGGGCCTGCCGGGGGTCATCGAGGCGGAGCCGTTCCGCGCCGTGCAGGCGACCCTGCGCTCCGGCCACCGGACCAGACGCATGTCGATCCTCGGCCTGCCGCGCAACGCCGCGATGAACCGCCCGACCGACATTTCCGGCGCCGCGCACGCGATGCCTCCCGACGGGCTCCTGCTCTCCGCCGAGCTCGCCGAGGCGCTCGGCGTCGCCCCGGGCACGGTGCTCGACGTGGACATCCTCGAGCGAAACAGGCCGCGGCTGCGCGTGCCCGTGGCCGCCGTGGTGGACGACATGCTGGGCCTCTCGGCCTGGATGGACATCGACGGCCTTGACCGCCTCCTGGGTGGCGGCGGCCTGGTGTCCGGCGCGTTCCTTCTGGTGGATCCCGCCGCCGAGGCGGCTCTTCACGCTCGGCTGCGCGGAATGCCGGAGGTCGCCGCGGTGACGATCAAGAAGGCCGCCCTACGCTCGTTCGAGACGATCGCGGCCGAGAGCGTCCTGTTCTTCGTGAGCGTGCTGCTGGTCTTCGCCGTCGTGATCGCGGCCGGCGTGGTCTACAGCGCGGCACGGGTATCGCTGGCCGAACGCGAGTGGGAGATGGGCACGCTTCGGGTGCTGGGCATGACACGCGCCGAGGTGTCGCGGATCCTCCTGGGCGAACTGGGGCTGCTGGTCCTCCTGGCGATCCCGCCCGGATTCGCCCTTGGGCGGCTGCTCTCGTGGCTGATCGCCGCCGCGATGGCGTCGGACCTGTACCGCGTGCCGCTCGTGATCGACGGGCCGACCTACGTGTTCGCGGCGTCGACGGTCGTCGCTGCCGCCGTTCTGGCCGGCCTCGCGGTCCGCCGCCACATCGACCGGCTCGACCTTGTGGGCGTGTTGAAGGCCAAGGAGTGAGACGATGCTGACGTGGATCAAGCGGCTCCTTCTGCTGGCCGCCGCGGGCGGCGCGGCGTACCTCGTCGTGAGGTCGCTCGAGCCCGAGCCCGTCCCCGTCCGGACCGCGCCGGTTGCGCGCGGCCCGCTGCGCGGCATCGTGGAGGCGCAGGGCGCCGCGAGGATCAAGGACCGCTTCGTCGTGGCAGCCCCCGTGACGGGGCACATGCTGCGCACGACGCTGCGCCCGGGCGACGAGGTGCGGGCCGGGCAGGAGGTCGCCGCAGTCGAGCCGCTGGCCTCCCCGCTGCTGGACGCCCGGACCCGGGCCGAGATCGATGCGCGCGCCGCGGCCGCGGACGCGGCGGTAGTCGAGGCGGAGGCCGCGGTCCAGCGCGCCGGATTGGCGGCGGATCGGGCGCGGCGGGAGATGGAGCGGGCCCGGACGCTGGCGTCGTCGGGCCTCATCGCACCGCAGGCGCTGGATGCCGCGGAGTTCGAGCATGCGGCACGGGCGCGCGAGGTGCAGGCCGCGTCGCTGGCGCTGGAGACGGCCCGCCGGACCGCGAAGGCCGCCCGCGTCCCGCTGGCCGAACCGATCGGGTCCGGCAATCCGCACGGCGGCGCCGGGACCAGGGTGTCGGTCTGGGCGCCCGCCGCCGGCCGCGTCCTGCGCGTCTACCAGGAGAGCGCCGGGCCGGTGCAGGCCGGCGCCCCGGTGCTGGAGATCGGCGACCCGGCGGCGATTGATGTGGTCGTCGACGTGCTCACGACCGACGCGGTGGCCACCGTACCCGGATCGGCGGTCGAGATCCACGGGTGGGGCGGCGCGGACGTGCTGCGCGGCGTCGTGCGGCTCGTGGAGCCGTCGGCGTTCCCGAAGATCTCGCCGCTGGGGGTCGAGGAGCGCCGCGTCAACGTCGTCATCGACCCGGCGGGCGACCCGGCCGTTTGGAGGGCGATCGGGGACGGCTTCCGCGTCGAGGCCCGGATCGTCGTCTGGGAGGAGGCCGCCGCGCTCCGCGTGCCCGTCGGGGCGGTCTTCCGCAGCGGCGACGGGTGGGCCGCGTTCGTCGTGCGCGGCGGGCGCGCGTTGCTGCGGCCGATCCGCCTGGGCCGTCGCGGGACGGACGGGCACGAGGTGCTCGACGGGCTTTCGGAGGGCGAGCGCGTCGTGATGTACCCGGCGGGCGCCGCGGCCGACGGGGCGGAGGTGACGGAGGAATGACGCCGCACGAGGCCCCGACCCCGATCGCCGGGCTTGACCGTCCGGTCAAACAAGTGTTTGATTGGGCCGTGCCTGCCGGCAGAACCAAGCGGGATGGTCCCGAGACGGCCGACACGGCGCACGGCCGCCGTCACGAGGGCATCCTCGACTCCGCCCTGGATCTGTTCGCCGACAGGGGCTTCCACGGAGCCTCGGTGCGGGAGATAGCCCAGCGGGTCGGGGTCAACGAGGCGACCCTCTACCACTACTTCCCGTCGAAGGCGGCGATCCTCGACGCCATCATCGACCAGGTCCTGGCGGAGCGGCGGGAGATGCTGGAAGGGTTCGTCGATCCGCGCGCATCCCTGCCGACGACCCTCCGCCGGATCGCGTCGGGCGTGCTGGACCGGAGCCTGGCGCCGCGGGAACGCCGGATCGTCTGCCTGATGATGATCGAGGGGCCTCGGCTGGCCGTCGAGGGGCGGTATCCGTTCCTCAGGCTGATCGGCGAGTCGACGCGCCGCGTCCGGGAGATGTTCGATCGCCTGATCGCGGACGGGAAGATGCGGCGCATCGACACCCGCCTGGCGAGCCTCGAGTTCATGGCGCCGATCATGATCTTCGCCCAGCATCAGCATGTCCTGGGAGGCGTGCTGGAAGATCCGCTCGACCCCGCGACCTTCGTGCGGTCCCACGTGGACCTCTTCGCGCGGGCGTTCGCGCCGGGCGACGGCCGGCCGCGCTCCGGCACGCCGCCGCGCGGGCGGAGGAAGGCAGGACGATGATCGGCTGGGCCGGCGAGCGTCTGGTTCCGGGGGGACCGGCGGTAGTCGCACTGGCGGCCGCGATCCTGCTGGGCCTTCCGGCCGCGCCCTCGGCACAGCCCGCCGATCCGGGCCCGCCGGCCCACGAGCCGCCCGTGCCGACCGGGCTTCCGGCGCCGACGCCCGGCCCCGCGGTGACGCTGGAGGAGGCGTTCGATCTGGCCCGAGCCAGGCACCCGCAGATCCGCTCGGTGCGCATGGAACTGGAGAAGGCCGACGCGATGCTGCGACAGGCCTGGGGCGCCCTGCTGCCGCGCGTGTCCGGGCAGATCATGTACACCCTCAACGACCAGGAAACCGTGGTCAACTTCGCCGACAGCCTGCCGCCCGGCATGCTGCCGCCGGATCTCGACATCGAGCCGACCGTCGTCAGGCGGCAGCACATCGTGCAGAGCCAGATCCAGGTCGCGGCGCCGCTCTTCAACATGCCGATCCTCTCGGCCATCGACATGGCCAGGCTCGCGGGATCCATGGCCGCGCTCGGCGAACGCGAGGCCGAGCGACAGCTCCTGCTGGGAACGGCGATTGCGTACTACGGCTGCCTCGCCGCCAGGGAGATCATCGACCTCTACGTCGACGCATTCTCGAACGCCGCCGAGCGCCTCCGGGCGGCGCGGGCGAGGCTGACGGCGGGCGCGGGGATACTGATCGACGTCGCGCGGGCGGAACTCGACATGGAAACGGCCCGGCTGGACCACCAGGCCGCCCTGCTGGCCTACGACAACGCCCGCGAGGCGCTCGCGACGCTTCTGGTCATGGACGAGCTGCCGGCGCCGCTGCCGCCGGACGATCACACCGGGGGGCTGTTCGGCGCTACGCGCCTCACCGCCCCCCGGACCCCCGCGGAACCTCGCGGCAGAGCCGCGAGGTTCCTTCCGGATGCGCTTCCGGCGGCGGCTGACGACCTCGTGGCCGGTGCGATCGAGCGGCGCGCCGACGTGGAGATGCGGCGCCGCCGGATCGACCTTGCGCACGAGCAGCTCGGGAGCGCCTGGGCCTCCTTCTTCCCGTCCCTTTCCCTGGTCTGGCAGCTCAACACGGAACTGACCGAGCCGCCGGCGTTCGGCGGGCGTCGCAACGCCTGGGCGCTGGTGTTCCTGTTGTCGGTCCCGATCTACGACCAGCCGCGGTACGGCCTGCTCGACCAGCGCCGCGCCGAGATCCGCCAGGCCGAGATCGACCTGGAGGCGGCCGAGCTGGCCGTGCGCAACGAGATCCGGTCCGCGGTGCGCGAGTACGAATCGGCGTTGACGTCCATCGATACGGCCGGCCGCCAGGTCTCTCTGGCGCGCGAGGCGCTCAGGCTCGCCGAGGCCGGCAAGTTCGCCGGCGCCGCCACGAGCCTCGACGTCGACGACGCCCGGCAGCGGGTCAACGCCGCCACGATCAACGTCACCGTGCAACGCTACAAGAGCCGCATGACCCTCGTGAGGCTGCTGTTCCTGGCCGGCCTGCGGCCCTGACAACAACTCCCCGCAAGTTGACCCCTGGACCTGGACGACGCAGTCGCCCACGCCCACGGCCTGGGGGGTGAACTTGCGGGGCGCTGCACTGACGGCCCCACGGGCGCTTTGCGCCGCGGCGCCCCGCGTGCTGCCGATCCTCCAGATCGGCCGGCTCGAGGAGGGGAGAACATCGAAGTGCCGGCGGCCGACGCGGACGTGGCGCCGGCGGCCGACGCGGATGCGGACATGGACACGCCGGAGGCGACCGACACCGACACCCCGGCCGCGGGCGGACCCGGGTGCGGGTGCCGGACGGCCGGTGGCGCGCGGGAGGGCCTCGTCGCCTTCGCCGCCATCGGTCTCGCGGCCGGTGCGCTCGCCGCGCGCGGCCGGCGGCAGA
>CAMTWF010000365.1:0-11435 GCA_947085355.1 uncultured delta proteobacterium
CGCGGCGGCGCCGCCGGCCGGCATGGCCGCCGCGGCGCTCGTCGCGATCCTGGCCGCGCTGGCGACCACCCGCTCCCGCGCGCTATCATTGCGCCGAAGACGCTGGGGGGAGATCGGGAGGCGGCGATGAGAGTCAACGCAGTACTGGCGGCGGCCACGGCGCTCGCGGCGACGGGGCCGGCCCGAGCACAGGAGATCATCATCTACGAGGCCGGCGACCTGGTCCTCGTGGTGGACCACGATCGGGCCACCGAGGCGCGGATCATGGACGCCTACGGCATGGCGCTGCACCTGGGAGCGCGCGGCGTGCGCGTCGACTGGTGGATCGCGCAGGACAAGCTGTACGAGGCGTTCGACTTCACGGCCGACACCGACGACGCGCCGAACCCCGCGACATCCGGACCCGACGGCCTCGTGCGCGCGCGCTCGTACCGCGCCGGGCCGTTCGTCATCCGCGATCCGGTCCCGGCGACGACGACCTACAACGAGGCGTGGGACCACATCTCGGCCCTGCGGACGCTCAAGGGCTACGACCCGCTGATCCACGAGATCCGGTCGTCCCCCTCGGGCCCGCGACTCAACGCCGGCTTCCTCACCTTCATGCCGCGGATCTCCTACTCGAACAACGCCAGGATAGCCGACGACGAGATCCTGTTGGCCAAGCTCCCCGCGATCGAGGTGCGGGCGCCCGGCACGACCACGGCGCCATCGACGGTGGCCGGCGGCGGCCTGTTCGAGGGCGACCCGGCGGACCCGTGCGGGCTCCAGCCGCGGTACGACGTGTTCATCCAGGACCACTACGAGTGGACCGCGCCGGACGCCAACGAACTGGCCGCGATGCAGCAGTTCGACCGGTTCCTGCGGGCCGGCACCACGTGCATCTTCGAGTGCCTGTCGGCGACGGTGGACGACACGCTGTTCTGGTTGACGTTGCCGCCCAACGTGGCCACCGAGGGTGTCGCCACGGCGGCGTCGTACACGGTGGTGCGTGACTTCGCGGACCATCCGTTCGCCCAGACGATGGGGCCGGTGCCGATCCGCGGCGGCGCGTTCCAGCTCTGGGACGACACGCTCAACCGGTTCCGGACGACGTCGCAGAACATCTTCTACGACGCCGGGTCGCTCGACATGGGCTACATGCTCGGGCAGGTCGACGGCGGCAAGTTCTTCTTCGCCGGCGGCCACCAGCGCGGCTCGGTGGTGGACCGCCGGATCATCCTCAACGCGATCCTCTACGAGGTGGTGTCGCCGCAGTTCGCGCACGAGTTCTTCCCCGGCCGGTTCCGGGCGGGGGTGACCGAGCGCAAGGAAGTACGGGTGACGATCCGCGGCGGCTCCCTGGCGCTCGGCACCCGCATCGTGGACGTGCTCCGGCCGATCGCGACGTTCGTGCCCGGCTCGGTGACCGTGAACGTCCCCGGCGGGACGCATTCGTGGGACGCGGGGACCCGCACGCTGACCTTCACCCTGGGCAACGTGGACCCGATGCGCTTCGTGACGACGCCGGTGGCGCGCTACGAGGTGGACGTGCTGATCCCGATCGACGGATGGTCGAGGATCATCGACAGCACGATCACGTACGGCGACGCATGGACCACCGGGATCTCGTTCACCGGCGGCTCGTGCCGGTCGGTGCGCGCCGCGCCCCGCGTCGAGGCGGCGAAGCGCGCCGACAGGGACGTGCTGCTGGTCGGCGGCAACGCGGTCGTCCTGTCGATCACGGTAACGAACAACGGCGACGACGCGCTGCGGGACGTCCTTGTGACCGACACCCTGCCGGCGGGTGTCGCCTACGTGGGACCGCTCGATACCAGCGGCCGCGGTACGGCCGACTGGAACATCACCACGCCGGCGACGCTCACCTGGCGTGTCGGGTGGCTCCTGCCCGGCGAGTCCGCGACGATCGAGATGCCGGTGACGGCGTCGCCCTCCGCCGCCGGCACGTTCCTGTTGAACGACGGCGCCAGGGCCGTCGGCACGCCCGCGGGCGGCGGACCCGATGTGAGCCATACCAGCGCCGATCTCCGGGTCGCCGTCGTGACCGGCGGGCCCAACCTGCGGTTCACGCTCGTTCCCGACCAGACCGCGCCGTCGGCGACGACCGCGTTCACGCTGACGATCCGCAACGACGGCGCCCAGACCGACCATCAGGGCGGAGACGTCGTCGAGGTCGACGTCCCGGCCGGGTGGGGCGAGCCGACGGCGATCCTTCCGCCGGCGGGGTGGACCTACATCTGGGACCGGCTGCACAGGCGGTTGACGTTCAGCCATCCTGGCACGACGGTCCGCTGGAACGCCGGCGCCTCGTTCGCCTTCGGCCTGACGCTGGTCGCGCCGCCGACGCCGGCAACGTACCTGTTCCACTCCCGCGTCACGTTCAACGTCGTCCCGCGCGACTTCGACGCGGACCTCCCGGTGGCCGTCCGGTACGGGACCGGGATCGACACCGACGGCGACACCATCCCGGACGCCGACGAGACCCGCATCGGGACGAATCCCAACAACCCGGACACCGACGGCGACGGGATCTCCGACGGCCAGGAAGTCGGCAACCCGGCCGCGCCGCGCGACAGCGACGGCGACGGGATAATCGACGCGCTCGATACCGACAGCGACAACGACGGCATCCCGGACGGCGAGGAGGGCCTCGGCGATCCCGACGGCGACGGCATCCCCAACTACCGCGACACCGACTCCGACGGCGACGGCCTCGGCGACCGGGAGGAGCGCGCCGCGGGGACGAACCCCTACAACGCCGACAGCGACGGCGACTGCGTGCCCGACGGCCTGGAGCCCGAGTGGAACCGCGACACCGACGGCGACGGGCTGATCAACGCACTGGATCCGGACAGCGACAACGACGCCCTGGCCGACGGGCTGGAACTCGGCCTCTGCGGCGACGCCGACCCGTCCACCATCACCGACCCGCTCGACCCCGACACCGACGGCGACGGCCTCGACGACTCCGCCGAAGACCTCAACCTCAACGGGCGCGTGGACCCGTTCGAGACCGACCCCAACCGGGGCGACACCGACGGCGGCGGCACCCGCGACGGCCGGGAGATCGCCGACGGCACCGACCCGCTCGACCCGTTCGACGACCTCGACGCCGACCCCGACGCCGACGGCCTCTCGACCCGCGTCGAGCGGCTCTGGGGCACCGACCCGCTCGACCCCGACACCGACGGCGACGGAATCCCCGACGGCCGGGAGCCGCGGTGGAACACCGACACCGACGGCGACGGCCTGATCAACGCTCTGGACACCGACAGCGACAACGACGGGTGCCCCGACGGCGACGAGGACGCGAACCGCAACGGCGTCGTCGATCCCGGCGAGACCGACCCGCTCCTGCCCGGCGACTGCCCGCCGGTCGGCGCGGACGCCGATGCGGACGCCGATGCCGATGCGGACGCCGAGCCCGACGCCGAGCCTGACGCCGAGCCGGATGCGGACGCCGAGCCGGATGCGGACGAGGATGCGGACCCCGACGTCGACCTGGATGCCGGCGCCGATGCGGATCCGGACGCCGACGCCGACCCCGATGCGGAGCCGGACGCCGACGCGGACGACGTGGCGGCCGACGGAGACGCTCCCGAGGCCGACCGGGAGGACGCCGAAGCGACTGTGGATACCGGCGGCGAAGCGGAGGACCCGGACGCTGCCGACGGGCCTACTGCGGTCGGAGTGGGAGGCGGCTGCGGCTGCCGCACTGCCGATCGACGGAGCGGCATCGCCTGGGCGGCCTTCCTGGCCCTCGGGCTCCTCCTGACCCGCCGCCGCGACTCCCGCCGGCGAGGAGCCGCTCGGATCACCTCCCGCCGGGGATCGCCGGCCGAGTAGCCCCGGGGTCCGCAGCGAGAGCCTCGATCTTGCGGATCACGCGTTCGACCATGCGTGCTTCCAGACGCTCGATTTCGCGGCGGGCTGTTCGAGCGAAGACGATCTCGCAGCTACTCACCGAGTTTCGCCGGCTTGTGCAGCCTGCGACGGACCGACGCCAGCGACTCACGGGGCTCGCTCTTGCGCTTCAGCGCGATGAGCGCGTCGTAGATGTCTTCCCATATTTCGGCGTGCTTCCTGAGGTCCGGCAGGACGCCGAGGCGTCGTCCCTTCTCGTCGGTCACGAACTGAATGCCGGGAACCTGCATTGTCTCCTCCATTCCCTGCGACCAGCATACGAGGGACACCGAGCGCGATCAACGAACGTCGTACCTGTCGGCGTCCGACCCGCCGATCGCTGGGCCTGAGGCCCTCTGCCGCGATCCCCCCCGGTGGGCCGAGACGGCGACGAGGACTACGCCGGCGGCCAGGACGAGCAGCGCGACGGCGGCGACGAAGAGCGACCACTGGGCCTTTCCCGCGTAGCGCGGCAGGAGCACGACCAGCGAGGCGACGGTCGTGACCAGCATCACCCCGGCCGGCACGATCGTGTACAGCGGCACGCCCGCCCCGCCGCGCCGGAGCAGCCAGGCCGAGACCGCGATGAGCGACAGCGCCGCCAGAAGCTGGTTGGCGCTGCCGAACACCGGCCAGATCGCGGCGAAGGCGTTGGTCCAGCCGAGGAAGAGCATCAGACCGACGGAAAGCCCCGCGTTGAACCACGGATGACGCATCAGCCGCGGCACCCGCTCGCGCCCGAGCACGATCTCCCACAGCTCCTCGAAGAGGTAGCGGTTGAGGCGCACGGCCGAGTCGAGCGTCGTGATCACGAACCCCTCGACGAGCAGGATGCCGAACACCGTCCCGTAGGCCGCCGGCAGCCCGAAAGCGCCGTCGAGCAGCCGGCCGACGGCGAGGGAGAAGGCGAGGATCGGGTTCGACTTCGCCGCCGGATCGGCGGGGAAGACCAGCGAGCGGTAGTCGCCGAAGTCGAGCGTCGCGGCGACGGCGACGAGCACGCACAGCGCGAGCAACGATTCCAGCAGCATCGCATCGTAGCCGATGCGCTTGACGTGACCTTCGGAGGCGATCTGCTTGGCCGAGGTCCCCGAGGCCACCAGGCAGTGGAAGCCGGAGATCGCCCCGCAGGCGACCGTGATGAACAGCATCGGCCACACGAGGCCCAGCCGCGCCGTCCCCTCGGCCAGGTTCGTCGCCGGCGCGGCCACCTCCAACCCGCCGATCCCTCCCACCACCAGGGCCCCCAGGAGCATGGCGATCCCTACGTAGAGGATCTGCACGTTGGCGAAGTCCCGCGGCTGCAGGATCAGCCACACCGGGAGGCCCGCGGCCAGCAGCACGTACGCGGAGAGCACGACCATCCACGTCTGCGGCTCGAGGCGGATAGGAACGTGGAACCCGACGGCGATCGATCCCGCACAGAGCGCCGCCGCCAGCCCGTAGGCGGCGACGGTCGGCAGGCCGCGGCGGATCAGCCACCCAAGCACCGGAGAGAAGGCCGTGATCAGCACCACCGACGTGGAGGCGATGCCGCCGATCACCCCGAGCCGCGTGCCGTCGGGTGCAACCACGGTCCCCAGCAGCGTCTGGTCGTCCGGGAGACCGAGCTTCGCCGGCGGCCAGGCCGACGTCAGCGAGATGGCGGTGGCCGAGAGGAAGGCCGATGTGACGAGGACGATCATCACCAGCGAGAAAAGAATGAACAGCGCGAAGCCCGGCCCGCCCAGCGTCGCGCGGGCGATCTCGGCCATCGACCGGCCCCCGGAGCGGACGGAAACGAACAGCGCCGCCAGGTCGTGCGCCGCGCCGAAGAAGATCGCCCCGAGCACGATCCAGAACCAGGCCGGGGCGAAGCCGTAGAGCACGGCCATCGTCGGCCCGAGGATCGGACCGGCGCCCGCGATCGTCGCGAAGTGGTGGGCGAAGACGACGTGCGCCCGCGTCGGCACGAAATCCCGCCCGTCCGGTCGCTCGACCGCCGGCGTCGGGCGCGCCGGATCGAGCCCCAGCCGCCGGGCGAGAAAACGCCCGTAGAAACGACTGCCCAGGAGCAGCGCCGCGCCCCCGACCGCCAATGGCACGAGTACGTTCATTACGCCCCGTGTACGCCCGTCCGGCGCGGCCGGTCAACGGGGGCGCCCACGCTCACGAACATGGGTGGTCGCGAAATCCCGGGGGGCCGCGGTCACGGCAGCAGGTCGTCGTCGTCGAAGAAGCGGAGCGCCTGGTTGAGGGCCGAGAGCGTGTGGTAGCTGTAGTCGGTCCGCATCTCGCTCCGGTTGATGCCGAACCGGACGCCGCCGCGCGCCCGGGCGGGGTTCGGCATGAACTGGTCGTTGAGGCCCGGCACGACGATCTGCTGGGCGGCGAAGCGGCACCCGAGCACCGTGGCGCGGCGCATCGTCTCGCGCCGCGGATCGCCCGTCAGGTCGGCCAGCCTGAACGCCGCCGCCGTCCCTTCGGCGTACACCATCGAGTGCATGGCCGGCAGCTCGAACTCCCACTTGAAGTAGCCGCCGAGGTACTCCGGGAAGAACGTCCGATCCTCGTCGAACAGGTACTCCCGGACGACCCAGTCGGAAACGGCGATGCCGAAGTCGGCGTACTCGGCGGCCATCGCCGGATCCTCGTCCCTGACCGCCAGGTACATGTCGTTGTGGGCCATCGAGATCCACGGCACGAACTGGACGAGATCGACCCGGCGCGCGTTGGCGTACGTGCCGTCCGACTCCCGGATCGCCGACTCGCGGTCGAACCACGCCTTTTCGTAGCGATGCGCCGCGGCGTAGGCGGGCGGGATGCGCGGATCGCCGGTGAGCCCGTGGATCCGCGCCAGCGCGAAAAGGATCTCGCCGGGGTAGATCGTCGTGGACCGCTGGTAGTGCCCGTGGTCGGGCGCGACGAAGTAGTGGTCGAACGATCCGGCGCGCGCGCCGGATGCGTGCTGCATGAGGAGCATGAACGACGCGAAGCCCTGCAGGAACGGGCGGAACTCATCCAGACGCGCCGGCCGCTCGGCCTCGGGCGTCTGGCGGATCAGCTCCGAGATCGCCAGCGTCGCGGCGGCCACCGAGCCCATCTTCGCGTTGTCCAGGTGACGCACGTAGGCGATGTCCGGCGGGACCGGCCGCACGTCGCCGTGCGGACAGCGCCACTCGCCGGCCGGGGCCGTCCGCCCGCCGGGCGCCGGCGGGCCGAACGGCGCCTCCGGATCGGCCGGCTTGGGCAGCCTCTCCCGCCACGCCGGGCCGAACACGACCGAGCGCAGGATCCACTGCAGGGACCGCTCCGCCGCGTCCCACAGGTCCGGGGCCGGAACCTCCTGGTGCGACATGAACAGCGAATACGTCGCCAACCCGTGCCGCACCTCGTTGTACTGCTCGACGATCTGCATGTCCGACAGGTAGTAGTCCAGCTCCGGCCGGTACAGGTACCTGAAGCGCCCGTCGGGCTGGAGGTTCTCGACGAGCCACCGCGTGGCCCAGTAGACCTTGCCGCGCAGACTCGCCCGCCCGACCGCCTCCGGCGTCAACGGCAGCGGCGGGATCCCGCGCGACAGCCCGCGGACCTCGCCCCCGGGCGTCATCTCCCGGAAATGGTGCGAGCGGAACCGCTCGACGCGGATCCCCGGGAGCGTGCGGTACGCCGCCTTCGCCGCCTCCGCGGCCGGGAACTCGGCGGCGCCGGGCGGCCGCGGCACTTCGGCCAGCGCGCGCTCGTCGGTCTCGAACAGGTCGCGACAGACCCTCTCCAGCACGTCCTCGGGGGACTTGCGGCCCGCGTAGATCGCGTCGGACGGCAGGCGGTACCGGTAGCGATCCGTCCCGCGGTTGACGGCGACGCCGTGCAGGCCGAGTTCGAACGTCCGCCACAGGAAGCCGCGGTAGCGCAGCTCGGGCGTGCCCGGCGCGACGAGCGTGCGCACCTCGTTCCAGTCGTGCATCACCTCGACCTCGACCGTGAGGCGCTCGATCGCCCGCTCGATCGGCCCGTCGATCCGGTCGAGCCCCCGGCGGGCGTAGAGGTCCGCGAGCTTCTCCGCCGCGGCGCGCGTCGCCTCGACGAGCGTCCCTCCGCGCGCCGACGCGAACAGGCCGCGCCGCAGGCGCCGGACGTGTTCCTTGCGGTTCCGCTCGTCCGGCTGCGGCTTCTCGATCCGCTCGACCGGCTTCAGGCCCTGCAGCTGCACGGCTACCTCGTACTCGCCGCGCCGCGCCGGGCCCGGCGGATCCGCGGCGGCGCGCCCGCTCCCGGCCAGCACCGCCCGGGCGACACGGACCAGTCCGGCGCCCTCGGCCTCCGGAACCTCCAGGCCGCCCGGCGCCACTTCGTACAGGCCGCCGGCCTCGGACAGGTAGACGGCGCGGAAGCGATCCGACGGCTTGTACAGGGCGAGCCGGTTGCGCACGGTGACCCTCGGGAGCAGCGACGGATTGGCCAGCGCGGAGGCGACGACGACGTGGCGCACGTCCCGAGCCGCCAGCAGGTCGGCGACCGCGCCGTCGTCGCGGCCCGACAGGAGGCGCTCGATGCCGCCGTCCGGCGTCACGTCGACCGGGACGAGGAGGCTCAGGCCCTCGACGTCGCACTTCGGCAGCATGTCGCGACCCAGCGCGAGCACCCGGCCGCGGCCGTTCAGGCGCTCGCACAGGTCCCCGTGATCCGGCGGCGGCGGAGGCGGTGCGGCGTCCTTCGAGGCCACCGCGCCGTACATCTCGAAGCCCAGCCACCCGAGGCTGAGCACGAGGCCGGCGGCGAGAGCGTAGTCCAGCGTCTTCCATCGCCGGCGCGGCGATCCGTCGGGCATGGGGCCGAGCCTACCACGGCGACGGACTGGATCGATCCGGGGCGTCGCGCGTATTCTGCGGCCGCCATGTTCCCGCAGCGCGTCGCCCTTCTTCTGGCCGTGGCCGGTCTCGCGTGCCGGCCGGGGCTCGCGGCGGGCTACCGGACGCGCGACCGCCCGATGATCGATCTCGCCGCGACCGGGCTCGGTCCGGGGATTCCGGTCGAGGGCGAGGGCCTGGCGCTCGGCGGATCGGCGGGCCTCTTCTACCAGGACCGCACGGACGACGCGGTGCTGGTCCTGCGCCCGGCGGCTACGTACCATCGCGCCGTCGGCGGATGGGCGGACGACGAGCGGACAATAGATCTGGCCGGATTGTCGCTGAGCATCGGGATGGGCGTGGCCGACCTGGGACGCTTCCTGCCGTACATGGCGATCGGCGTGGACCCGACGATCGCTCTTGTCGGCGCGGCCGAGGGGGATGTCTGGGACTGGAGTCTCGGGATCCACGCCGAGATCGGTCTGTCCGTCTCTCTGGGCGCCATCGTCGCGATCCGGCCCGCGGTGGGGTACGCATCGCTGCTCTTCTCGGACATCGACCGCCCGATCGGGGGCCTGCGGTTCTCCCTGGCGCTGGCCTTCGACCTGGATCCGGACGTGGCGCCGCGGCCGCGCGATCCGTTCCGGCTCGACGTGTCGTACACCGACACGCCCGGCCGGGCGGTGGTGGAGGTGATCCGCGAGTCCGGCTTCGCCGACGCCGTCGTCGTGTGGGCGGAGGCCCCCGAGGGCGTGACGGCGGTGGTCGTACCAGGGGGCGGGCCGGACCGCTGGAGTCTCCTGGTGGGCGCCGGGGGCGCGTGGTGCGACGGGGTCACCGTGAGCGTCATGGCATCATCCGGCGACCGCACGTTCGGCACCGACGTCTGGTTCGACCGCTCGCGTCTCGGGCCCGAGTGCGGGCCCGTGGAGGCGCCGTGAGGGCGGCTCGCTCGCTCGCCGCCGTTGCGGCCGCCGGCGCGGCGCTCGCCGCACAGCCCGATCGGGCGCGCGCCGACGAGGTGATCCTCGTCGAGTCGACGGACGCGTCTTTCCTGTATCTCTCCCCCTGGGACAGCGCACAGCCGATGTTCTCGCTGGGCCTCCAGTTCCTCGCGGCGGACGACGACGTCGACTTCGGCCTCGCCGCCGCGCTCGGGAAGTCCTACTGGGGCGACCTGGACGCGGCGGGAATGGCCTCGGTCGGCCCGAGGATCCGGATCCACGGCGATTCGGACGACTGGGACTCGTTCATCGTCTTCCAGTGCACGTTCGGCGCGTCCTACCACCACATCTGGGCGCTCGGCGTCCCGGCCGGCGTCGAGCCGCCCGCGCGCGCCGCCTACGTGACGCGCAGCGGTTTCGGCGTGACCGCGGGGGCCGGCTTCACGATGTACGTCGACTGGTTCTACTTCGACATGCTCGTCCACGGGGACGCCGCGCTGCTCTGGCCCGAGGCGTCGTGGATGGCCGGCGGGGGCGCCACGATCTCCATGGGCGTCCGGCTGGACTGACGGGCCGCGGCCGGCTCGGCGCGCGGACCGATTCACCGGCTTTCGGGCGTCGTGAACACGTGCCTGACGGCCGCCGGGTCGGAGGCGTCGACGATCGTCAGCCCGGCGCCGTCGTTCGCCAGGTGCAGCAGGCCGCCCGACCCGACGGTGACGCGGTTCACCGGGCGCTTCGGGACGAACCCGCCGAGGCGCCTGGGCGAGGCCGGATCCGAGACGTCCACGATCTCCAGGCCGCGGTCGCCGACCGCGAGGTAGGCCGTCGTCCCGGACGCCGCGACGCCGCGGCACATGTCGAGCGTCGCGTAGGTTCCCGCGATCGACGGTCCGATGCCGCCCGCGGTGCGCGGGCCGATCACCTGGAGGCCGGCCGGCCCGTCGGCGACCAGCAGGATGTCCCCGGCGGACGTCGACGCGCGGGCGTCGCCGGGCGTGTTCACGGCCCAGACGGCGCGCATCGCGCCGTTGCCCCGGCGGTGGAAGCGGAAGTCGGCGACGTCGAGCGCCACGACTCCGACCGGGCCGGCTGCGGCGTACACGATCGGGATCCCGGAAGCCTCCAGCGTCACCGAACGCACGTACGGCGGTGGCGGCAATGCTCCAGTAGAGTTCAGCGGGAGGCCGGTGACAAGCGGGTCGCCCTCCCACGCCGCGATGCGGCGCGGGGCCGCCGGGTTGGAGAGATCGATCGCGACGACGCCGGCCGCGCCGTCGGCGACGTAGAGGAAGGGCGCCGACCATGCGAGGCCCATCGCGGCGCCGTCGGTGTCGACGCGCGCGGCCTCGACGGGGCCCGTCGGGTCGGTCACGTCGGCCACCGCCACGCCGGCGGGGCCGAGCGCCGCGGCTATGTAGGTCGCCGGCGGCGGGTCGACCTTGATCCGGCCGAGCCATTCCAGGTCGTTCACCGACCCCGCAAGGTGCAGCACGCCCAGGCGCACCGGGTTGGACGGATCGATCCCCTCCTCGATCGCGATCCCTGCGGTCGTCGCCCGGTAGATCGTCGTGCCGTCCAGGACGACGTCGTAGGTGCGTTGCGTCAGCTCCTCCCGCGGGTCCGGCCCAGGACCCCGGTCGGCCGCCGGCGCCTCCGGCGAAGGCCCGGCAGTCACCTCCACCGCGGGCGCGCCGGCCTCCGCCACGCCGGCCTCGGGCGCCTTCGCCTGCCGGCACGCGAAGACGCAGCACCACACGGC
>CAMTWF010000366.1:0-15200 GCA_947085355.1 uncultured delta proteobacterium
CCGCGCGCACGGCCCCGGAGCCGGCGACGGCCGCTCCGGCTCCCCTGCGCCTTCCGCTTCCTTCGACGCCGCGCCGGCCCGCCCGCGCTCCCGACGCGCCGCCGGACCCTCGAAGAGCGCCGTGGCTTGCCGCCAACGGGCGCGATCTGGTGCGCGCCGCGGCGGAAGGGGCGATCGATCCGGCCGTCGGCCGCGACGACGTGGTCGACAGGATCCTCGATGTCCTCCAGAAGCGCCGCGCCGCCTCCGTCTGCCTCATCGGCCCGCCGGGCGTCGGCAAGACGGCCGCGGCACAGGCGCTGGCCCACAGGCTTGCCGCGGCCGGTGCAGCCAATCTCCGGCTGTTCGAGATCGCGGTCGATTCGTTGTGGGCCGGCCAGGACGGGAAGGGCTCGCCGGCCGAGCGGGTTGCACAGGCGGTGGCCGAGGTGCGCGGGCTGGGCGTGCGAACGGCGCTGGTGGTCCGTGACGCGGCGCATTTCGTCAAGGCGGCGTCGGAGGCCGGTCCGGCGGTCGAGGCGGCGGTGCGCGACGCGCTCGATTCCCGGTCGCTGGCGGTGGTCGGCGAGGCGACGCCGGAGGCGTGGGATCGCGCGGCTCGGCTGCATCCGGCGACGGCGAGGTGCTTCACGACGGTGGAAGTCCCCGAGCCGGACGAGGAGGCCGCCGGACTGATGCTGGGCGCCGTGGCGCCGCGCTACGCCGAGCACCACGGCGTGGCGATAGGCGACGACGCGGTGGAGGCGGCGGCGCGAATCGCGCGGCGGTACCTCACTGGCCGCGCACTCCCCGACCGCGCGGTGCACCTGCTCGATCTGGCGGCAGCGAGGGCCCGGCGCGACGGCCGCGCGAAGGCCGGCGGCGCCGACGTGGCCGCCGTGGCGTCGGACCTGGTCGACGTGCCGCCCGAGCGTCTGGCGGCGACGGACGGCGAGCGGCTGCTGGCCATCGAGCGGGATCTGTCGGCCCGCATCGTGGGGCACCGGGAAGTGATCGCCAAGCTCGCCGACGTACTGCGCCGGAACGCCGCGGGCTTCCGGACGCGCCGCCCGATCGGCTCGCTGCTGTTCCTCGGCCCGACCGGCGTCGGGAAGACCGAGACGGCCAGGGCGGTCGCCGAGTGCCTCTTCCCAGGACGCGAGAACCTGCTGCGCCTGGACATGTCGGAGTACTCGGAACCGCACGCCGTGGCGAGGCTCGTCGGCGCGCCTCCCGGCTACGTCGGCTTCGAGGCCGGCAGCCCGCTGGGCGAGACGCTCCGCCGCCGGCCGTACCAGGTCGTGCTGCTCGACGAGTTCGAGAAGGCGCACCCCGACGTGCACCGGCTGTTCCTGCAAGTGCTGGAGGAAGGCCGACTGACCGACGGCCAGGGCCGGAAGATCGACTTCTCCAATGCCGTCGTCGTCATGACCAGCAACCTCGGGTCCGATCTGTTCGGCGCCAAGCGACCGGTCGGCTTCGGGAGGGATGCCCCCGAATCGGTGGCCGACGAGGTGCTGCGGACCGCGAGGCGCGCCCTCCCCCCGGAACTCTGGAACCGGATCGACGAGGCGCTCGTGTTCATGCCGCTCGGCAGGGACGAGATCGCGCGCATCGCCCGCATGCTGCTCGACGCCTCAATCCGAAGCGCAACGGCGGGGAAGGACGTGACCGTGGAGTACGACGAGACCCTCATCGATGCGCTGCTGCAGGCCGGCGGCCACGAACCGGCGCTCGGCGCGCGCCCGATGCGACGGACGATCCAGCGTCTCGTGGAGGCCCCGTTGGCCCGCACCCTTCTGCGACCGGATCTGTCGCGAGGGTGCAGGCTCCGACTGCGACCCGAACAGGGAGGCGTGGTGGTGGAAGATGTCGCCGAGCGACCCGAATCGATGCCGGAGGGGTCGGGGGTCGGGGTGGAGAATGTCGCCCACGCACGCGAATCGATGCCGGAGGCCGCCGGTGCTTCCTGAGATCCGGACGATCCTGGACGCCAAGGACCCGAGCGGCTCTGCCGCGAGGGTCCGCGGGGGTCCGGGGGGCGGTGAGGCGCGTAGCGCCGAACAGCCCCCCGGCGCAAGCGACCAGCGGCCCGAGCCGCTCCCGCAGCGATTCGGCCCGTTCACGCTGTACGACCGCATCGGGCGCGGCGGCATGGCCGAGATCTTCCTCGCGGCGACGTACACGGCGATCGGCCACCCGAAGCGCCTGGCGATCAAGCGCATCCACCGACACCTGTGCGCCGACGAACGGTTCGCCGCGATGTTCGTCGCCGAGGCGAACATCTGCGCGTCGCTGCGCCACGCCGACATCGCGCAGGTGTTCGACCTGGGCAGGATCGACGGCCGCCTGTACATCGCGATGGAATACGTCGAGGGGCTCGACCTGCACGCCATGCTGCGGGCGTGTACGCGCGAGAGGATCCGCTTCCCGCCCGAGTTCGCGTTCTTCGTGCTGCACGAGGCCGGCCGCGGACTGGCGCACGCCCACCGCGCCTGCGACGCCCAGGGCAGACCGCTCGGCATCGTCCACCGCGACCTCTCCCCGACGAACCTGCTGCTGTCGCTCGAAGGCGAGGTGAAGCTGTGCGACTTCGGGATAGCAAGGGCTACCGGGCCGGGCGGCGATTGCCGGACGGCCGGCGCCGCGAGCGCATGCGCGGGGCTGCTCGAAGGGAAGGCCGCCTACATGTCGCCCGAACAGGCGAGGGGCGAGGAGGCGGACGCGCGCAGCGACATCTTCGCGTTCGGGATCCTCGCGTGGGAACTCCTGGCCGGGCGGCGCCTCTACCGCGGCGCGGACGAGATCGAGACCCTCCGCCTGGCGATGGAGGGCGACGTCCCGCCGCTCCCGGACCGAGGACTGCCCCGGCACGACCTCGCGGCCGAGATGGTCGCGCGCGCCACGGCCCGCGATCCCGGCAGGCGCTATCGGACCGCCGACGAGATGCACGACGCGCTGGTCGACGTGATGGTCGCGGCCGACATCATGCCGAACCAGATGCGGTTCGCCCGGTACCTCCGGACGCACTTCGGCGATCGGGTGGCCGGAGCCCGGGCCGAGCGCGAACGCGCCGCCTCGCTCATCGCGCCGATCCGCCACAGGCCGCCGCCGCTCCCCGGCGCCCCGCCCGGCGAAGCGTGGATCGAACGGCGCGCGGGGTAGGGTCCGCCCGCGTCGAACGGCATCGCCGTCAGGAGCGCGTTCCGTACAGCCCTGCGGCGCGGATGTACGCCTCGACCTTCGGGTCCAGCCACCCGCGCAGGTCATCGCCCGCGGCCAGCGCCCGACGGAGCCAGGTGGAGTTGACGTCGGGGACGTCGGGCGTCGCGCCGCCCGGGTGGCCCGCACGACCGATCGGCAGCACGTGCGCCTCGGCCGCGACTTCGTCGAACCGGTGCCACTGATCGCGCTGCGCCAGGACGTCCGCACCGACGACCAAGCGCCAGGACACCGACGGATGCTCGGCGCGCAGCGCCCGCAGCGTCGCCAACGTGCGGCTCGGCGCCGCAAGCCGGGACTCGATCTCGCTCACCTCGGCCCGGTCGAGCGGCTCGAACGCGATCCTCGCCATCGCCACCCGATCCCGCCACGGCGCCATCGTCTTGCCGAGAGGATGCTCGTACGTCGGCACGATCAAGAGCCGGTCCAACGGACCCCGGGCGATCGCCGATGCCGCCGCCATGAGGTGGCCCAGGTGCGGAGGGTCGAACGCACCGCCGAAGACGCCCCACGTTTCCATGATCCGCAGCTTACCATAGACCTGCCCGGCGCCCGTTTGCGCCGGGCAGCGACCTCCTGGTTAGGGAGGCCAGGAAGGGAAGGAACGGCAGGAGCTTGCGCCCTCGACCGAGCGGTCATGTGGGCGGCAGGAGGAGTGTAGGGCCCGCGCTGCAAGCTGGGGGGGAGACCACGAGGGCGCGGGCCCTACATCGTATAACCTGGCAGTATTCATATGCGGAGGACGTGCCATGGATCGACAGCTTTGCCCGATGCATCGGGGTGCCGGCAAGGCAAATGTCGTACATCATGCTGAAATGGCTGTGTTTACTATCCAGGTTCCCCGGACAGAATCCGGATGGACTTCGCTCCTGAGCGACGCACAGCTTCCGTCATCCACGGAATCTGGTTTCCATAACGCAACGATGCGTTTCACACCTGAACGATCGCTCGCGCTGCACGTGGGCGTGGACGCAGGCCCCCTCCCGACGGGCATCGGGATGTTGGGGGCCTCCGAGGGGGACCGGCCGGTTGGGCCCGGCCGGAGGGAAGGAGGAGGTTGAGAGACAGGGGCACGAAACGAACCGTCAACCTCCGATGGGGCTATGAAAGCACGTCGCGTGCCAGCCACCGTCCAGTCGTGCGACCGGCGTCGCAGTGGCGGCCACAAGATGCGGTAATAACTGGTGATACGAGCACATCTCATCTCCGGACGAGGGTCACCGCAGGGGCGCAGCACCAGTGCCGTTCGCTGACAAAAGTGTCGCGGTTCGAGTGCCTGTGTGCACCTGAAGTCACGGCGCCCGACGGTCGGGATTGCCGCTGCCGGCCTCAAATCAGGTGGCGGCTGTCGGCCGCGGGTGCATCCTCGCCGCGCGCGTCCTGTTCGAGCACGAGGCGGGTGTCCATGAGCCGCTCTTCGGTCAGCTCCCGGAAGTACGCGGCTAGTTCGGGGAGCGCCTCGACGAGCCGCCGGAAGGCGTCACGCGGCAGGAAGAGGACCGTCGTGTGGCGCGCGGCGGTGACGGTTGCGGTGGTGGGCGATCTCTTGATCAGGGAGATCTCGCCGAAGCAGTCGCCCGCCTTGAGCGTGGCGAGCAGGACCTTGTCGGTCCCGTCGATCTTCGTGACGTCCACTTCGCCGGTGAGGATCAGGTACAGCCCTTTGCCTTCCTGTCCCTCCCGGACGATGACGGTGCCCGGCGTGACCTCGTGAGCGGAGAACCGCTTGAGCAGTTCGAGGCGTTGCCTCTTGTCGAACGGGCGGAACAGCGGGTTGATGGCCAGGATGTTCTGCACGAGGCGATCGCGGGTGAAGCGGTCGAGCGCGGTGGCGATGCCGATCACGTCCTCGGAGGCGGCGGTCAGCGCGCCGCGGCTGAACTCGAGCAGGTCGGCCTCGCCCGCCACGACCACGGACGCGGCGCGGGGCGAAGCGGAGACGAGCGCCATCTCGCCGAAGACGCTTCCGTCGCCCAGCGTGGCCAGTTCGCGTTCGCGGCCGAGCGTATCGTGCTGGACGACGCGCACCGCGCCGCGACCCACGACGAAGAACGACTCCCCCATCTCGCCCTCGCGGATCACGACCTCGCCCGCCGCCCAACGGCGGAGGGTAACGAGCCGGATCACGTCCATGAAGGTGTCGGGCGACAGCAGCGAGAAGAGCGGTATGGGCGGGACCTTGTCCGGCGCGTCCTTGGGCATCTCCAGCGAGGTGCAGAGCTGAACGCACGAATCGACGAGCGCTTCGGTGGCTATCTGGTAGTCGAGAGGCGCGTCGTCGCGGACCTGGGCGTCGACGTCCAGGGGCGCCGGTCTCGCCCCCCGCCCGACGCGATCGGACCCCTCGCAGTAGGTCTCCGCCAGCGCCTCGACGGCGGGCCGCACGTCCACGCCGAGCCGTTCGAGCATCTTGATGGCGACGATCCCGTACAGCGGCAGGCCGCTGCGGATGGCGAGCGTTACGACGCCGGCGTAGACCCGCCTGGCCTTCGCCTCTTCGCCCATCGCGAAGAGCGTGTCGGCGACGCGCAACCGCACGTCCACGTCGCTGCCCGGGGGGGCCAGGTCGAGGATCATCCGGTAGATCTTCAGCGCGCCGACGAAGTCCTTCGCGGCGAACCGCCGGTTCGCCTCGTCGAACACCGTCCTGAGCGTCCGCGGCATCGTCGGTTCCCTCCTGGCCCCCGATGCTAGTCCCGCCACGCCCCCGCGGGCAACAGCAACCGTGCGCGCGCCGCATCCCCGATTCCCTGATGCACCCGTTGCACCGGCCGGAGGTCGCGACTACCATCGTCCCCAGGAGAGGAAGGCCCGCCTCGTGGCGTCGCTCACCGGAAAGACCATCGGCAAGTACCGCATCGGACCGATCATCGGCGAAGGCGGCATGGGATCCGTCTACCTCGGGCAGGACACCGTCCTGGGCCGCCAGGTGGCGGTGAAGGTCCTCCACGGCCACCTGTCGCGGTCGCGCGACATCACCGACCGGTTCCGCAACGAGGCGATCACGCAGGCGCGGCTGCAGCACCCCAACATCGTGACGCTGTACGATTTCGTCCCGATGGACGACCTGTGGCTGATCGCCATGGAGTACGTCGTCGGCGGCAGAAGCCTCGGCGATCTGATACACGGAAGGGCGCTGCCGCAACGCCTCGCGTGCGACATCCTCCGCCAGCTCTTGCGCGCCGTCGCCTTCGCTCACGGCGAGAAGGTGATCCACCGCGACATCAAGCCGGCCAACATCCTCCTGCTCGAGGACCGCGACCGCGTACAGGCGAAGCTCACCGACTTCGGGATAGCCAAGATCCTCCATACGCCGTCTCTCACCCAGCCCGGCAGCGTCCTCGGCACCGTCGACTACATGTCGCCGGAGCAGTGCCTGGGCCGCGACGACGTGGATGAACGGACCGACCTGTACTCCCTCGGCGTCGTCTTCTACGAGTCCCTCACCGGCCGCCCGCCGTTCCGCGGCATCTCGGATTTCCAGGTGATGCAGGCCCACGTGGGCACGCCGCCGGAGCCGCCGCACCTGCTGAACCCCGATCTCCTCCCGTCGGTCGTGTCCGTCTGCCTGCGGGCGCTCGAAAAGGAGGTCGACAACCGCTACCCGTCCGCCGCCGCGATCCTGGACGACCTGGACGCGATGTGGCCGGAGTTGGAGCGGCTGGACGACGTCCCGGTGCTGCTGCCCCAGGCGCGCGTCAAGGCGACGATGGACGACGCGCCGCCGACCGCGTCCGGGGCCGCGGCGGTCGACGACTTGGCCGGCGGGGAGACGAAGCTCCAGTCGCGGGCCACCTCGCCGCTGGCCGCGATCGGATCCCAGATCACCGCCGCCCGCTCCGCCGCCCTGCCGGTCGCGGAACCGGCGGCGTGGGGATCCGACGACGGCATCGGCGTCAGCACCGAGCGGCCGGTTACGTCGGCCCGCACGCAGTTCCCGGTCGCCGAGGATGATGCGCCGGCTCCGGCCGCTCGGCGACGCTTCCGGGCCGCCGGCGTCGCCGTGATACTGGCCGTGACGATCGCCGCGGCCGTCGTCGTGGTGGAGCGCGACAGGTTCTTCGGCGAGGGCGACCTCGCCGGTTCGGCCGGAGCCGCGGGCGCGGCGGATCGCCGCGAGTCGCCGCGGGGCGACCCGGTGCGCGCCATGCTGGACGCGGGGCGCCTGGCCGAGGCGGCGGACGCCGCGGTGGAGCGCGCGGCGGCCGGGTCCTCCGCGGAGGGGATCGACCTCCTGTGCTCGGTGATCGAACGCGCCGGAGCCGCGTTGCCGCCCGACCGGCGGCTCCGCGTCTCGCAGGCGCTCGAAGGCGCGCTCGCCGCCGCGGCGGGCCGACGCCCGGGCCTTCCGGCGGACACGCTGGACGCGGCGCTGCGCGCGGGGAAGGCGCTGGCCGCCGCCGGCGACGTCGGCTCAGCCACCAAGGTGATCGCGGCGGCGTGCAGGGGAGTCTGCCCGGCGGAAGGAGCCGCTGAGGCTTTTTCCGCCCTGGCCGCGGGGATCGACGTGGCCGGCGGTTTCGACGAGGCGTTCGGAGTGGTGCGCTTCCTGTCGTCTGTCCCGCCGGATTCCGCCGTCTACGAGCCGGCACGCAGGGCGCTGGGGGCCGCGCGGAGCGCCCTGACGGCGCGCGAGCGGGTCGAGGCCGAGGACTCGCTGCTGGCCGGCCGCTGGTCGGACGGCATCGCGTCGCTCGATCGGCTCCGCAAGGAGCTGGGCGACCAGCGCGAGTTCAACCGGCATCTCCAGCTCAAGGCCAAGGAGTTCCAGGGTGCGACCGCGGCCGGGCCGTGCGTCCCGATCGGTCTCGCCGGCGTCCGCGACCCGGCGGCGCCGTCGCGGAACATCGGCCGGCCCCACGTCGCCTGGACGGGCAGGGAGTACCTCGTCGTCTGGAGCGACGGACGGGCGGCGCCGGAGACCGCGTCGACCCAGCAGGTACACCTGCAACGGCTCGACGCCGTCGGCCGCCGCCTCGAGGCGGCCGACAAGACGATGTCGCCGCCGGGTGTGGATGCCAGGCGGCCCGCGGTCGATTTCGCCGGGAAGCACGGCGGGGTCGCGTGGCACGAGGTGGCCGGGCAGGGAGGCAGGATCGTCTTCGTGCCGATCGATTTCCTGGGCAACGCGATCGGAACTCCTTCGGTCGTGGCGCAGGCGCCGACCCGCTCGCCGTTCGCGACCGTCGCCGTCACCCGGTCCGAATCGGGGTCCGCCTACGCCGTGGCATGGCAGGGACGAGAGACGCTGACGGCCAGGTCGGCGGACTCGAACGGCTACGTCTGGGTCAGGGTGGGTGCGCCGGCGACGGAGGCGGGACGGCGCACGATCGTCCGCGACGTCGCGACGATCGCGTTCCTGGACGACTCCGGCGCCGTCGTCGACGGCCCCAGGACGCTCGAAGGGCCGGCCGTCCAGCGCCCGGACGGAAACCCCGGAACCCGACGAGGCATGCCGCGCCCCGCGTGGACGCGGCTGCCCGACGTCGCCGGAACGCCGGACGGCTTCGTTGTCACGTGGGAGGAGGACCGGAGCGGCGATGTCGCGGTGATCGCCGCCGCCTTCGGACCGCGCGGCGGCGAGCCGCTCTGGACCCGAGCGGTGGCGCCCGAAGGCGTTGCGCCGTCGTCGATCGAGGGGCGCATGCCGGCGGTCGCCGTCGGCGGCGGGCGCGCGGCCGTCATATGGGTGGATCGGCGGCCGTCGCCCGACGTCATGTTCGTCTCGACGCTGGGCCCGGACGGCGGCATTCTCTCGACGGCGCCCGCGGCCCGCGGGACCGTGCGCTTCCTGGGAGGCGCGATCACCGGCGATCGGATCGTCGCCGCGTGGTGGATGCGCGGCCGCCCGTCCCGTCTCGGCCTCATCCCCTGCGACCTGGCGGGATCGTGCCCGATGACCGCCGGCTCGGGCGACACGCCGGGAGACTTCCCGCTCGTCGGTCCCGACAGCAGGGTCGGACTCGCACCCGGCGCCGCGGTCGGCGAGATCGTCGCCGTCTGGAAGGAGACGCCAGGTTCCTCCGGGGCCGCCGACGACGACGAGACCGACGAGGGCCCCACCGCGGGCGACGAGGTCTTCTTCGTCCGCTTCCGCTGTTCGTGAAGGCGATGTCGCGAGCTTCAGGACGAGGTGGCTCACGCAGAGACGCGGAGGCGAGGCGGTGCGGATGACGGGAATCGATCCGAGAAGGAAGGTCCGGCGATGATGACGATCCGGGCGACAACCGCGGCGTCGCTGTGCGCCGTCCTCCTGGCCGGCTGCGGGGCGCGCGCCGGGCCGTCACGGGCGCCGCCGCCATCGATGGCCGACGCCGTGGCGCTCGTCGAGCGCGAGGACCACGCGGCGGCGGAGCCGATCCTGGAGGCGCTGCTGCGCGAGCGCCTTGCGCCGCCGGCCGAGGCGCACCACTACCTCGGCGTCTGCGCGCAGGCCCGCGGCGATTTCGCCGACGCCGAGTCGCACTACCGAGAGGCGCTCCGCAGGCAGCCCGCGCTCTTCGAGTCGCGGCTCAACCTCGGGGGTGTCCTCGGGACGCTCGGCCGCCACGCCGAGGCGCTGGAGATGCTCCGGGGCCTGGCCGACGCCTTCCCCGACGAGCCGCAGGCGCACCTGGCGCTGGCGTTCCAGCAGCAGACGATGGGGGACCTCGATGCCGCGCTGGCAAGCTGCCGGCGCGCGGCCGGGATCGACCCGACCGACGTTGACGCCGCGCTCATGGAGGCCGACGTCCTGGAGCTTCAAGGCCGGCTCGACGATCGGCCGGCGGCGCTGGAGGCCGCCCTGCGCCGCACGGGCGGCGATCCGCGGATCGCGGTGACGCTGGCGGACGCATACGCCGGGCTGGGCAGGCCGCACGAGGCCATCGTCACCTACGTCGGCGCGACGGCCGCTCCGGGAGCGGACGCGACCATGCTGGGCCGCATCGCCCTTCAGCTGCGGGACCTCGGCGCCGTCGACGAGGCTCTCGATGCGGCGGCGGCGGGCGTCGAGAGGTCCGCCGACGGTCCCGAGCACGTGCGGGCGGTGCTGACGCTGGCGCGCATCGCCCGCGGCGCCGGCCGAGCCGATGCGGCCGAGACGGCGCTGCGGTCCGGGCTGCGGAGGCGACCCGGCGAACGAATGCTGAACCTGTACCTCGGCGGGATCCTGGCCGAGGCCGGGAGATGCGGCGAGGCGGCGCCGCTGCTGCGGGCCGCGCTCGGCGCCTTCGCCGAGGACGATCCGGCCGGGCGGCACGCCGCCGAGGCGTCTGCGGCGCTTGTTTCCTGCGGAGCGGAGTGACATGGACCCCGTGACCCCGAAGGCCGGCGACATGCCGCCGGAGATACGGCCCTACGTGCCGGCGGAATCCTCGCCGCCGGATTTCACCATCCGGGCGGCCGTGCTGGGGATCGTGTTCGGCATCCTCTTCGGAATGGCGAACGCCTACCTCGGCCTGCGCGTCGGCCTCACGGTCTCCACCGCCATCCCGCTCGCCGTGATCGCCGTCGCCTCGCTCGGCGTGCTCGGGAAGCTCGGCCGCAAGGCGAGCGTCCTGGAGTGCAACATCACGCAGACGACGGGCAGCGCGTCGTCGTCGGTCGCCTCCGGCGCCATCTTCACGCTGCCCGCGCTGTTCATGTGGGGCCTGGACCCGGCGCTGGGCCGGATGGCCCTGCTGTCGCTCTGCGGCGGAACGCTCGGGGTGCTCTTCATGATCCCCCTGCGGCGGTACCTGATCGTGAAGGAGCACCACGTGCTGCCGTATCCGGAGGGGACGGCGGCGGCGCAGGTGCTGATCGCGGCCGACCAGGCCGCGGGCGGCGCGCGGAAGGTCTTCGTGGGGCTCGGGATCGGCGCGGCCTACCAGTTGATCGTCGGGTTCCTCAAGGTGTGGCCGAGGGACGTCTTCCTGCGGGTGCCGCTGCTGCCGAAGACGGAGATCGGCCTGGTGGCCACGCCGGCGCTGCTGGCGGTCGGCTACATCATCGGCTTCCGGCTCGCCGCGATCATGGTCGCCGGAGGCCTCGTCTCGTGGCTCGGCCTCATTCCGCTGATCGCCTACTTCGGGCAGCACGTGGGCGAGCCGCTGGCTCCCGCGACGGGCGGCCTCATCTCCGCCATGTCGGCGGACGACATCTGGAAAAACTACGTCCGCTACATCGGCGCGGGCGCGGTGGCGTTCGGCGGCATCGCGACGGTGGTGCGCGTGATGCCGATGATCGCGACGTCGCTGCGCGGATCGCTGCGCGGCCTTGCGGCCGCGCGCGGGGGGACCGACGCGGGGCCGCGCACGGACCGCGATCTCCCGATGAAGCTGATCCTGGCGGGCGTCGGCGCCGTGGTCCTCCTCATCGGCCTCACGCCGTTCGTCCTCGGCACGGCGGGCGGCATGCCCTTGCGGTTCGTCGCGGCCCTCTGCATCGCCGTCTTCGCCTTCGTGTTCGTCGCCGTCAGCGCGCGCATCGTGGGCCTCATCGGCGTCTCGTCGAACCCGACGAGCGCGATGGCGATCGTAACGCTGCTGTTCACGGCCGGGGCGTTCTACCTGCTGGGCTGGACCGACGCGACCGGCAAGGCGATGGTGCTGATCGTCGGCACCGTCGTCTGCACGGCGGCGTCGATCGCGGGCGACATCTCGCAGGACCTCAAGAGCGGCTACATCCTCGGGGCCACTCCGTGGAAGCAGCAGACGGCCGAGATCGTCGGCGTGACGGCGAGCGCCTTCTTCGTGGTGCTCGTGATCTCCCTGCTGGCCGAAACGTACGGATTCCCCTCCAAGGAGCTGCCTGCGCCGCAGGCGACGCTGATGAAGACGGTGATCGAGGGCGTCCTGGCCGCGGACCTGCCGTGGGAGCTCGTGCTGACGGGCGCCGCCTTCGCGCTCGTCGCGATGCTGTGCGGCATCCCGCCGCTGCCGTTCGCCGTCGGGCTCTACCTCCCGATCACCACGATGGCGGCGGTCTTCGTCGGCGGCGTCGTCCGGTACTTCGTCGAGGAGCGATTCCGGGGCGACGCGGCGGCGAAGCAGGTCCGCAAGGAAAACGGCATCTTGTTCGGCTCGGGCCTCATCGCCGGCGAGGGCGTCATGGGCGTGCTGATCGCGGGCTACGCCGTCGTGACTGCGAGCAGGCCCGAGGGGCTCGGCATCGAGTGGCTCAAGTTCGCCCCCATGACGATCGGCGGGGAGACCTGGGCCGTGGACGCCGGCGGCATCGTCTCCCTGTGCGGCTTCGCCTTCATCGTCGCCCTCCTGGTGCGCGCCGCCAGGGGCGGGAACACTGCATGACGGCCCGGCACTACGACCGGAGAATATCGGGGCTACCTTCCGGCGGGTACCTGCTACCTCCCGCCAGGGTACCTGCTACCTTCCGGCGGGTAGGTGCTACCCTATCTCGCCGGCCGCGCGCTTGCGGGCGGTCCGGGTCGAGCGAGCGGCTAGACGCCGAGTCACCTCGGACACGTGGAGCAGCGACCGCAGCGCATCGTTGACTGCGGCAGAATCCGGAAACGCTTTCGCCAGGTCAGGGTCCAGCACGACCACGTTCGCGCCCTCCCGGAGGAGGCGGCGGCAGTACTTGCCGCGGACCGCCTTGGAGTAGTCGAAGGTGTATTCGGGTCGCAGATCGTCCGTTCGGGAAGGGCTCCTACGTTTCATGGCGTTCCCTTTCGCGCGCAGTTGCGCGCCTTGCGCCGTCGAGCGCCGCTCCCAGGATCCGGAGCGCCTCCTCCAGCCGCTCCGGCCGCTCGCTCCACGAGATCCGCATCCACCCGGGCGCCTCGAAGAACTCGCCGGGCGCGAACAGCAGGCCGCGATCGGTCAGCAGACGCTCGGCCAGCGCCCGCAGGTCGGGAGGATCCTCGACGCGGACCAACCCGAAGAGCCCAGCCGCAGGTTCGACCCACGACAGCCGCGGGTTGCCGCGGATCCACTCGGCCAGGATCCGGCGCCTCGACGGAGCGGCGAACGCCGACGACCTCTCGGACAGGGCCGGCCGCGCCAGCGCCGCCACGGCCCACGCGGCGCCGGCGGGGGCCGCCACCGACAGCGTCACCTGCGCGTCCGACGCTCGCGCGACGATGTCGGCCGGTCCGCCGAGCCATCCGCCGCGGGCCCACCACGCGCCCTCGAACTTCGTCACGCTGTCGGCGACGAGAATCCGCGGATCGACCCGCCGGGCCGACGGGGCCGCGTGGAACCTCCGGTAGACCTCGTTGACCAGAAGCACGGCGCCCGCGCGCTCGGCGGCCTCCGCCGCGGCCCGGATAGCCCCGGGCGGCGACAGCACGCCCGTCGGGTTGTGCGGCTCGGTCACCAGCACCAGCTTCGTCCCGGGGCGAATGGCGGCTTCCACGTCGCCGGCGTCCAGGGCCCAACCGCGCTCCGGCCTGCGATCGAAGCGATCGACCGCCGCGCCGAAACCCTCCGGGATCCGCACGAGCGGCTCGTAGGCGGGCCGCTCGACAAGGACGCGGTCGCCCGGCCCGAGCAACGCGGCGCAGGCGAGCGTCATCGCCCCGGTGGCGCCTGGTGTCGCCAGCACTTCCCGCCGCGTCCAGCCCTCGCGCTCGGCGATCGCGTCGGCGAGGCGCACGAACGCTCCCGTGTCGGCAGGATCGGGCGGCGGGCCCAGGTCCGCCGCCGCCACGGCCCGCACGCCGCTGGCGGCGAGGTTGAACCGCAGATCGCCGTAGTGCGCGATCGCCCAGGCGAGGTATTCGGTCCGCCGCACCGGCATGGCGGCAAGGATCGCGACCGGCGGCGGCGGCGTCAACACTGCCCAGGGCTACGGGTGCATCCGATTCGTGCGGGCGGGCGCGCCACTAGGAGGTGGAACATGCTGGGACCACTCCCACCAATCGACCGTCTCCACGGTCTGGAACGGAAGCGCGATGCGGACCGGCGCGACGCGCTTCCCGTCGCGGTACTTCCCTTCCCAGACCAGCTCGGTCATCCGCGCTACCTCTCCACGTCCGTTCGGGCCGAAGCCGGCGCCCCGGCGACGGCCGCTCGCAGATCCTCCAGCGTCATCTCGATTCGCCCCCAGCGTCCGTGACGCGGCACGACGGCGAAGAACACCTTCATGCCGTCCACGTCGTCCCGTCGGGGTGGAAGCCTCGTACCTCCCCGGCTCACCAGGACGGCAGCCCGAAGCTCGTGCCCGCGCGCGATCCGGATCGGTTTTCGGTTGGCCGCCGGCCGGTCGTCTCCTCTCCTCCATCGGTCGTGGTGGTCATCCCCGTGGCCACGGGATCCCCCCAGGGCCGCCTTGGGGGCGAAATGCCGCACACCGGCGAGCAATTGAGAAAACGGTCGCTGCGCCTTCTCCGGCTTGACGGCTCCCTTGATCTCGATGAAGCACACGAAACCGTCCGGGTCCAGGCCTGCGACGAGTACGCCGTCCGGGCGCTTGCCTGCCGAGCCCCAGGCCGCGTCGGTGTCCAGATGGAAGCCGGCGATCGGGGTGCGCCTGCTCGTGACCTCGAGGGCCATGCGGTTCTTCGGCTCTTCGAGTCGGACCGTCCAGCCCGCCGAAGTCCGTCGAACGGGGACGGCGCAATCGGACAGACGCCTCACCGAGAGCGTCCCTCTCCAACGAGCGCGTGCATGCGGTTCATCTGGGCCGCCAGATCGTCGGCCGCCGCCCCGAGAGCCCGTTCGTCAAGTCCCTCCCCCGCGCCGGAATGCAGCGGTTGGACGGCGCCGTCCAACTGCAAGTGGTATGCGGCGACGAGCCCGGGGGCCAGGCGGATCTCCGTAGGCACCTCGTCGGCCGCCTTCTGCGAAGGCAGCTTCGAGGCGAGAAGCAGGTTGTTGAGGACGTACAGCACGTTCAGCGAATGCGTGGTGATGACCACCCTGAAGCCGCGGTTGACCAGGAACGCGAGCGGAGCCTGTCAACGAGTTTGAGACACCTGCCGGTCGCATTTACTGTAGCGCCTCCTGGTGCGCCGGGGCCGCTGCGACCGCGCCGACCTGATCTCGCGCCGCGGGTTGCGGCTTGTTGATCCAGAC
>CAMTWF010000367.1:0-5786 GCA_947085355.1 uncultured delta proteobacterium
AACCGACGCTCGGGACGCCGCCCGAGGTCGAGGGCGCCGGCTCCCAGCCGCCGGAGGAGGAGTCCGGGGGCGCGCCGATGCGCAAGATTGACGACACCTGCTGCGACCCCGGCGATCCCCAGTGGCTCGTGTGCCAGGACGGGCTGTTCTGCAACGGGCAGGAGACGTGCACCTGCTGGGGGCAGTGCGAACCCGGCGCTCCCGTGAACTGCGACGACGGCAACCCGCTCACCGTGGACAGGTGCATCGAAGGGCCGCCGCCGGGGTGCGACCGCGGGACCCGGGAGTGCTTCGAGGATGCCGACTGCAACGACAGCAACCCCTGCACCGACGACCGGTGCGAAGCGTTCGCCTGCGTCCGCACGGCCCTCCCGGAGGGATCGAGCTGCGACGACGCCCTGTGGTGCAACGGCGGCGGCGTCTGCGACGCCCTCGGCGCCTGCGTCCCGACGCTGGGTCCGTGCACGCTCCCCTGCCAGGGGTGCAACGAGCTGCTCCGCGAGTGCACGATCCTGACCGGCTACTGCCTGATCGGCGGCACCTGCTACGCTGCCGGCGCCACGAACCCGCTCGAACAGTGCCAGTCGTGCCAGCCGTCGTTGAGCCGCACGGACTGGAGCTGGAAGGCCCCGGGGACGAGGTGCGACGACGGCCTGTTCTGCACCCTGACCGACACCTGCAACGCCGCGCGCCAGTGCGTCGGCACGGGCGCCCGGTGCCCCGAGGCGGCAGGGTGCGTGGCAGGGTGCGACGAGGCCGCGGACGAGTGCGTCGTCCAGCCCCTGGGGTTCGAATGCCGCGCGTCCGTCGGCTTCTGCGACCCCGCGGAGACGTGCGACGGCGTCTCCCCGTTCTGCCCGCCGAACGACCCCGCGGCCATGAACGGGGTGCCGTGCGACGACGGCGACGACTGCACCGAGAACGACGTCTGCCTCGGCGGCTTCTGCACCGGAACGCTCCCGCCCCTGGGGTGTCCGGCGTGGAACTTCTTCGGCGTGACGGGCGGCGGAGCGGTCACGTCCGGCCCGAGCTACCGGATGACGATAGGCGCCGGGGCGCCGCAGGCGATGGGGACCGGATCGACGGCGAGCTACCGCCTCACGATCGGCCCCGCGGCGCTGCATTGAGGGAGGGAGGAGTGCCATGAAGCCCAGGAAGGACTGGAACGGAAACGGAAGCGGAAACGGGTTGTCGCACCCCCGACCCCCGACCCCCGACCGCCGACCCCCGAACAGGAGGCGTGACATGAAGCGCACAAATGAATGGACGAGGAAGCTTGCTGTCGCCGCCGCCGGCATCGCCGTGGCGCTGGCCGCGGGGACCGCGTGGGCGCAGGCCCCGGACCGCATGCCGGTCCAGGGGACGTTGACCGACGCAACCGGGGTGCGCATCACCGGCGACCGGACCCTGACGTTCCGGATCTTCACGGTTCCGTCCGGCGGGACGCCCATCTGGATGGAGACCCAGGTCATACCGGTGGTCCGCGGAACGTTCACGGCCTACCTGAACGACGTCGCCGGCGACGCCAACTTCCTCCGGTACTTCCGCAACAACACCAACCTCTACCTCGAGGTCCAGGTCGCCCCCGACGGCCCGATGCCCCGGTTCCAGCTCGCCACGACGCCATACGGCGGTCTCGCGCAGTACGCCGGCGACGCCGACACGCTCGATACGCTCGACTCCGCCGCCTTCCAGCGCCGGGTCGGAGCGACCTGCGCCGCCGGGTCGTCGATCCGCGTGGTCAACGCGGACGGCACCGTCGTCTGCGAGACCGACGACGGCGCGACCTACACCGCGGGCGCCGGCCTCAACCTCGTCGGCACGATGTTCTCCGCCGACCAGGCGACGATCCAGACCTGGGCGCGCGACGTGTGCTACGACACCGAGGCCGAACTCACCGCGGCGCTCGACGACAACTACTTCCCCGCGATGAGCTGCCCGGTGGGCCAGATCCCCAAGTCGACCGGCGCGTTCCTCTGGGCCTGCGCCGTCGATACCGGCGGGGTCAGCCAGGTGGACACCGGGGCCGGCCTCACCGGCGGCCCGATCACGACGACCGGCACGATCAGCGTCGCGAACAACGGCATCACCTCGGCCATGATCCTGGACAACACCGTTGCGTTCGCGGACTGGGCCGAGCCGTGCGCGGCCACCCAGATCCCGAAGTTCAACGGCGTCGACTGGGTCTGCGCCGCGGACATCGGGATCACGGCGGAAGTGGACGGCGTCATCGGGAACGAGATCCTCGACGCGACCAACTCGACCCTCGTGAGAAGCGGCGCCGGCACCGCCGCCGACCCGTACACCCTCGCCCTCGGCAACACCGCCGTCGTCCCGGGCGCCTACACGCTCGCCAGCATCACCGTCGACGCCCAGGGCCGCCTCACCGCCGCAAGCAGCGGCACCGCCGGCAGCGTGACGAGCATCAGCGCCGGCCCCGGCGCCGGCGTCCAGGCCGGCACCAGCGGCCTCGCGTTCAGCGTCAACCCCATCACCACGACCGGCAGCATCGCCATCGCCTCGGGCGGCGTCACGTCGGCGATGATCGCCGACGGCGCCGTGGCGTCCATCAACATCGCGGACAACACCGTCGCCTCGGTGGACATCCTGGACGGCGCCGTCACGTTCGCCGACTGGGCGGCCGGTTGCATCGCGAACCAGATCCCGAAGCGGAACGCCGCGAACACGGCCTGGGAGTGCGCCGCCGATGCCGCCGGCACCGGCACCGTCACCCAGGTGGACACGGGGGCCGGCCTGACCGGCGGCCCGATCACGACCACCGGCACGATCAGCATCGCGACCGGCGGCGTCACGTCCACGATGATCGCGGACGGCACGGTGCAGTTCGTGGACTGGGCCACGCCGTGCGCGCTCAACCAGATCCCCAAGTTCGACGGCGCCAACTGGATCTGCGCGGCCGACGCCAACTCCGGCGGCACGGTCACCGCCGTGACGGCCTCGCTCCCCCTGTCGAGCACCGGGGGGGCCACCCCGAACATCAGCATCAGCCAGTCCGGCTCGGCCGCCGACGGCTTCCTCACTTCGGCCGACTGGAACACCTTCAACAACAAGCAGAACCGCGTCACGGGCGCCTGCCTGGCGGGCAACGCAATCCGCGTGGTCAACGCCGACGGCACCGTGACCTGCCAGGCGGCGGGGACCGGCACCGTGACGAGCATCACGAGCGGGACCCCGGGGGCGGTGACGGGCACGAGCGGCCTCACTTTCAGCCCGGGCACGATCACGACGACCGGCACGATCAGCATCGCCACGGACGGCGTGACGTCGGCGATGATCGCCGACGGCGCCGTGGCCTCGATCGATATCCTGGACGGCGGCGTCACCACGACCGACATCCTCGACGGCACCATCCTCTTCGCCGACCTCGCCGCCAACGGCTGCGCCGCGAACGAAATCCCCAAGTACAACGGCACGGCATGGGTCTGCTCCACGGACGCCTCCGGCGCCGTCTACACCGCCGGCCCCGGCCTGACCCTGACCGGCAGCCAGTTCAGTCTGCTGCTCACCTGCGGCGTGGGCCAGGTCGTGAAGTGGAACGGGACGACCTGGGTCTGCGCCGCCGACGTCGATACGGACACCACCTACACCGCGGGGACCGGCCTGACGCTCGCGGGCACGACGTTCTCGGCCGACACGACGTACCTCCAGCGCCGCGTGACGGGCACGTGCCCCGCGGGGCAGTCCATCCGGGCCATCGACGACACGGGAACCGTCGTGACTTGCGAGGTGGACGACAACACCACCTACACGGCGAGCAACGGCGTGGCGCTCGCGGGCACGGACTTCAGCCTGCCGCTCGGCTGCGGCGCCGACCAGATCATGAAGTTCAGCGGCGGCATATGGGTCTGCTCGAACGACGTCGTCGGCGGCGGCGGCCCGTCGTACTTCGCGGGCCGGGGCATGGAGCTGGACGGCGCCAACACGTTCCACGTCCGGCGCGACTGCGGCGCCGGACAGATCGTCAAGTGGGACGGCGTCAACTGGCTCTGCGCCGCCGACAACTCCGGCGGCACCGGCTCCGTCACCAGCGTCGGCGCCGGGACCCCGGGCGCCGTGACCGGCGCCAGCGGCTTGACCATCAGCCCCAACCCGATCGTCGGCGACGGCACGATCTCCATCGCCACCGGGGGCGTCAACACCGGGATGATCGCCGACGGGACGATCCTCTTCGAGGACTGGGCCCCGAACTGCATCGCGACCCAGATCCCGAAGCGGAACGCCGCGAACACGGCCTGGGAATGCGCCGCCGACAACAACGCCGGCGGCGACATCACCGGCGTCATCGCGGGGGCCGGCCTGTCCGGCGGCGGCCTGAGCGGCGACGTCACGCTCGCGTTGGCCAACGGCACGTCGGCGGGCCAGGTCTACGTCACCGGCAACGCGCCCTTCACGCCGGCCCTGGTCACCATGAGCGGCGACGCGACCATCTCCACGACCGGCGTCGTGACGATCCAGCCCGACGCGATCACGAGCACCGAGATCACGGCCAACTCCGTCAACGGCACCGACATCGCCATCGGCGGCGACACCATCGGCGACATCCTCTTCTACGACGGCGTCGACTGGGCGAGGCTCGCCGCCGGCACCGCCGGGTACTTCCTGCGAACCAACGGCGCCGCCGCCCCGAGCTGGGCCGCGGAAGTCGGCGGAGGCACCGTCACGAGCGTCACCGCGGGCGCCGGGCTGGCCGCGAGCCCCGCGAACCCGATCACCACGACCGGCACGATCGGCATCGCGACCGGCGGCGTCACGTCCACGATGATCGCGGACAACACGGTGCAGTTCGTGGACTGGGCCGAGCCGTGCGCGCTGGACCAGATCCCCAAGTTCAACGGCACGGACTGGGCCTGCGCGGCCGACGCCAACTCCGGCGGCACGGTCACCGCCGTGACGGCCTCGCTCCCCCTGTCGAGCAGCGGCGGGGCCAGCCCGAATATCAGCATCACGCAGGCCGCCACGGCCTCCGACGGGTTCCTCTCCTCGACCGACTGGAACACCTTCAACAACAAGCAGAACCGCGTCACCGGCACATGCGCCGCGGGGAATGCGATCAACGTGGTCAACGCCGACGGCACGGTCGCCTGCCAGGCGACGGGAACAGGTACGGTGACCAGCATCGGCCCCGGCACGCCGGGTGCGCTGGCCGGCACGAGCGGTCTCACGTTCAGCCCGAACCCGATCACCGGCATCGGCACGATCTCCATCGGTACCGGCGGCGTCACGTCGGCGATGATCGCCGACGGCGCCGTGGCCTCGATCGACATCCTGGACGGCGCCGTGGCGTCCATCGACATCGCGGACAACACCGTCGCCTCGGTGGACATCGCGGACGGCGCCGTGACCTCGGCCGACATCGCCGACGGCACCGTCACGTTCACCGACTGGGCGTCCAGCGCCTGCGCCGCGACCCAGATCCCGAAGCGGAACGCCGCGGGCACGGCCTGGGAGTGCGCGGCCGACGCGAACTCCGGCGGCACGGTGACGAGCGTCGGCCTTGCAATGCCCGCTCAGTTCACGATCTCCGGCTCCCCCGTGACCACCAGCGGCACGCTGACCGCCGCCTGGGCCAGCCAGACGGCCAACACCGTCCTCGCCGCTCCGAACGGGGCGCCCGGCTTCCCCACCTTCAGGACCCTGGTCGCCGCCGACATGCCCGCGCTTGCCAACCTGACCCAGGGCGCCGGCATCGCGGCCTTCACCTACAACGGCAGCGCGGCCGCCACCGTGGGACTCGCCAACACCGGCGTGACGGCGGGGGCGTACAC
>CAMTWF010000368.1:0-7203 GCA_947085355.1 uncultured delta proteobacterium
ACATCCTGGCCGAGGACGTACTACCCGACGGGTCGAACACGTCGGTGATGGTCCAGACCGGATGCTGGGACCTCAAAGCCGAGGACTGCTCGCGAAACGTCGTCGCCACTCGCCGCGGCCTCCAGGTGTCCGGCAGCGCGACGTGGACGCTGGAGAGATCTCAACCGGCCACGGTGTCGCTGGAGATCAAGAACCGCACCGGCGCCACGGTGTGCTACGTCTACGTCTCGCCCTGCGCGAGCGACGACTGGGGCGACGACATCCTGGAACAGGATGTCCTCCCCACCGGCCAGTCCGCACGGGTCCGCGTCCAGCCGGGCTGCTGGGATATCAAGGCCGAGGACTGCGACCGCGCGACGATCGGCACCCGCACCGGATTCCGGATCAACCGCAACACGTCCTGGACCGTCCGCCGCCCCCGTCCCCGGTAGCACATCCCGGCGCGCCCGCGTCCTTCATCCGTTTCGCCGTCGGCCTTGACGCCGGCCGTCTTCGGGGTCAGGCTCCGGCCTCGTTGGCAACGATGCGCCGCACGTCAGGGCCGGCCCGACGGATCTGGAGTCTCGTCTGCACCGATTGCGGGGCCCAGCGCGAGCCCGGACCCGAGGCGTACCTGTGCCCCGCCTGCTCGGCGGCGCCCCGGCCCGGGTTCAGCCCGGCGGGCGTGCTGCGCGTCGTGTTTGCCGCCGGCGCGCCGCCGGCCGGGTTCCCCGATCCCGGCGCGGCTGGGCTCGCTCGCTGGGCTCCCCTGCTGCCGCTGGCGTCGCCGGCCCTGCTGCCGCCGCTGCCGGTCGGGCCTTCGCCGCTGATCCGGGCCGGGCGCCTCGGCGCGGCGGCCGGCGCGCCCCGCCTGTGGATCAAGGACGACACCGGCCTGCCGACCGGATCGCTCAAGGACCGCGCCTCGGCGCTCGTCGTCGCCAAGGCGGTCGAGTACGGCCGCTCGACCGTGACGACCGCGTCGACCGGCAACGCCGCCGTGGCGATGGCCGCGATGTGCGCGGCGGCCGGGCTTCGCGCGGTGATCTTCTGCCCGGCCTCGGCCCCGCCGGCCAAGCTCGCCCAGATGCTGGCGTTCGGAGCGACCGTGCTGCCGGTCGACGGCACGTACGACGATGCCTATGCCCTGTCGATCGAGGCGACGCGCGAGTTCGGCTGGTACAACCGGAGCACGGCGTACAATCCGTTCACGATCGAGGGGAAGAAGACGGTCGCGTTCGAGATCCGGGAGCAGCTCGGCGGGCGGGCGCCCGACGCGGTCGTCGTCCCGACGGGCGACGGAGTGATCCTCGCCGGCGTGCACAAGGGCTTCGCCGATCTCCGCGACATGGGGCTCGTGACGCGCGTGCCGCGCCTGATCGCCGCGCAGGCCGAGGGGAGCGCCGCGATCGGGCTGTCGCTGTCCGAGCCCGGCGACGACGTGCGCGCGCTGGACGAGGCCCGCACGCTGGCGGACTCGATCCGCGTCGCGATCCCGGCCGCCGGGCGGTGGGCGAAGCGCGCGATCCGGGAGACGGGCGGCGCGGCCGTGACGGTCTCCGACGACGAGATTCTCCGGGCCATCGGCCTGCTGGGGAGCACGACCGGCATCTTCGCCGAGCCCGCGTCGGCCGCGGCGATCGCGGCCGTCGTCAAGGGCGCGGCCGGCGGCGCGATCGGCCGCGACGAGACGGTCGTCGCCCTGGTCACCGGCACCGGCCTCAAGGACGTCGCGGCGGCGATGCGGATCGCCGCGACGCCGCGGCCGGTCGAGCCGACGATCGACGCCGTGCGCAGGCGGCTCGACGAGAACGGATGGATGTGATGAACGCGGTACTGATCCGCCGGGCCCTGGCGGTCGCCTTGATGGACGACCGGGACACGGTGCTGCGCGACGCGGACGTCCTGGTCGATGGGCGCACGATCGCGGCGGTTGGACCGGACCTCTGCGACGTGCCGGCCGGCGCGCGCGTCATCGACGGCCGACTCAAGGTGGTCGTCCCCGGGCTCGTCAACACGCACCACCATCTCTTCCAGACGCTGTGCCGCTGCATGCCGGCCGTGCAGGACGCCGGCCTGTTCGACTGGCTTCGCTACCTGTACGGCGTGTGGCGCCGCGTCACGCCGGACGCCGTCCACACCGCCGCGCTGACCGGGCTGGGCGAGCTGCTGCTGTCGGGCTGCACGACATCGGCGGATCACTTCTACCTCTTCCCCCGCGCGCAGACCCCGGCGATCCTCGACGAGACGGTCCGCGCCGCGGCCGAGATCGGCATCAGGTTCCACCCGACGCGGGGATCGATGAGCCGCGGACAATCGAAGGGCGGACTGCCGCCGGACGACGTCGTCCAGGACGAGGACGAGATCCTCCGGGACAGCGAGCGATTCATCGGCGCCTGGCACGACCCGTCGAGGCTCTCCATGTGCCGAACGGCCCTCGCGCCGTGCTCCCCGTTCTCCGTGAGCCCGGAGCTGCTCCGCGACACGGCGGCGCTGGCGCGCGAACGCGGCGTCGGCCTGCACACGCACCTGGCCGAGACGCTCGACGAGGAGCGGTACTGCCTGGACGCCTTCGGCATGAGGCCCGTCGAGTTCGCGCGCCGAGCCGATTGGCTCGGGCCGGACGTCTGGCTCGCACACGCGGTGCACCTGTCGGACGACGAGGTCCGCGAGATCGGGACGACGCGCACCGGCGTGGCGCACTGCCCGACGTCGAACCTCCGGCTGGGCTCCGGGATCGCGCGCATCCCCGACCTGCTCGCGGCCGGAGCGCGCATCGGCCTGGCGGTCGACGGCTCGGCCTCGAACGATTCGTCCGACATGCTCGCGGAGGCCCGCATGTGCGCCCTGGTCCATCGGGTGCGATCGGGAGTCGGCTCCATGCCGGCGCGGTCGGCCCTGCGCCTGGCCACTCGCGGCGGCGCCGAGACGCTCGGCCGGGACGACGTCGGGCGGATCGCGCCCGGGATGGCCGCCGATCTGGCGGTTTTCGATCTCGACGACGTCGCCTACGCCGGCGCGCTGCACGACCCGGTCGCGGCGCTCGTGCTGTGCGGTTCACGCTGCCGGGCCCACACGGTGCTCGTGAACGGCATCGAAGTCGTGACCGACGGCCGCCTTGTGCGCGTCGACGAGGGCGCCCTGGTGGAGAGGCAGAACCGATTTGCCGCGGAGATGGCGGGCGGTAACCGCTCACCCCCCCTTCGTAGCCCCGACCGGTAGGGAGGGGTTCGGAGCCGCGCGGACCACCCCCGACATCCGAAAGGGTTCGCGCAGAGGAGACGCCTTCCGCCGTGCGTCCGAACCCCTCGCTACCGATTGGGGCTATGAAGGGGGGAGGGTGAACGGTTACAGCGGACCTTGCAGGTTGCGCCGCAGCAGCCGTGCAATCCGGGCGTTCATGGCCTACCCCTCCGGCTCCGGCAGGTCGCAGTCCCAGAGCATGTAGGTCGCGAGGCCGTAGGAGATCTCCCACAGGAGCAGGACGCCGTAGGCGCCGTCGCCGCGGTCGTAGGCGCGGGGGATCAGCTCAAAGCCCGGCCAGTTAGTGATCTTGATCTCGGTCATGGTCGGGAGGTGCAGGGCGAAGATGTCCTGCTCGCGGTCACCGCCCGCATACTCGGGATAGAGCCCCCCGTCCCTCTGATCCTCGTACACCAGCCACGGCCCCTCGCCATCGACCTCGCGGCCCTGGGCCGAGTCGCCGGCGACCACCAGGGGCCGCACTTCGCCCGTGGCGCGGTTGTATCCGTAGATGTCCGTCGAGCAGTCGTAGCCGCATCCTGCCGTCAGCCGCCGGCCGTCGATCCATGCGATCCAGGTGGGGGTAATGGTGGCGAAAGAGCGTTCCCCATCCACCCTCTCGAACGCCAACCTTTCACCCGAGACGAGGTCCACCGAGGCGATCATGTTCGGAGGAAGCCCCAGGTTGGAGGCGCGGCGATCCCCCGTACCCCAAACCGCGACCGTTCCCAGCAAATCGACGCGGACAGCGGCCCAGACGCCCGTCACATCATGGGGAGCGGCCGGGTCGGCGCTGAGATTCAGTTTCGTCCCGGTCTCGACGTTCATCGCGAGGACCAACCAGTCCCACTTGATCCCGCCGTCGTCCTCGCGGATGTCGCGCCAGACGACCCAGGGATAGTCCAGCACGATGTAGTCCATCGAACAGCCCAGGTAACTGCCGGAGCGCGTCGGCACCCGGGAGACGGTGTCGTCCAGGACCCGCTTCTCACCGCTGTTCAGATCGAGCAGGCGCAACTGGCAACGATGCTGGTTCGGTGTCGGGTCCCATGTCAGTTGATACGCAACCAGGTGCCCATCGATCGACGGATGCTTCGCGTAGTGAGGTGGAGCGTCGAGGATGTCTGAACCGTCTTCCAACAGCCGGATGCAGCCCGTAGCACGGTCGAACTCCCATAGCGGCAGACCGCGACCTGCCCCGTTGTGTCCTCTCAACACGCCGCGAGAACCAACAGCAGAATACTGGTACGGATCAGTTTCTACCTCCGGCACCGACAACCTGCGGCAGGTGACGCCGGCCGAAGCGCCGGGGCGCGTCTCGGGGGTGGCGCGGTAGCGGCATTCGAACGGGTCCCAGGCGTCCGCGTCGTCCGCGGATCCCTCGTCCCGCCCCGTCGCGTCGGCTTCTCCGGCCATCCCCTCGTCGCCGTCCGCCGCGTCGCTGCCGCAGCTCTCGGCGCAGTTGCACCGTCCGCCTGCGCAGCTCCCGTAGCACAGCCCGCGGCCGCGGCACTCGGATTCGCACGTCGCGAACGTGCAAGGCCCCGTCGCCTCGCCGGCATCCCGCGGGCGCTCCTCCTCTCCGCACGACGCGCCGCAAGCCGGCAAGAAGAGCATCCCGGCCGCGACGACCGCCGCAATCGCGCGCGGCATCGCTACTGCTCCGCCGCGATATGGAGTCTGCCCGGCGCCGAGCGGACCGCGAAGCCGGCGACCTCGACCACCCCCTCGACCCACCGCGGCACGTCGTGCGTGCCGGCACGCCGCCAGACGCCGTCCGCCGCCTCGGCAAAGGATTCCTGCCGGCTTGCGCCGCAGCGGCCGTCCAATCCGGGCGTTCATGGCCTAGCCCTCCGGTTCCGGAAGGTCGCAGTCCCAGAGCATGTAGGTCGCGAGGCCGTAGGAGATCTCCCACAGGAGCAGGACGCCGTAGGTGCCGTCGCCCCGGTCGTAGGCGCGCGGGATCAGCTCGAAGCCCGGCCAGTTAGTGATCTTGATCTCGGTCATGGTCGGGAGGTGCAAGGCGAAGATGTCCTGCTCGCGGTCGGCGCCCGCATACTCGGGATAGAGCCCCCCGTCCCTCTGATCCTCGTACACCAGCCACGGCCCCTCGCCATCGACCTCCCGGCCCTGGGCCGAGTCGCCGGCGACCACCAGGGGCCGCACTTCGCCCGTGGCGCGGTTGTATCCGTAGATGTCCGTCGAGCATTCGTAGGCGCATCCGCTGCGCAACTCGCGGCCCTCGATCCATGCGATCCAGGTCGGGGTAATGGTAGCGAAATTGAGGTGCCCTTCGACCCTCTGGATCACCGACCTTTCACGAGAGACGAGGTCCACCATGCCAATTATCATCGGAGGAAGCCCCAAAGGGCGGGCGCGCAGATCCCCCGTATCCCATACCGCGACCGTTCCAAGCAGGTCGACACGGACGGCGCCCCAAACGCCCGTCACGTCATCGGGAGCGGCAGGGTCGGCGCTGAGGTTCAGTTTCGTCCCGGTCTCGACGTTCAGGGCGAGGACCAACCAGTGCCACCCGACCGACCCGTCATGCTCGCGGATGTCGCGCCAGACGACCCACGGATGGTCCAGCACGATGTAGTCCATCGAACAGCCGAGGTAGCTGCCGTCGCGCCTCGGCACCCGGGAGACGGTGTCGTCCAGGACCCGCTTCTGACCGGTGTTCAGGTCGAACAGGCGCAACTGGCAACGCTGCTGCTCTGCTGACGGACGCCATGTCAGCTTGTACGCAACCAAATGCCCATCGATCGACGGATCACTGGCGTAGTGAGGACCGTCGGGAGTATCGGAGCCATCATCGAGGAGGCGGACGCAACCCGTACCGCGGTTGATCGCCCACAGCGGGAGGCCGCGCCCGCCAGGCCCGTACCCGGCTCTCACCACCACGTCAAGGCCAGCCGCGGAGTAGTGGTAGGGATCGGTCTCTACCTCCGGCACCGACAACCTGCGGCAGGTGACGCCGGGGAAAGCGCCGGGGCGCGTCTCGCCGGTCGCGCGGTAGCGGCATTCGGACGGGTCCCAGGCGTCCGCGTCGCCCGTGGATCCGTCGTCCCGCGCCGTGGCGTCGGCTTCCCCAGCGGTCCCCTCGTCGCCGTCCGCCGCGTCGCTGCCGCACCTCTCGGCGCAGTTGCACCGTCCGCCCGCGCAGCTCCCGTAGCACAGCCCGCGGCCGCGGCACTCGGATTCGCACGTCGCGAACGTGCAGGGCCCCGTCGCCTCGCCGGCATCCCGCGGGCGCGCCTCCGCGTCGCACGACGCCCCGCAAGCCGGCAAGAGGAGCATCCCGGCCGCGAGGACCGCCGCAATCGCGCGCGGCATCGCTACTGCTCTGCCGCGATATGGAGTTTGCCCGGCGCCGAGCGGACCGCGAAGCCGGCGACCTCGACCACCCCCTCGACCCACCGCCGCACGTCGTGCGTGCCGGCACGCCGCCAGACGCCGTCCGCCGCCTCGGCAAAGACAACCCCGCCGCCGGACGGCGTGTTGCCGTACAAGAACCGCCCCTCGGCCGCCATCTCCGCCAGCAGACCGGCCGGCACGGCGGCCGAAACAGCAGGGACCAACCGACCACGGAAGTCCAGGACGTACATGTTTCCCAGCAGGTTCAGGAACAGCCGCCCGTCCCGGTACGCCGCCGCGTCCCGCCCCGACGCAGCGCAGGGACCGACCGTGTCGCAGAGCCGGTCGATCGCTGCCGACAACCACGAGCAGCCGTCCGCGGCGAACACTTGCAGGCCGTCCCTCAGCGGCGCCAGGCCCACTCGCGACAAGACCTGGGGGGCCGACGGGTTCCGCACGTCCAGCATCAGCACCGACCTGAGGCCCACCACCCAGACCAGGTTGCCGTCCGCGAAGACGCGCCGCGCCTTGCCGCACGTGTCGATCCGCGAAAGCTCGGCGCCGCCCGGAAGCTGATACACCGACAGGCCCCTCCCGTCGGCCACCAAGAGCGAGCTGCCGGAC
>CAMTWF010000369.1:0-19970 GCA_947085355.1 uncultured delta proteobacterium
ATGAGTCGACGTTCGCTCGGGGCAAGACGCTGCTCCGCCGGATCGTGTCGATGCTGGTCAAGATGGCAATGTGACGACTTCCCGGTAGTCGAGTCTTCGGCGACGGCGACGGCGACGGCGACGGCGACGGCGACGGCAACGGCAACGGCAACGGCAACGGCAACGGGGATGGGGATGGAGCCGGCGGACGGGCTACCCCCAAGAATCGCGAATGCACCCGCCCGGCGGGCGCTGTGGTATACCTAGCGCGGCGGCGCCGCAACCGAACGGCGGTCGGCGGGCGGCGGGCGAGAATCCGAATTCGTCGCGCCGCGCAAAGGATTCCGGAGGTAGTAGAACAATGCCCGTGGGAGTGATCGTTGCCGTGGCCCGGAACACGTGGAAGGAGGCGGTCCGGGACCGGTTGCTCTTCGGCATCCTCTTCTTCGGCGTGGCGATGCTGTTCTCCGGGCTCGTGCTGGGCGAGATGTCGATGTACGAGGAGCGTCGCGTCGTGGTCGACGTGGGGCTGGCCGGGATCTCGCTCTTCAGCGTCGTCATCGCCACTGTCGCCGGCGTGAACCTGCTGTACAAGGAGATGGAGCGGAAGACGCTCTTCACGGTGTTGTCCAAGCCGATCTCCCGCTGGCAGTTCGTGGTGGGCAAGTTCGCCGGGCTGGCCGCCACGATCCTGGTGGTGGTGACGCTGATGGCCGTTCTCCTGGTGCTGATGCTGCTGGTGCGCGGGATGAAGGTCCCGGACGCGCTGGCCGGCTTCGTGGCGCTCATCGCCGTCGAGTCGGTCGTGATCATCGGGCTGGCGGTCTTCTTCTCGTCGTTCGCGACGCCGTTCATGAGCGGCGTCTTCACGATCGGGCTGTTCCTGATCGGGCGCAACGCGGACGTCCTGGCGGAGATGGCCGCCAAGCGCGGCGCGGGCGCCGCCGGCAGGCTCATGGATGCGATCGTGGCGGTGACGCCGAACCTGTACCTGTTCTACCCGAGCGGTCGGATGTTCGAGGAAGGGTACGTGTCGATCCACGGGTCGGCGATGGCGCCGGGCTACGTCGGATACGCGACGGTCTACGGGCTGGCGTACGCCGCGTGCCTGGTTCTCGCCGCCGTGGCGATCTTCCGGCGCAGGGATGTGGTGTAGGTCGGACAAGTCGGACTCGTCCGACAGGCAGTAGTGGCCGCAAGTGCGCCAGCGCGTTGTCGTCGTAGCAGGCTGCGCAATCGCCGCCGCCGGGGCGCTCGTGGCCGCCAGGGTTCTGTCGGCGTCGCGCGCTGCATGGGAGGCCGGCGAGGACCGGATCGCCGAGTACAACCGCCTGGCCGGGTCGGGCGCCGACGACGCCGAGCGGCGTCTCGCGCTGCTGCGCGAGGCGATCGTGTTGCACCGGGAAGCGGCCTCGTGGGATCTGCCTTTGAACCCGTGGGCGCGGCGAGCCGCCGCCCGACTGGTGACGATCGGGCAGAAGGCGGAACTGGCGGACGACGAGGATCTCGCGTTCTCGGCCTACCGAGCCGCGCGGGCGTCGGCGATGGAGACCAGGACGTTCGCGGCGCCGGCGACGGAGGCGCTCGATCGGGCGAGCCGGGGTATTGCGCGCCTGTCGGCAAGGGCGCTGCCGCCGGTCAGGGGTCAGGGGTCGGGGGTCAGGGGTCAGGGAACGCTGCCGGCGCCGGCGCCCGATCCCGACCCGTGGCTGTCGCTCCTGGGCGCGGCCGGGCTCGTCGCCTGGATCGCGGCGGCCGCCGCGTTCGCGTTGCGCGGCATGGACGAGCGGGGCAGGATCCGGCCGCGCGCGGCGATCGGCTCCGCCGCCGTGGCGGCTGCCGGGCTGGCGTCGTGGCTGGCGGGGCTGTCGCTGGCCTGAACGGCCCCGGGGCGGCGACGAGCCGCCGGAGGAGTTCGACGGATGGAGAGCTTCCTGATCACCGGCGGCATTCCCCTGCGCGGCACGGTGCGCGTCAGCGGCGCCAAGAACGCGGCGCTGCCGATCCTCGCCGTCTCGATGCTGGCCGACGGCGTCCACATCTTCCGGAACGTGCCTCGCCTGCGCGACATCGACACGACGATCGACCTGTTGAGGCACATCGGGGCCGAGGTGGACGGCGAGGCGCCGGTCCTGCGGGTCGCCACCGACCGAATCTCCCGCTTCGACGCCCCCTACGACCTGGTCAAGAAGATGCGCGCCTCGGTGCTCGTCCTCGGACCGCTGCTCGCCCGGTTCGGCGAGGCCCGCGTCTCGCTGCCGGGCGGCTGCGCAATCGGCACGAGGCCGATCGATCAGCACCTCAAGGGCCTCGAAGCGCTGGGGGCCGACATCATCATCGAGCACGGCTTCATCGTGGCGAGAGCGAAGCGCCTGCGGGGCGCCGAGATCGCGTTCGACCTTCCCACGGTGGGCGGCACGGAGAACCTGATGATGGCGGCCTCGCTCGCCGACGGGCGCACCACGCTGGTCGGCGCCGCCCGGGAACCGGAGGTCGAGGAGCTGGCGTGCGTGCTCAACAAGATGGGCGCCAGGATCGAGGGCGCCGGCACGGACACTGTGCGCATCGAGGGGGTGCGCGAGTTGCGGCCCGTGGATCATGCGATCATCCCGGACCGGATAGAGGCCGGCACGTACATGGTCGCGGCCGCCGCCACGGGAGGCGACGTCCTCGTGGAGGGGTGCCGCGTCGATCACATGGAGGCGGCGATCGAGAAGCTCAGGATCGCCGGCGCGACGATCGTCCCCGAAGGGTCCGGCGTGCGCGTCTCCGGCACGGGCCGGTTCCACCCGTGCGACATCACCACCGCGCCCTATCCGGGTTTCCCGACCGACATGCAGGCTCAGCTCATGGTGCTGATGTGCGTGGCCGACGGAGTGAGCATCATCACCGAGACGGTCTTCGAGAACCGGTTCATGCACGTCGGCGAACTCGCCCGCATGGGCGCGCGGATCGACATCCGCGGCCGGACGGCGATCGTCACCGGCGTCCCGGGCCTCTCCGGCGCCTCGGTGATGGCCACCGACCTGCGCGCCTCCGCGAGCCTCGTCGTGGCCGGTCTGGTGGCGTCGGGCGAGACCGAGGTGCGCCGCGTCTACCACATAGATCGCGGGTACGAGGACGTCGTCGCCAAGCTGTCGGCCCTGGGCGCCCGCGTCCGCCGCGCCCCGGGCCGGCCGTAGCGGCGCCCGCCCGGGCGCGCCGGGCATCCGGGCGACGTCGACGGCGTTCGGTTGCGGCCGCAGGCCGCGCCGCGGTACGTTCGGGTTCGTGGAGATCGACGTCCCCATCCATCCCGACCTCGTCTGGGACTACCGCGTGCCGCCCGCGGATCCGCTGTGGCGGCTGCACTGATCCGCCTCGACGACGCCTGAACCGCGACGCGACCACCCATGGAATGGGGGATCCAGCACGGTCGAGCTACGCCCGTTCCTCCCAGATCCGGACCAGGTGCACGACCGTCTCGACGGCTTTCGCCATGTCCTGCAGGCTGGCCCACTCGCGCGGGCTGTGGATGTCGTAGTACCCGGCGAACAGGTTCGGAGTCGGCAGCCCGCGCTCGGTGAACCGCGAGCCGTCGGTGCCGCCGCGAACGGCCCGGCAGAGCGGCTCGAGGCCCGCGCGCCGGATCGCCTCCAGGGCGTAGTCGACCGGCCTGGCGTCCTTCTCCAGCCGGTAGCGCATGTTGCGGTACTGCGGCGTCACCTCGAGTTCGATGCGCGCGCGCGGTTCGGCCTCCCGCAGGCGCGCCACCTCGGCCTCCAGCAGCGAGCGCTTCGCCGCCAGCCCGTCGACCTCGAAGTCGCGCAGCAACAGGAAGACCTCCGCGCGTTCCGCCGTTCCGCGCACCTCGTCCGGATGCAGGAACCCCTCCCGGTCCTCGGTCCGTTCCGGCGACATCTCCGCCGGCAGCGACCGCACGAAGTCGGCCGCGAGTCGCAGCGCGTTGACCATGACGCCCTTTGCCCAACCCGGATGCGCCGGCACGCCGTGGAACCGCACGACCGCCCTGTCCGCGCTGAACGTCTCGCAGTCCACCGCGCCGACGCCCTGCGCGTCGATCGTGTACCCCACGTCGGCCGCGAGCCGCTCCACCGCGATCCGGTCCGCCCCGCGGCCCACCTCCTCGTCCGGCGTGAAGCACACGCGGACCGTGCCGCGAGGCGCGTCGGTGCGGGCCAGCAGGATCCGCGCCGCCTCCATGACGATCGCGATGCCGGCCTTGTCGTCCGCTCCGAGCAGCGTCCCTCCGGAGGCGGTCACGATGTCGTGCCCCTTCTTCTCGGCGAGGCCCGGCGTGTTCTCGGCGGTCAGCACCTGTTCGGGATCGTCGGCGAACCGGATCGGCCCGCCGTCGTAATCGCGGTGTACGACCGGCTTGGCCCCGCCGGGGCAGCTCGTCGCCGTGTCCACGTGCGCCAGGAAGACGAGTTTCGTCGCGTTCGCCTTCGATGTCGTCGCGGGGAGCGTGCCGAGGACGCACCCCGTATCGGTGACTTCCACGTCATCGACGCCGATCTCGCGCAACTCGGCTTCGAGCTTCCGGATCAGCGTCCACTGCTTCTCGGTCGTCGGGCTCGATTTCGAATGGGGATCGCTCTGCGTGTCGATCCGCGCGTAGTCAAGGAACCGTCGGAGAAGGCTTCCGGTGTCTACCATCTGCGCACGGGCGCCGCAGCCCCCTCCCGCAGCGGCTGCGCCGCAGCATATCCCACCAAACGCCTCCGCAGTCAACCGGCATCGATCCCGATCACGGCGTCGATCGTGCGGCGCCCCGGCGGGCGCGACGCGAGCCACCGGGCCGCGCGGATCGCTCCGCGCGCGAACAGGCCGCGGCCGAGCGCCCGGTGCGTCACCTCGACCCGCTCGTCGGCGCCGAGGAAGAAGACCGTGTGGTCTCCCACGACCCCGCCGCCGCGCAGCACGGCCACGCCGATCTCGCCCGGCACGCGGGGAGACGCCGCAAGCGCAACCGCTCCCGCGCCGCACGCGGCGCCGTCCCCCGGGCCCGCGGTCGGAGCCCGGCAGACGAGGCGCCCGCCCGATCCCGCGGCGGCGGCGACGGATCGGGCCAGCGACAACGCCGTGCCGGAAGGGGCGTCCTTCTTGGCCGAGTGATGGATCTCGACGATCTCGACATCGAAGCCGTCCCCGAGCGCCCGGGTCAGCATCGCCGCCGCCGCGCGGACCGCGGCCACGCCGACACTCATGTTGGGCGCGTGGATCACCGGCGCCCGGCAGGCAAGATCGTCCAGCATCGACTCCTCGTCCGGGCCGATGCCCGTGGTCCCGGACACCAGCGGCCTCGGATCCGCCAGGAGCGCCTCGATGAGCGCGCGGAGGGCGGCGGGCGTGGAGAAGTCGATCACGACCGCGCCGGCGGGCGCCGCGGAGAGGCTGCACGACAGGTCGGGGGGACCCGATCGGCCGCGGGCATCGACGAGCGGCCGGCCGAGGTCGGGATGGCCGGCGGCGTCGAGGGCGAGCGCGATCGCGACGCCGGGCTCGTCGCGGGCGGCCGCGGCGACCTCCCGGCCCATGCGGCCGGCGGCGCCGTGCAGCACCAGCGGCAGGGGATGCGCGCTCACGACAGCGGGGAGACGCCGAGGCCCGCCAGCGCCCTGCGGACTTTCATCTCGACGTCGGGCCCCGGCCACGCCAGAGGCGCGCGGATGCCGGGCCGGATGCGGCCCAGGGCGGCCAGCGCCGCCTTCACGGGCCCTGGATTGGTCTCGATGAACAGCGTCCTGATGAGGCCCGAAAGGCGGCGCATCCGCTCCAGCGCATCACGGTGCTCGCCCGCCTCCCAGGCGCGTTGCAACGCCGCCATCTCGGCGGGGACCACGTTCGAGGCGACCGAGATGACGCCGTGGCCGCCGCAGGCCAGGAACGGCAGGAACGTCCCGTCGTCCCCCGACAGCAGCGACTTGCCGGCGCCCGACAGGATCCGTCCCAGCTCGATCGCCCGCTCCATGTTCCCCGTGGCCTCCTTGATCCCGGCGAACGTGGGCCGCTCGGCCAGCTTCGCCACGGTGGCCGGCAGCAGATCGACCCCGGTGCGGGACGGCACGTTGTAGGCCAGCACCGGGATGTCGACGGAGTCCATCACCGTGTTGTAGTGGCGGAGCATCCCTTCCTGGGTCGGCCTGTTGTAGTACGGCGTCACGACGAGCAGCGCCTCGGCTCCGTCGCGTTCGGCGCCCACCGCGTGGTCCACCGTCGTGCTCGTGTCGTTCGTCCCGACGCCCATCATGACCGGCATGCGGCCCCGGGCGAAGGCGAGCGCCACGCCGAGCAGATCGCGGCGTTCTTCCTGCGTCAGCGTCGGAGCCTCGCCCGTCGTGCCCGCCACCACGAGGCCCTCGACGCCCGAATCGATCTGCCACCGCACGAGCGCCTCGAACGCCCGGTAGTCGATCCGATCGCCGTCCATCGGCGTGACCAGCGCCGTCATTATCCCTCGCAACACGTCTCGCCGACCTCCTTGCGCGGGCAAGATGCCCGCGCTACGAAAAGACCCGGTAGTCGATCGACGGGAAGATGTTGTCCCGCCGTTCGAGGTCGCCCAGCCACCCGGCGTCGATTGCGCCGGCGTCGATCTCCCGCACCAGCCGCCTGAACCGCGCCAGGTGCGCCTTGACGCGGCGCAGGGCGAACTCGACGCTGGTGCGCGTCATCATGATGAATGTCCAGTCCGACGACTGCGCGAGCATCATCTCGCGGGCGGCCTGGTTGAGCGCCCGCCTGGTCAAGTCGTCGGGAGACCCGTGGGAGCGCGCTAGGCGGATCATGTCCTCGGCGGCCCGGTCCAGGTGCCGGTACACCCAGGAGTTGGCGCCTTCGACCCAGACGTAGTTGTAGCCGCCGGCGCCCCAGGTCGATGGCGACGGCACGGCGACCTGGTTGACCGGGTGCCGCCGCAGGTACTCCGCCAGGGTGATCGGCTCCACTGCGTCCTGGTCGAAGTGCAGCTTGCGGAACAGCATCTCCAGGAAGTCGGGGCCCTCGTACCACCAGTGGCCGAACAGTTCGGCGTCGTACGGGGAGACGACGATCGACGGCCGGTCGAGCATGGCGCCGGCGAGCCAGGCCGCCTGCTGCTGGCGGTTGAACATGAAGTTGCCGGCGTGCATCGCGGCCCGGTCCAGGGCCGCGTCGGGCCTGTACCAGTCCTTGGGCTCGCCCCGGCGCGTGATGCGGTGGTACTTGATGCCGGTGGCGACGCGAATCCCGTCGGGATGCGCCGCCCCGCCGAGCTGGTCGATCGGCGCGTCGAAGCCGAGATCCCGGTAGAAGTCCCGGTACCAGAAGTCGCCGGGGTAGCCGCTCTCGGACGACCACACCTGGCGGCTCGACTCGGGATCGCGACCGAACGCCGCCACGCCGTTCGGGCAGTAGATCGGCGCGTAGACGCCCCAGCGGGGCGCCGCCGAGGCGTGCTCGATGGCGTGCGTGTCCGCGACGAAGAAGCGAAGCCCGTGGTCGGCGAGCACCTCCTCCAGCCCGGGCTCGTACGCGCACTCGGGAAGCCAGATCCCGCGCGGGGCCACCCCGAGCTGCTCGCGGTGGTGCCGGACCGCCACCGCGATCTGCGCCCGGACGCACTCGGAATGCCCCGACAGCAGCGGCAGGAAGCCGTGCGTGGCCGCGCACGTCACAAGCTCCAGGAACCCCTCGCGCTCCAGTTCCGCCAGCGCCCCCGGCACGTCGCCGCGGATCTCGTCCCACAAGGCGTGCATCTCGCGGAACCGATCGAGGTACGTCCCGGCCAGGTACCGCACGTGCGGATCCTCGCGGCGGTGCGTCTCCGCCTCCGCCAGGGCCTCGAGCGCCATCAGATGCTCGATGCAGCGCACCTTGAGGAGGTCGTCGCGCAGCATCGCCAGCAGCGGCGGGCTGAGCGACATCGTGAGCCGGAACCGGACGCCGTCGGCCCGCAGCCGGCGGAACCGCAGCAGCAGCGGCAGGTAGCAGTCGACCACCGCCTCGTACAGCCACCGCTCCTCCAGGAACGCGCGGTGCTCCGGATGGCGCACGAACGGAAGGTGCGCGTGCAGGACCAGCGCCAGGTAGCCGCGAGGCTGGTTGTGGTGCATCGTTCGGCCGCCTCCGGAAGGCGAACAAGTATCACCCGCCGGCGAGCGGCGTCAACGTCCGCCGCGAGGATCTGCGCCGTGCCGGCGGCTCGCAACCCCGTCTCACTCCGGCAATTCGATGGTGACGTTCGCCTCCGGACCGACCATGTAGTTGTACACATCGAGCGTCACGGGGTTCGCGCCTCCGGAAGATGCCCTTGCACGAGTGCCGGCCCGCACGCGCCCCCGCCCCACGGCAGGCCACAGCGTCGTGAACTCCGGCGGGAGGACGACGGGCGGCGCCGCGACGCCCGAGCAGGTCAGGGAAACCGCCACACATCCTTTCGTCGCCCGGCAGGCCGGGGCGACCCGGAACGCCTACCGCACGATCGCGTACCTCGCAAACACCGGACCCTCAACCCCGAGCGGCGGGCCGAGGAGTGCGCCGCCGGTGGAGAAGAGGGCAAGGTAGACGTCGACATCACTATGGGCCGGCCGCGAATTGCACGGGGCGGAAGTTGCCGAAGCGCGTGACCGACAGTTCGACGGGAGGATCGCCGGGGACATCGTCCAACACGCGGGCCTTCACGCCGGCGGAACCGGACGTCCCCGTATCGGCCCACGGAGCGGTGAATGCCGCCGGCACCGCGAACGGCGACGGCGCCGACGTGCGGCAGAAGATGCTCAGGACGCCGCCTCCCTGTTCCGAAACCTGGATATCCACCGGCCCGGCGTCGCTCGGATCCCACGAGAACGTCCACGGATCGCCGGCGACCAGCGTCGCGCCCTCCGCGGGCTCGATCGTCGCGACGGCGGGAACCATCCGCAGCGTCCGGTCGAACGCCGGCACGTCCGCCCCACCGGTCGAGAGAAACCGGATCGGCGCGCCCAGCGCGGGCTCGGGGATGTCCGGCGAGGCGGCGAAGAAACAGGGCAGCACATCCGGGCGGAGCGCCACCGGGCGGCCGACACCGCCGATCTCGACGGTGACATCGCCGACGTCGAGCGGCGTGCAGCCGCTCCAGTCCTGCAACTCCCCCGTGTGCCTGGACAGCCGGCAAGTGCCGTTCTCGAGCAGTATCTCGCTCGTGTTCTCGATGGGCGGATCGCAGCGGCAGAACATCCCCGTCACCGGCCCGGTTCCGAAGGGGTCCGGGCTTGACGCCGGGAACGACGCTCCGAGCGCGGCGAACAACTGAACCTCGCCGTCCGCGTCGCTCGCCGTCTCCTCGCCGTCCCCGTCCGCGGCCTCGACCGTTTCGACCGCGTCGGCCGCGTCCGGGGCGGCTCCATCGCCGGCGTCCGTCCCGGCCGCGCCCGGCCCCTCGTCGCACCCGAGCGCCGCGACGACTCCCAGCAGGGCGATCGATCTCTCAAATCGTGTCATGTCTGCCTCCTCCCATCGCAGCCTACCATTCGACCTCCCACCGGGCCAGCATCGGGCGATCCAGGGGACCGGCGAGCACGATGGCGCCGAAGCCCCATCCGTCGAAGGCAAGGCCGACATTCGACTGACCGACCCGCCGGCCGTCACCTCGCCGGGACGTAGCGGCGGAAGAGCAGATCGCAATCCCCGCCCACACCGCGAGGGCAGGCCCGCGCGAGCACGGCGTATCCGGAGTCGTCCGCCACGATCTGGAATGTGTCCTGGCTCAGGTTCACGTCGATGTGCGGTTCGAACACCACGGCCGGCCCGGACCTGATGTTTCCCCAACGATCCGTGTTCACGATGCGGACCTCGTACTCGGCCGTGGGGAGAAAATGACCGTACACGACCGCGGCGCCGGCAGGGCCGTACGCGGCCCGGAGCCATGACGTTGGCTCCGGTATGAAGTCCGGAACGATCATTCGAGGCGGCAAGACCATCGTACCGGCCAGGTCGAAACCGGAGACCCACAAGTCCAGCGGTTGGTCGTAGGCCATGAACATTGCGCTGAAGACGAGGAAGCCCTCCTCGGTGGCCACGACATGGCCTGCGGCGGGAACGGGAGGAGCGCTGTCGTCGGCGATGAAACCGCTCCACCGCAACAGCTCCAGGTTGCGGTCGAAGATGAGCGCATAGTGGCCGAGGACCGCCGCTACGCCGTCGCCGACCGCCAGCAGCGTGCCGAGGCCGGCGTACGGGCTTCCGAGCCAGGACGACAACGGCAGGAGGTCCCCACCGGGTCCGACGGCCTCCAGGAGGACGTCGGGGCCGGTAGGGCGGTTTGTAGAAGCCCACGACGCCAGGAAATACCGTCCTGCGTTCCAGATCATCTCTTCCAGGATAAGCCACTCAGCGTCCGCAGGAAGACGTCGGACATCGGGCCTCTCCGCCACCAGCACGGCGGCAGGATCGATGCGTGCGAACTTCAGGATGCCTATTTCCAAATCCTGCCAGAAGACGCCGAAGTCCGCCCCGTTCCATGCAAGCGCCACTTTCGGCACGTCGAACGCCACGGGACGGGTCCATGGGCCGGCCACGGTCCGGCCCTCGATGTTCAGCACCCGGAAGCGCACGGCCGTGTAGGGGATCCGGATCGTGTACGCCAACCCGTACACGCCGGGGCCCCACGCGAGGCTCGGCCAGCGGGGCCTCTCGGCAACATCGACGGCAACGACGTGCGGTCCTGTGTCCGTAATGGCGGGCACGTCGGGATCGAGTCCCGGGTACTCGAAGGAGCCGGGCCCTGGCCGGCACAGCCAGTCGCAATCGTCTCCGTTGAGCCGATTGCCGTCGTCGCACCCTTCGCCCGGGTCCACGACGCGGTCGCCGCAGACCGGCGGCATGACGATCGTTTCGCGGAAGACGGCGTCGTCGGTCTCGAAGGCGTCACGTCCGTCCGAGCCCCCCGCCTCGTCCGTCCCGCCGTCGTCGGAATCCGATGCCGGCGCCCCGCCGTCGCACGCGCTCCAGGCCGGCATGCCGATCAACACAACGCCGAAGCACACGAACCGCGCGTGGTGCATCATGGCCTACTCCTCTTCCGGCAGAGGCGTCCAGTCGCCGGCGGGGCCGCCGAAGGCCCCGATGTCGTTCCTGCTGCCGTCCGCGTCGCGATGGTCCGTGGCGGGGTCCCCGGCGTCGATACACGGGGAGCCTCGCGCGAGGCGGTAGTCGTCCCGCTCCGGTGCGACGAACAGCGGGTCGCGGAAGATGTTGTTCGGACCGATGACCGCGTCGCCGCCGTAGGGCGGCGCCATCCATGCGTTGCACCAGTCGATCGTCGGGCCGTCACCGTAGCTGGACCAGCCGCCCGCCCCGCTCTCGCCCTCGCCGCCGGCGAAGATGTTGTTGCGGATCTCGATGCCCTCGCCCCACAGGTGGGCGAAGAGCCCCGCGTTGTCCACGAACGTGTTGTTGACGACCCTCTGTTGGCCGTCGCTGGTCCACACGGCTCCTTCTCCTCTCGAACCGGAACGCGGCTCGGCCTCGGACGTGTTGCGCAGGAAGAGGTTGTTGCGAATCGTGGCGTCGGCCGGCTTCAGATCCAGGGCCGCGGCGGGCGTACAGCAGTCGCGCTCGAACGGGCCGGACGTGTCCCATACGCCCACCGCGCGGTTTTCAGCGAATACGTTCTGGGCCACCTCGGAAAGGTACCAGCCGGCATTGCCGGAAACCGCCCCGCCCTCGAAACCTCCGTAGTTCCGGTCGAACCGGTTTCTCGCGATCCGCCCTCCGAGGTAGCCGGCGACGGCGCTGCCCCGGCGGACGGCCGAGTTTGCGACGAAGCGGGATCTCGTGATGAGCGTGTCGACCGTGGCGACGGCGACGATCAGCCCGCCGCCTACGTCGGCGCGGTTGTTCCGGAACGTGCAGTCGGCGACGGTGATCACGGTCGCCTCCGCCGGCCCGTCCAGGAACAGAGCGCCGCCGGAGCGCCCGGCTGCGTTTCCCATGAAGCGGGACCCATGCGCGGCGATCGACGGCGAGGTGACGGCCACCGCGCCACCGTTCTCATCAGCCGAGCAGCCCGACCATTCGGTGTCGTCGAGGATGAGTTCGCCGACTTCCGCTTCGAGGCACCCGCCGCGTCGCGCGGCGCCCCCGCGAAGCGCGACGCGGCGCAGCGTCAGCGCTCCTTCGCCGGTCGCACGGAGACCCGAGCTGCCGGGGGACGCGGCGAGCGGGACTCTGGCGCCCGCTTCCGGATCGCCCTCGACGAGAAGGCGCTCGAAGGAACCGATCTCGATGTCCGCCCTGGCGTCGAACTCACGGCCTGCCGGCGGCGCAAGGAGGACGACGTGCCGGCACGCCGCGCGCCGCGCGAGCGCCTGGGAGAGGCCCACGTATGGTCTGGCCCGCGATCCGTCCGGCGTGCCTGAGCCGGCCGAAACGGCGGCCCAGACGGGGCACGGCTCCGACGAGCCGTCCTCCGCCGCGTCCTGCGCGTCCGGCGACAACCCGTTGTCGCCTGCGTCCGCTCGGTCCGGCGGATCCGGCGCGTCGCCGACGCCGGACAGGATGATGCCGCCGTCGCATGCGTGACAGAGAAGCGCGAAAGCCGCGACGAATGGCGGCGCTCGGAGGCCCTGGAAACGACCACTCCTGGACATCTGCGCGCCTCCTCGCTTCATCTGTCGAGCATCATAGCAGGCAGCCTGGGCAGTTGTAGCTGATCTGTCCATCCAAGAAACGTTCGCAGGCTGTCGGGGCGAAGCCTTCCCCATAGGTATTGGTCGCCCCGCACAAGCATCCGTCGCTCCAGCGCAACGAACGGAAATGACAGGACTATTGCGGGGGGAGGGGGGGGGCGAATTGACCGTCCGTGCCGGCGCGGCCGGCGGCGCGGGCGGCGCTGGTCAGACAGGCGCCGTTGAGGGCGTGCGACGAACCCCGGCAGGACGGCGTCTTCACTTCGCGTTCCCCTCCAGGTCGGCGGCGCCCGACCGGCCTCCCGTGCAGCGATCCCGCTCCGGTCACCGCGACGGGCAGGGAAATACGCTCGGCGAGAGGCGCACGTCAACACAATTCGACCGCGGCCGGGTGGACGGGCCGCGGCGCGACGCGCACCAGCTCGTACCGGCGCGACCCGAGGCCGATCCGTTCGGCGTGCGCGAGCTGCCGCGAGCCGTCGAGGCGCGGGTACGACATCGACTCGATCGTCCTGCCGGACCTCTCGCGGATCAGGTCCACCGCGGCCTGGTCGACGGCGACGGGGTCGACGGCGGCCAGGACGCCGACGTCGGCGCAGATCGGGCGCGCCTGTCTTCCCAGGCAATCGCAGTCCTTCGTGATGCACGTGGCGAAGGTCAGGAACCCGGCGCGGCCGGCCATGCGCCTCATGAACCCGAGCGCGTGTTCGGCCATCTCCTCCTGCAGGCGCCGCGACTCGACGCCCCAGTCGTACCGGATCGCGTCCTGCCGGCACGACGCGAGGCACTCGCCGCAGCCCGAGCATGCCCCGCGATCGATGCGTGCGACGCGCCCGTTGCGGCCCCGCGGCCGGCCGCGGTCCCGGACCGAGATCGCCCCCGTCGGGCAGTTCGGGACGCAGTCCCCGCACGCGACGCAGGCGGAGACGTCGACCTCGGGACGCATCGCGCTGTGCTGCCGCAGCTTCCCGCGGCGGGCGGCGAAGCCCATGCCGAGGTTCTTGATCGCCGCGCCGAAGCCGGCGCCGAGGTGACCCGTCAGGTGGCTCATGACGATCGCGGAGCCGGCCCGGACGGCGTCCGCGGCGATCCTCACGCGGGCGTTGTGGACGCCGCCGATCTCGATCTCGACCTCGGCCGCGCCGACCAGCCCGTCCACCGGCACGAACGGAGCCCCCACGGCCTCGATGCCGAACCCGTGCTCGTGGACCAGCATCGCGTGGTCCACGGCGTTCGACCTCGATCCGCCGTACAGCACGGAGGTGTCCGTGAGGAACGGCCTCGCGCCGGCAGCCCTCGCCAGCTCCACCACGGCCCGCACGACCGGCGGCGGCACGAAGCCGCTCCCGCCCCGCTCGCCGAAGTGCCCCTTGACCGCGCAGAGCCCGCGCACCACGGCGCGCAGGCCGGCCGCGTCGAACGCCGCCCGCGCGGCCGCGGCGAGCGCCTCCGCATCCGCCCCGTCGGACACGTCCACCAGATGGACCTTCGGGATCTCCGACATGGCCGCAGGATACCATCGGAAGTCGGGGGGCGGGGGACCGGGATTCGCCCGACCGCCGACCCCCGACCGCCGCTCCCTGTTGCGCCGCGGTCCCTGCCGGCGCTAGATTCGGTTCTTGATGGCTCCCGACAACGAGAAAGAGAGCGCACTCACGCCGCTGGGCGGCCTCGCCATCGAGGAGGGCGCCGACGCCGGCATCGTCGTGGCGGTGGGCGATCGTCCCGTGACGGTGGGTCGGGAGACGAGCTGCGACGTGCGTCTGACCGACACGGCGTCATCGCGCAGGCATTTCCGCGTCGTCCCCGACGTCTCCGGGGCGATGGTGCTCGAGGATCTCGAGAGCGCCAACGGCACGTTCGTGAACGATGCGCGGGTCGCGCGGGCGGAGCTGAAGCCCGGCGATGCGATCAGGGTTGGCGAGACGGTGATCCGCTTCCTGTCGGAGACGGAGCTGATCGATGCGTTGCGGCGCCGGACGGGGCGCGTCGTCGAGCGCGATCCGGTCACCGGGGCATCGACGAGGCGGATGTTCGAGATGCGGCTCCGCACCGAGACGGCGCTCGGCGCGCGCGGCGGCGCCGTCCTGTCGGTGATTGCGATCGAGATCGACAAGCTGGCGTCGATCGACGCGCGGCTCGGGGAGCGCGCGCGCGACAGGGTGCTCCAGGCGGTCGCACTCGGCCTGGGCGGCTACCTGCGCGAGAACGACATGCTGGCCCGCCTCGGCGAGTGTTCGTTCGCGACGCTCGTGGTCGACCCGAGCCCGAACACGGCGTACCTGATGGCCGAGCGGATGTGCGCGGGGATCGAGGGCCTGCGCATCGACGTGGACGGGAATACCGTGTCGATCACCGCCAGCATCGGCGTCGCCAGCGACAAGGCGCGCCGGGAACTGTCGCCGGATGCGCTGATCGAGCGCGCCTGCGCCGAGGCGAGGACCGCCGCCGAGGCCGGCGGCGCATGCGTCAGCCGCTGGGTGCACTCGATGGCTCGCGAGCCCGTCCCCTCCGTGTCTGGCGATCTCCGCGGAACCGTGGTGGGGCTTACCACGCCGAAGCGATAGCGGGGCGCGCGGGTTGGCGGCGCCACACCCGTTGCCCGTCCCGTTATCGGACCCGGCGCGCGAGTACGCCGCGCTCGGCCCGGAGATCGACGCGCGTGTCCGCGCCGTCCTTTCCTCCGGCCGGGTCGCGCGCGGACCGGCGATCGCCGAGTTCGAGCGATCGTTCGGCGCCCGCGTCGGGCTCCGCCACGTCGTGATGGTCGGCTCCGGCGCCGCGGCCCTCCATGCCGCGCTCGTCGCGGCCGGCGTGGAGCCGGGCGACGAGGTGATCGTGCCCGCGCTGACGTTCGTCGCCACCGCGGGGGCGGTCCTGGCGGCGGGCGCCGTGCCGGCGATCGTGGACGTCGATGCCGACACCCTGCTCCTCGATGTCGAGGCGGCGCGGCGGGCCGTCACGCCGCGCACGCGGGCCGTCGTTCCGGTCCACCTGTACGGCCAGGTTCATCCGCGGACGGCCGCCCTGGCCGCCGAGATGCGGGACAGGGGAATCGCCGTCGTGGAGGATGCGTGCCAGGCCCACGGCGCGCGGTGCGGCTCCCTGACGCCCGGATCGGCCGGCGCGGCCGCGTGCTTCAGCTTCTACCCGACCAAGAACCTGGGCACGTGCGGCGAGGGCGGCGCGGTGGCGACCGACGACGACGGCATCGCCGAGCGGGTTCGATCGCTGCGGGACCACGGCTCGGCGCCCGCCGGCAGGCCGCCCGGCGTCGGCATGAACCTGTGGCCGGGCGAGATCGAGGCCGCCGTGCTGTGCGTCAAGCTGCCCCACCTGGACCGCTGGAACGAGGCGCGCAGGGCGATGGCCCGGCGTTACGACGAGGTCCTTGCGGCCTGCGCCGCGATCCGGCCGGTGGAAAACGACGCCGGCGACGGCCATGCGTACCACCAGTACGTCGTGCGGGCCGCGCGCCGGGACGAGCTGCGGGAGACGCTCGCCGCGAGGGGGATCGCGACCGCGGTCCACTACCCGCTGACGCTGGCCTCGCACCCCGGCATCGCGCCTCGTGCGTACGTGCCGCGCGCGTGCGTGGAGGCGGAACGAGCCGCGGCGGAGGTCGTCAGCCTCCCGGTGCACCAGTGGTTGACGAGCGAGGAAGCGGAGAGGTGCGTCGGCGCGCTGCGGGATCTCGCGCCAATCACTTGATCGTGGTCGTGGCGGACAAACAGGATGGACAGGATAGACAGGATGGGATGTTGCATGAGGACCTCCTGTTCATCCTGTTCATCCTGTTCATCCTGTTGTCCCCCTACAATCGGAGAAGGGCGGCCGGACGCCGTCAGGTCTACCCGATTCGCCGGAGCTTGGCGCGCATGTCGCGTGCGAGTTCGGCGTAGAGGCGCTTGCCCCAGGTCCACAGCGATCGGTCCTCCTCGGTGACGTCGCGCTTGATCGCCGCCGGGACGCCGACCACGAGCTTGCCGGCCGGAACCGTCATCCCCCTCGGCACGACGCACCCCTCGCCCACGATCGCGAACTCGCCGATCGTGACCCCCCAGCTCACGACGGCGCCCATGCCGATCACCGCGTCGTCTCCGATGCGCTCGGCGTGTACGACCGCCCCGTGGCCGATCGTGACGCGCCGGCCGATCTCCATCAGCAGTTCGGGCGGGACGTGCAGGACGCACCCGTCCTCCACGATCGATCCGGCGCCGATGCGTATCGCGCCGAAGTCTGCCCGGATGACGGCGCATGGGCCGACGAAGCACCCCTGGCCGATTTCTACCTCGCCGATCACCTCGGCCGAATCCGCGATCCACGCGTCCGGGGCGACGACGGGCGAGCGATCTCCCAGGGCGTACAGCGCCATGCGCGGGCCGATCAGCCTTCTCTCTTGACGATCATCGCCATCGAGACGCCGCCGCCGCCGCAGATGGAGGCGATGCCGATCTCCTTGTCGAGGCGGCGCAGGGCGGTCGACAGGGCGAGCAGGATTCGCGCGCCGCTGATGCCGGTCGGGTGGCCGAGGGCGATCGCGCCTCCGTGGACGTTCAACCTGGAGCGGTCCCACCCCAGCGTCTTCTCGTTGGTGAGCACCTGCGAGGCGAACGCCTCGTTGACCTCGATGAGGTCGACGTCCGAGAGCTTCATGCGCGCCTTCTCCAGCGCCGCCGGGATCGCCACGCCGGGCCCCTCGCCCATGTACTTCGGCGCGACCGCCACCTCGCTGTAGGCGACGATGGAGAAGATGGGCGGCTTGCCGAGCGTCCTGGCGCGGTCGCGGGTGGTGACGACGATCGCGCAGGCGCCGTCCGACATGCCGCAGGCGTTGCCGGCGGTGACGGTCCCGTCCTTGCGGAAGACAGGCTTGAGCTTCGCCAGCCCGTCCATCGTGCAGTCGGCGCGGATCGTCTCGTCCTTGTCGAACCGGACCGGCGGGCCCTTCTTCTGCGGCGCCTCGACCGGCACGATCTCGGCGTCGAACCAGCCTTCCTGCTGCGCCTTGGCCGCCTTGAGGTGGCTCTCCACGGCGAACCGGTCCTGCTCCTCGCGTGGGATCTTGTGCTTCTCGACGAGGTTCTCGGCCGTCTCGCCCATGCCGTAGCCGCAGGTGGGGTCGATCGAGTCGCTCCAGCCGTCGAGCAGCGTCTTGGGGCCCATGTAGAACCCCTCGAAGCGGACGCCCTTGAGCAGGTACGGGATGGTGCTCATCGAGTCCATGCCGCCGGCGACGACGATGCCGGCGTCCCCGAGGCGGATCGCCTGCGAAGCGAGCGCTACGGTCTTCATGCCGGACGGGCAGGCCATGTTGACGGTGTGCGTCGGCGTCTTCTCCGGGATGCCGGCGTAGAGCGCCGCGGTCCGGGACGGGTTGGGGCCGTTCCCCGCCTGGCGGCAGCAGCCGTAGATCACCTGGTCGACCTGGTCCGGCGCGACGCCGGCGCGTTCGACCGCCGCCCGGATCGCCGTCGCCCCGAGGTCGTACACGTTGACGTCCCGCAGCGTGCCGCCGAACCGGCCCATCGCCGTCCGAGCGCCGCCGATCGCCACGATGTCCTTCAGATCGATCATGTTGTCCTCCGTGCGCCGAGCCGCGGGCCGGCTATCCGAGAAACTGGCCGCCGTCCACGTTGAGCACCTGGCCCGTGACGTGACGGGCCAGGTCCGAGGCCAGGAAGCAGACCACGTTCGCGACCTCATCGGGCCTGCCGAGCCTGCCGAGGAGGATCTCGGAGAGCGCGAGATCCTTCACGGACTGCGGCGCGCCGGCCATCATGTCGGTCTCGATCAGCCCCGGGGCGACGGCGTTGACGTTGATGCCGAACTTGCCGAGGTCGCGTGCGACGGTCTTGGTGAGCCCGATGATCCCCGCCTTGCTGGCGGCGTAGTTCGCCTGGCCGAGCTTGCCCCGCTTGCCGTTGATCGAGGTGATCGTGACGATCTTGCCGGCGCCGCGCTCCTTCATCTGGGGCGCCGCGGCGCGGATGTAGTTGAAATACCCCTTGAGGTTGGTGTCGATGACCGTGTCCCATTGCTCCTCGGTCATCTTCCAGATCATCCCGTCCCAGTTGACGCCCGCGTTGCACACGAGGATGTCCACCGAACCCCATTCACCGGTCACCTTCTTCACCATCGCGTCGGCGTCGGCGAACGAGGCGACGTCGGCCCGCACGATCATCGCCTTGACGCCCTTGGTCCTGACGAGATCGGCCACTGCGTTCGCCTCGGCCTCGTGCTTGCGGTAGGTGAACGCCACGTCGGCGCCGCACTCGGCGAGCGCGACGCAGATGGAGTTCCCGATCCCCATCGAGCCGCCCGTCACGACGGCGTTCTTCCCCGAAAGGTCGATCTTCATGGCCGGCCACCTCCTGGTGCGTCTCCCCCTCGGGGCCGAGCTAATACCGCATCCGCGCAGGACGCTCAAGAGGGAATCGGGAGCAGCTTCTTGGCGCAGCGGCGCCGCAACCAAAGAGGGTTGTCCGGGTGGCGCAGCGGCGCCGCCGCGCCTGCCTGCCCTGCCTGCCGGCAGGCAGGCGGCAGGCAGGCGTCGAGAGTCAAGGGCGGTACCAGAACCCGACGAACAGGTCGACGTTGCCGTCGCGGTCGTAGTCGACGAACGACGACGCCGCGGTCGACCAGCGCTGCGTCGGGCCGGGAGAGACGGCGCTGCGGGGGGCGAGCGAGAAGACGGCGGAGCCGTCGTTGAGCAGGATCTCGGACCGGTCGCCGGTGTCGGCCGGCGTGCGGGACTTCTACGCGGCCAAGGGCGCGCTGTACGCGGGGCTCAAGGTCGTCAACTACACCGGGCGCGAGCTGCACGCGGCCGACCCGCGGGCGGGCGCCGCGTACCACTTGAAGATCCTGCACCGCCGCGCCGGGCGCCGGGCGGCCGAGCCCGCCGGCCGGGCAGTAGCTTTCCCAGGTATTCCAAGCTGTTACGCGCGTGCGCGCATGGTGCGGCGCGCATGGTGCGGCGCGCATGGTGCGCGCGCGTGGTGCGCGCGCGTGGAAATGCCCGCCCCGAGCGTCGCCGCGACCACCCCGAGCGTCGCCGCGAGCGCCCCGAGCGTCGCCGCGACCACCCCGAGCATGGAAACGACTCCTCCGCGCGTGGGAATGCCCCTCCCTTCTCTGTCAACGTCAAGCCGGTACTCCAGTTCGGAACGCCCGGGTGAGCCGGACGGTCTCCCGCAGGCTGCGGGGGAACGCCTGGGTGAGCGGGAGGTCTCCCGCAGGCTGCGGGGGAACGCCCCGGTGAGCCGGAGGTCTCCCGCAGGCTGCTGGGGAACGCCCCGGTGAGCCGGACGGTCACCCGCAGGCTGCGGGGGTACGCCC
>CAMTWF010000370.1:0-16541 GCA_947085355.1 uncultured delta proteobacterium
AGCCAGGGAGTCGTCCACGTCCACGTCCACGTCCACGTCCACGTCCACGAGGGACAACCGCCACCACTTTTTGAGAAGTTACGCGCGAAGCGCCGAACAGCCCCCCGGCGCAGTCGAAACGCAACCTTGCGACGGCGCCCGGGCCTCCGTATACTCCCGGGCATGGGGACCGGTTCCCGCGTCAAGGAGGGTCACGATGGCGGACAAGAACAAGCGGCGGCGGGTGGTCGTGGCGGCGGTGGTCGCGATGGTTGCCGGATGCAGTGCGGAGGCCGTTTCCCCCCCCAACGGACGGGACGACGGAGACGTGACGGACAACGACGGCGAGATCCTCCGGGATGATGCCGGCGAATTCATCGAAGAGGATCGGGCGGACGCGGGAGACGACTCCGTGCGCCCGGAGGCCTGCGTGCCGGTCCCGGAGGAGTGCAACCTGATCGACGACGACTGCGACACGACGGTCGATGACGGATTCGACCTGTCGAGCGACAACGACAACTGCGGCGAATGCGGCGTGTCCTGCTCGGCCCTACCGAATGCCGACGGTAACTGCACCGACGGACAGTGCGAGATCACCGGCTGCCACGCCGGATGGGTGGACGCGAACAATGCGCCCGGCGACGGCTGCGAGTACCGTTGCGCTGCGTCCGCGGAGGTGGAGAGCCTCGGCAACGGCAATTGCGCGGACGGTTCCGACAACGACTGCGACGGACGCACCGACATGGATGACCCCGGCTGCTCTCCTTGCGTTCCGGAGTTCTGCGACGGACGCGACAACAACTGCGACGGACGCACCGACGAGGATTTCGACGTCGACTTCGACCCGCTCAACTGCGGCCGCTGCGGCGTCGTCTGCCCGGTGCGGCCGAACGCCGTCCCGATCTGCGTGCTGGGCGGCTGCGACATCCGCTGTCAGGTCGGCTTCGAGGATCGCGACGGCCGGGCCTCCAACGGGTGCGAGGCGACGTGTTCTCCAACCGCCGGCGGCGAGTCCGCCTGCGACGGACGCGACAACGACTGCGACGGCTTCACCGACGAGGAGTTCGTCTCCACTCCCTGCGGCACCGGTCTCTGCGTCCGCAACTCCGTCTGCCACCGCGGGAGCGAGGTCTGCACCCCGAGGTCTCCGCCGGCGCGGACCGACACCACCTGCGACAACCTCGACGACGATTGCGACGGACGCACGGACGAGGACTGGGTCGCCACCGGCTGCGTTGGAGCCTGTGTCGACACGGCGACGTGCATCGCGGGCGTGGCTGCGTGCGGCACGCCCGCGGCCGCCGACAACCTGTGCAACAACGTCGACGACGATTGCGACGGCGCAGTCGACGAGGAGTACGCCACGTACTCGTGCGGGCGCGGGATCTGCATGAGGAACTCGGTGTGCGTGCTCGGGATCGAGCGGTGCGTCGAGGGGGCGTCTCGGACCGAGACGTGCAACGCGCTCGACGACGACTGCGACGGCACGACCGACAACGATCCGCCGGCGCCGGCCGTTCTGTGCAGCCCGGCCCCTCGGGGGACGGTGCAGTGCCTCTCGGGGGCGTGCCGGATGGCATCCTGCGACCCGGGGTGGCTCGACGCAGACGGCAGCACGGCCAACGGGTGCGAATGCGAAATGGAATCCACCGAGGGGCGCGGAGAGGCGTGCTCCTCCGCGTTCAACCTCGACGATTTGCGCGGCGGCCCGTTCGTCGACAACGCCGGCGCGGACTTCACCGTCCGGGGCAAGATCGCGCCGGCCGGCGACGAGGACTGGTTCCGGTTCACCGCCGTCGACTCGGCCGACACCACCTGCGACGCCTACCACGTCGATGTCCGCTTCACGTCGAACCCCGGCGCAGTGTTCAGGATGGACGTCTACCGCGGCGGGTGCGCCTCGACGACGTGTACGAACATCGCCGACGGGTACAGCTACTACACGGACCACTCGTCCGGCTCCGGAACCACCGCCGTCGGCGAGTGCCAGTGCCGCGCGAGCAACACGGATGGGTTCACGATCTGCGACGACGACGGCGCCGTCTACTACTTCCGCGTCTACCGGGCCCCCGGGTCCCCAGGCGACTGCGCCGAGTACGCCATCCGCGTGACCAACGGGGTCTACTAGCCCCTTGCCGCGGAGCGGCGAACAGGCCCGAACCGCGCGCCGACGGAAACGGCCGCTCGCGGCCCTTGCCGTCGGCGGGGCGGCGAAGGAACCTCGCGGCTTTGCCGCGAGGTTCCGCGGGGGTCCGGGGGGCGGTGAGGCGCGAAGCGCCGAACAGCCCCCCGGTGCGAAGGAACCTCGCGGCTTTGCCGCGAGGGTCCGCGGGGGTCCGGGGGGCGGTGAGGCGCGAAGCGCCGAACAGCCCCCCGGTGCAATGGAGCGGCGCAAGTGGGTGCGCCTGACGTCGGTCTGCAACAACCGCTGCGCCTTCTGCCTCGACCGCGGGGCGCTCGACGGGGGCGTTCGCTCCTCCGAGGATGTGCTCGCCGACCTGCGGAAAGGGCTCGCCGAGGGGGCGAGCCGGGCCGTTCTGAGCGGCGGCGAGCCGACGGTCCATCCCGACCTGCCGGTGTTCATTCGCCAAGCCAAGCAGATCGGCTACCGGTGGGTCCAGATCATCTCCAACGGCCGCCGCCTGGCCTATCGGTCCTACCTCCAGGCGTTGGTGGTCGCCGGCCTCGACGAGGTCACGTTCTCGATCCACGGCCACGAAGCGCGCACGCACGACGCGCTGGTCGGCGTTCCCGGCGCCTTCGAGCAGTCGATCCGCGGGTTGCGGGCGGCGCTATCGCTGGGCGGCCTGGTCGTCAGCGTCGACGTCGTGCTGAACCGCCTCAACATCGACGGGCTGGACCGCCTGATCGACCTCACGCTGCGCCTCGGCGTTCGCGAGTACGATCTCCTTTGGCTCGTCCCGTTCGGCGGGGCGGCCGAGCATCTGGCGCGGCCCGAGGGCTTCTACCTCGATCCCGCCGACGCCCCGCGGCTCCGGACGGCCATCGAGCGGGCGAGGCGCGCGGGCGCCGTCGTGTGGACCAACCGGGTGCCGCCGCCCTACCTGGAAGGCTGCGAGGAGCTTGTCCAGGATCCGTCGAAACTCGCGGACGAGCTGCGCGGCCGGGCGGATCTCGTCGAGCGCCTCGTTTCCGGCGGGATCCCGTTTCCCTGCCGCGACGGCCGCTGCACGCGATGTCCGCTGGACGCCTTCTGCGACATGCTCCACGCGGCCGTGCGCCGCGCGCGCGGCGAGGAACCCGCGCCGACGGTGCGGCTGGATCCTTCGAGCCGGTCCCAGGTGCGGCGTCTGGTCTCCGCCGCCCCGCTGTGGCTTCGGACGAACGCCCCGCCTCGGGCGTGGCATCGCGGGGCGCTGGACGCCGCGCGGCGTGCCGCTGCCGTGCGGATCGAGGCGCCTGCCGCGGTCCTTCGCGTCGCGCTGCCGCTGCTGCCGGCCGGCGGGACGCTGCACGTGCGCCCGGATACGGCCGACGGCGCCGACGTGCGGTCGCTGCTCCGGGCCCCGCATCCGATCGTCGCTCCGTGGACGTCCGACCTCGATCTCCGCCTCCGGCGCGGCTCCGGCGAACGACCGGACCTGATCCTGTGCTGTCCGACGGTTTCGCATGCCGAGCGCGCGGGATGGGGCCCCGCGGCGCGCGGCCGCGGCGACCGCGTGCCGCCGCCGGCCGGATTCGGGGCGGTCGAGGACATTCCGCCCTGCCTTGCGCCGCGCCTGCCTTCGCGTCGTTCCCCCGACGTTCTGGACCTCTCGTGGCTGCGCCTCGACGGGACGGTCGACGCCGACGCGGTGCTGGCGGCGTTCATGGACGAGCGGCACCGCACGTGGTCGTTCCGGTGCACGCGATGCGGCGCGCGCCCCGCATGCCCGGGAGCGCCGGTGGCGATGATCCGCCTTGCCGGGCTTCGGCTGCTGAGGCCGCTGCGGGGGCAAGGTTCGGGGTAACCGTTTACCCCCATGCGTGCCAACCTCCCGCTCCCGCTCCCGTTCCTGCTCCCGTTGCCTGGCGAGGACGCTCGCGCTTGAAGGGCTCCTTTCCATCCCGTATAGTGCGGGCGTGTTCGGGCGACCCACCTCACTCATCAGGGAACCCGGCGGCGCCGGCCGGATGTTCCTGTCGGTGATGCCGATCCTGGCGTCGCTCGCCTGCGCCACGGGCGAGGTCAATACCCCGCCCGGCGACGGAGGCTCGTGCCCCGGCGGGTGTCCGGCCGGCCAACGCTGCTTGGCGGGCCGCTGCGTTCCCAATGCCACGTGCGGCGCCGATCCGTGCCCTGCGGGCGAGCAGTGCTGCGCCGGCGCCTGCGTCAACACGCGCACGGATACGGCCAACTGCGGCGAGTGCGACAACGATTGCGCCCCGCGGGGCAACGGCTGCTTCGCGGGCGTGTGCGCGTGCAACGGGGCGGCCGCCTGCGCCGCGGGCAGGGCCTGCTGCGGCGCAACGCTCGGTTGCGTCGACATCATGGCCGACCCCGCCAACTGCGGCGGATGCGGGAACGCATGCCCCGGCGGCGAGGAGTGCCTCGGCGGCGACTGCGGCGGCAACTGCGCCACCGGGTGCCCCGCCGTCCCGCACGGGACCACCCGGTGCGCCGGCGAGCGTTGCGCCATCGCCACATGCGATCCCGGCTGGGCCGATGTGGACGGGCTGGTCGGCAACGGCTGCGAATGCGAGATCACCGGCGGGACCGAGACCTCCGGCGACTCCTGCGACTCCGCGGCCGACCTGGGACGACTGCCCGACACCGGCGGCAGGGCCGAGACGTCCGGCACGATCGTGCCCGCGACCGACGAGGACTGGTACAGATTCACCGCGGTGGACACCCCCGACACGAGCTGCGACGAGTTCTACGTGGACATCAGGTTCACCGAGAATCCCGGGGACCAGCACGAGTTCGAGGTGTTCGTCCCCGACTGCGGCGCCCGCCTGTGCGCCGGCGACACCAGCTTCTCCTACGCCATCGACCTGCGGAACACCGCCGGCCCCGAGATCATCGGGCACTGCCCGTGCACGGCGACAAACACCGAGGGCATCAACATGTGCAACGACGACACAAAGACCTTCTTCGTCAAGGTCCGCCGCCGCACCGGAGGGGACACCCCGGCCACGTGCGCGGGCTACGTGCTCCAGGTCTCCAACGGCGTGTATTCGACGGCCAGCCCGTGAACCCCGGTCGTCGGAAAGCGGCCGGCGCTGCGGACCGGGGAGTTGAGATCGCGACCGGCGTCCTCTCTCACGGGGAATTGCCGGATTGCCGGTGCGGGCGCCGGTTCGGCCCTCGCGTCGGACGCATCGAGCCGCCCCGCTGGTCCTGTCGGTTCGTCTGTCGGCGATACAAGCAGTCGGCCATGCGCTCGACCAGGGCCAGGACGCCGTTGCAGCCCAGGAACGGCCGCTCGATGAGCGCGTGGTGCTCGTACGACGGGAACCCGAACTCGACCAGGGACGAGTAGGTCCAGTGCGGTCCGGCCGTGGCGAGCATGGATCGCCAGGCCCGGCTACCAACTATGATCTCGGCCGACTCCAGCAGCCGGAGCACCTCGGCCGCCTCGCCGGGGGGCTCGTGCAGGACGGTCAGCCCCTCCCGCCCGCCGCCGTGCGCCGCACGGCCGGTCACGATCGCCCCCGTCAGGGTCATGCCGCAGTCGTCCGCGATGTCGCAGAAGCCGTCGAGGAGGTGCGGGTCGCCCACGAAGGCCACCCGCCGATGGAGGAAGAGATGGGGCAGGATCCACTGGAGGCGCGGCACGACGCGCCCCAGCTCGGCCGCGAGGAAGGACTCGGCCTCGCGGGACCGGCCCGAGGCTTTCGCCACCCGCCGCACGAAGGAGCCGGTCTTCGGCAGCCCGAAGGGAAGATCCGCCTCGATCAGGCGGGCCCCGGTCGCGCGGGCCAAGGTGCGGGCGGCCCGGCGGCCGTAGGGGAGGGATATGACGAACTCCGCCTCTCCGGCGCGGCGTAGACTCTCGGCCGGCTCCCCGCCCAGCCAGACCGAGACGAGATCCAGGCCGATCGCTGCGAGCATGCGCCTGATCTCGGAGAGGTTGGCCAGATGGTCGGCCTCGTTGCGGTCCATGAGGTAGCCGACGACGGCGGCGGTGCCGCGGCGCTTGCGGCCGCGGCGGAGCCCCAGGCCGCGAGCCAGTGCGAGCAGCACGGACTCGTAGCCGTCGAGCCAGTCGCCGAGCAGCGAGCCGGGCAGGACGGCGATGGCGGTCTTGCGCAGGATCGAGCGGTGGTTGCGGATGATGCGGCCGTAGTCGGCGCCGGTGATCGAGCACATCGGCAGGGCCGTGGCGAAGAGCAGCCCCGCCTCGGGCAGGGCGTCCAACGCGCGCAGGTAGCGGGCCACGATGTCGTCGTGGTCCTTGACCACGCCGCGGGCGCAGACGTTGGTGAAGGCGATGCGGTGACGCCCGTTGACGTCGAGCAGGGTCGAGTTCCAGTCGTGGCGGCCGTGAATGAAGTGGGCCTTGTAGAGGGTGCAGTCGGGGCCGTCGACGAGCGCGTAGGCGTCGGGGATGGCGTTCACGCCGAGGTAAACCCCCATCAGCCAGGGGAAGTTCATCGGGTATTGGAAGCGATCGATCTCGGTCATCGGCTCTCCCCGGCGGCCGGCGCTTCTCGGCGCCGCCGCGGGAGGTAGTCCGCATAGCGGCGCCAGAAGGGCCAGCGACAGAGGTTGTTGAGCCGCTCCAGCGTGCGCACCGCACCCTGAAGGCCCATTTCGAAGACGGACGGCGAGAACTGGGGCTTTCCCGCCCGCGCAAGCCGCTCGTCGAAGAAGTACTCCGAGTAGACCGCGGCGAACGCCCCTTCCCGGAGCAGCCGGGCCAGCTCGTCGGGCGTCCGGAATCGCTGGAACGACGGGGGCGCGCCGCCGGTCTCGTCGTAGAACAGGATGTCCACGCCGAAGCCCATTTCCCGCAGGAAGCGCACCGCGGGCACGCCCCACATCCGGGAGGCGTCGGTGAGGCGCCCCAGATGTGCGCCGTCGACCACGAACGCCAACCTGCGGCCGGACGCCGCGGCGCGGCCCTCGTCCCAGGCCCGCTGCAGCGGCGCCGAGGCCCGGCGGAAGGCCTCCCGCGCCCGGCGCTCGATCCCGAAAAATCCCGCCACGGCATCGAGCCACCGCCGCGTCCCCTCCCAGCCGTAGGGGGCTTCCGGCCGCGCGGTCTTGATCGGCATCGTCTCGAACACGTTCCGGTAGGTCTCTTCGTAGTCCGCGTTGGGGCAGAGGATCTGCGCGCCGGCGACGAGGTACCGCCGGGCCTGCTGCAGGCTCAGGGCCGGCAGCACGCTTGCGTTGACCTCCACGCCGGCATCGTTCAGCAGGAGCACGATCTCGTCCAGGGCCGGGCCGGCGGGGAAGCCGACCAGGTTGGCGCAGCGTGGTCGGCGCCGGACCCTGGCGGCGGCCGGGGAGCGGCGGATCCGGCCGAGGAACTCCCGCGCCAGGTCCACGAACCGGTTGTTGGCGGGGTTGGAGTAGAAGACCGGCACGCGGAGCTTCCCGCGGAATCGCCGGGCCACGGCCTGGGCGTCGTCTCCGATCACGGTGGGCACGCATGTGGCGTTGATGACCACGGCCCGCGCATGCGGGCTCGCTCGCACCGCCGCCCGCAGGGCCGCCTCCAGCCTGTCGGTCCCGCCGTGGATGACGTCGAGGTCGCGCAGGTTGGTGACGAGCACGGCCGGCTGCTCCTTCCGCGAGTCGTCGCGCGGGCCCGATGCCGAATCCCCAGGGCGCACCGGCGACTTCCCGGCCGTCGCCGTCCGCGGCGCCTCCGCCGGTCGCGGCCGTGCCCAGGGGAAGTTGAAGAAGGAGGGATGTCCGCCGAAAAAGCTGGGCGTCGCGAAGCCGCACTCGAGGTCCTGGTGCCAGATCTCGATGATCGGGAGTTCCAACTGGAGGCGGGTCCGGGCGTTGCGGTAGATCTCGAAGTCGCAGAAGAACTGCCGCCACTGGTCCGCCGCCCCCCACTGCTCGGCGTTGGACCTCTGCCGGCCGTCCCGCCGTGCCACACGCCACGATGTCGAGGCGATGTCGCGAATGATTGCACCTGCACCGGGGGGCTGTTCGGCGCCGAGCGCCTCACCGCCCCCCGGACCCCCGCGGACCCTCGCGGCAAAGCCGCGAGGGTCCTTCCCGCGCGCGGGTACATTCCCCGGGGTTGACGCCGTGGTTGCGCGCGGGACGTGCCGAGAATCCTGCTGCGGCCCGCGTTGGGGCCCCCGAGGCGGGCCAAGCGGCGCGACCGGAACGGCTTTCACGTCGAAGCCGACGCGAGACAAGTCGTGGAATCGCTCGTCCGAGAGCGGCGTGGGCGCGGCGGAATCGCGCGGCTTGAAGCGCAGCATCTCCCCGGCCAGCACCGCCACGCGCCTGGCGAACCCGGAGTTCGGGAAGCTCTCCATGACGGTCGTCCGCCGCCGCTCGGCCTGGCATACCGCGGGGTCCCGCGAGGCGAAGGTGAGGACCCGCGTCCCGATGAGCCGCGCGAAGCGTTTGATGTCCTTGCGATTCGCGTCGGGATCGCGCAGGTTGGCGACCAGGCCGGCCAGGCCGATGCCGTTTGACCGGTAGTTGCGCACCGCCCGAGCGATGTTGTTGGCCGCGTACAAGGACTGGATCTCCTCGGACACCACGATGCAGACCTTGTCCGCGAGGCCCTGGCGCAGGGGCGCGGCGAAGCCGCCGCAGACCACGTCGCCCAGCACATCGAAGAGAACCACGTCGTAGCGGCGCGCGGCGATGAGCCGGCTCTCCTCCAGCACCTCGATCATGCGCGAGACGCCGCGCCCGGCGCAGCCCGTGCCGGGCTCCGGCCCGCCCGCCTCGATGCAGTCCACGCCCAGACGGCCTCGCACGACGATCCGCCCGGGATCGTCGCTGGCCGCGTCCAGGAACATGCCCTGCTCCACGACGGTCCGGATCGGCGCACCGTCGGTCAGGACCACGGTCGTGTCGTGCTTGGGGTCGCACCCCACGAGGAGCACCTTGAGCCCGCGGCGAGCGTAGGCGGCGCTCAGGTTCGCGGCGAAGGTGGACTTCCCGATGCCGCCTTTGCCGAAGATCGCCAACTTCTCCATGCAGGGTCTCCTCGGACGCCTCGCTCTCCCACCGTGCAGCATACACCAGAAGCTCCCCGCCCCTGCGGTTCAGACACTGGGGAGGCCAGGGCCTCGGACAAAGTCCTCGGCCGGCTACACCTGGTCCCGGCGACTTTGGCGAGGCCCTGCTGGGAGGCAGGTAGCGAGCCTCTGCCTCGCGCCTGCCGCGCGGGTAGGCCGGTGGTATCATGCGTTGCGGGGCGAAGGAGGAGGTCATGCGGAGGTCGAGCCTGTCCGCAGGGGCGGCGGGCAAGACGAAACGACGCGAGCGGGCGGCGCGGTGCGGTCCGGACGGCGCGAGCGCCCGGTCGCTTGCGGTTCGTCGCCGGCCCGCCGGATCGGGCGGCGGCGCACCGGGCGGAACGCAGCGGTGGGGAGGTGGCGGTGCGCCGCTTTCGTCGGAGTTGTCGTCGCTGATCGCGTCCGGTCGGCTCGACGAGGCGACGGCGGTCGCACGGCGGCTGGCGCAATCCGGTGCACCACCTTGGGAGGTGCTCCTTTGGACGGGGCGGATCGACGAGAAGGCGGGGCGCCTCGCGCGGGCAGAGCAGGCCTTCCGGAGGGCCCGGGCTCTGGATCCGTCGGCGCCGCTGCCGCTGGTCGAGCTGTCCCGCTTTCTGGAGAATGCGGGGCGGATCGAGGAGGCGCAAGCGGTCGTGCGGGACGGCGCCGTCGCCGCGGCGCGCGATCTGCCCCGCCTGCTCGCAGGCCTCGTCCCGCACGGCCGGCGTGGAAGCCTCGATGATCGGTTCCGGGTTCCGTTCGAGTTCAGGCCGTTCCGGCGAGCGTTCCTGGCGGAGATCCACGATCGGGTGGGGGATCTGGCGCGGATGGCCGCGGCGATGCGCGCCGCACTCGCCGTCGATCCCGGTAATGGGAGCGTCCGTACGCTGCTGGCCGACGTTCTTCTGGCGCAGGGGCGGCCGGCGGCGGCGGAGCGGGCGGCGGCCGAGGCGTTCGCCGAGGATTCGACGGGCGCCGACACGTCGCGCATCGAGTTGGCCCTGACGCTGCTCGATCGCGGGCGATACGGCGGCCGGCTGGAGCGGGCGCTGCTGGCGTGTGCGCGAAACTCCCGGCCGTCGGACATGATTCTCGTCGAGTGGCCGCAGGTGTTCTCGGCGCTGATGTGTGCGCGCCGGTACCGCGCGGCCTTCCGCCTGGGCGAGGTCATGCTCGACCGGCTCGGGCGGTTCGACGCACCCCAGCCGCTGATGTGGCCCTGGTGGCGGAAGATCGGCAGGGCGGTGAACGAGCAACGCTTCCTGGCCGCGGAGTTGGGGCGGATTCGCTCGGCCGCGCGAGGGGGCGGGCATGCGCACTGGTTCGCGTACTACCGGGCCGTCCTCCTGGGCTGCTTGTCCCGTCCCGCGGACGCGGCGGCCGAGTACCGGCGGATCGAGCGGCTCGATCCCGTGCGGTATTCGTGGATGCGGCAGGCGTTCGTGGTGGTCTCGCTCGAGCTGCTCGATCTCCGGGGAGCCGTCGCGATCTGCCGGAGCATCCTGGAGCACTGTCCGGATCACTGGTGGGTGCGGTGCCGGATGGCGGAGGCGCATCTGGCGCAGGGCGCCCGGGCGGCGGGGCTGCGGGAGTTCGCGCGGGCCGAGGCTACGGCCGATGCGAGCGCGAGGCGGGAGGTGCTGACGTGGCGCGGCGAGGTGCTGTTGTGGCTCGGGGACTACCGCGCGGCGCTGGCGAAGCTGGATGAGGCGATCGCCCTGGGCGCGAAGACGTTCACCTACGGATGGCGGGGCGCGGCGCGGTTGAAGTTGGGGGATCTGAAGGGGGCCGTCGAGGATCTCGACCGCGCCGTCGCGCTGGACGCCAAGGACATGGAGGCACTCGTGTGGCGGGGAGAGGCGCTCCGGCTGCTCGGCCGGCACGTCGAGGCGCTGCGGGATCTCGACGCGTTCGTCGCCGATTGTCCCGGCTGTTGCTGGGGCCGTTTCAACCGGGGGCTGGTGCGGAGCGCGCTGGGCGACGAGGAGGGCATGGCGGACGACTACGCCCAGGTCCCGTCGCGCGTGACGTCCTTCATCCGGCGGAGACTGGGCCTGCCCGAGGACCGGACTCCATGTCGGGCGGAGATGCGGAAGGTGATGGCGGCGGGGTTGGAGATGGGCCGGGGCATCCGGCGTTGGGAAGGCTACGTGAACATGATCTGGATGGCGCCGGCGCCGGCGGAAGCCCGCGGTTCGTGGCGCGAGGGTGGATGATCGTCAACGCACTCGGGACGGCGCGGGGCGCCTCGGCCGGGCGCGGGGAACCGGGGTCAGCTTCCTGGTCCCGTGCAGGCGGATCTGGTCGGTGCGCAGGCCGAGGCAGCCCTTCCGGGCCGCGCATCCCCGGCACGGGTCCGGCGGGTGCTCGCCGCGTTCCATCGGAGAGGACTCCGCCATGAACGGCGGACTCCCGGGGACCACGACGAGCAGCCGGTAGCGCCCGGCGTGCAGGTAGCGGTCGCGGTCATCGGGCGCCAGGGCGCAAGGCGGCGTGTGCAGGCTGGTCGCGGCGAGGCCGCACGCTTGCGCCTGGGCGAACGCCTTGCGAAGCGGTGCGCGGAGCCCGCCGAGCGGTGGGACCAGCCGGGTCAGGGCGTCGTCGTCGGGCAGGCCGTGCAGCGACATGAGCCAGAAGGTGAGGTTCTCGGCGCCCCGGCGCGCGATCTCCTGCACCAGGTCGGCAAGGTGCGGCAGCAGCGGGGTCGTCAGCAGCACGTCGGCCTCCAGCCGCACGGCCGAGACGCGGAGGTTGTCGAAGGCTCGCGCCAGGAGGTCCCAGGCGCCGGTGCGGCGGACCATGGCATCGTGCGATCCCGCGTCCCATCCCTTGACGGACAGGGCGACCTCGGTCGCTCCGGCGCGCTCCAGAGAGGCGACGTACGCCTGATAGGCCAGGCGCAGGCCGTTGGTCTGCACGCGCACCCGCCGGTAGCCGAGGCTGCGGGCATGCCCGACCGTGCGCAGCAGACCCTCGTGCAGCGTGGGCTCGCCGCCGCCGAGCCAAACGCCGGTCGCGCCCAGATCCCGCCCCCGCGCGAGCCAAGCGGCCATGTCCCGTTCGTCGAGGGGCGCGCTTCCGGCGTGGAGACCGGAGGAGCAGACCCGGCAGTTGCAGTTGCAGGCGAAGCCGGTCACCAGCTCGATCCAGTCGACGCGGCCTGCAAGACGTGCCAGGAGATCCTTCGAGGGCGGCATCGGCCGTCACCGGTCCCGCGACGGCGGCTGCGGCGGGCGCCGGGACGCGCGCGGCGTGCGTTTCGCGCCGGGCCGCTCCGCCTCGAGGCAGGCTGCGACCAGGGCCGGGCCGGAGGCCAGATCCCGTGCGCCGTAGAGGTCGAGGTACTTCTGCCAGACCCCCTCGCAGCGATCGCGGATCGCACAGGTCCTGCACGAAGGCGCGAGGCTCTTGAACTCGAGCCGCCTGCGCTGCCAGTTGAAGCGGGTGGAACGGGCGGACATCGCCTTGCGCTGGTGCCGCCAGGTCACGCTCACGTCGGTGCGCATGTCCCAGCACTCGCCCACGTAGCGCCGGAGCAGCACCGGCCGGCAGAGGACCTTCCGCGGGTACTTGCACAGCGGGATGTCGCCGAAGTTGAGCGCCAGGTGGAGCCCGGACTCGTTCAGGGTCACGACCCGCAGGACGTTCGGGGTGACCAGCGAGAAGCGAGGCACCCATGCCTTGCTGCCCTCGGCCATGCGGCACGGACGGATGAAGTTGAAGCGGATGCTCTCCACGCCGATCCCAGCCATGAAGCGCACGAATCGGTCCAGGTGCTCGACGTTCTTGCGGTGCAGCACCGTGTTGAGGGACAGCCCGTCCCCAAGGCGCTCGCGCCGCCGGGCGGCGACCAGGTTCTCCAGCGCGCGGATCTTCCGGGCGAACGACCCCGGCCGGCGCGTGATGTGGTCCTCGACGCTTGCCCGGTGCGAGTGGATCGACATGGCCACCCGGGTCACGCCCGCGTCCAGGAGGCGGCCGAGATACTCCGCATCGGCCAGGCGGGAACCGTTGGTGCAGAGCGCCACGCGGCGGAAGCCCTGCTCGCGCGCCAGGCGGACGATGCGTTCGAGGTGGGGGTACAGGGTCGGCTCGCCGCCCAGGAAGCCGATCGACTCGGCGCCCTCGAGCCGCCGTCTGCGGATCTCCGCCTCGACGGTCGCCGGATCGGCCCAGCGGAGTTCCTCGGGCATGGGATCGCCGTTGGAGCAGAACCGGCAGCGGTTGTCGCAGGCCTTCCCCAGGTTGATGTCCACGTTCTGCACGGCGAGGCGCTCCGCAGGCCGGGGGCGGGTCGCCGATCCATGCCCGCATCGCGAGGGTGTCACCCGTGTCGGACGGCGTCAAGCCGTCGGCTGTTGCCTGTCGGCCGTTGGCTGTTCCATAGCGCGGCGGCCTGCCTGCCGGCAGGCAGGCGCCGCAACCAAACGATGAATCACCGCAGAGACCGCAGAGGGCGCAGGGAATGGTCTCTGTGTTCCCTGCGTGCTCCGCTGTGACCAATGTCGTCGCGCCGTGCGACGAAGTTCGGGGGTAGTAGATCAACCGACCAGTCGGTAGTACAGGTTGGCCTTCGCACCCCGTCCGATCGGGAAGGTGATGCTGGTCAAGGCCAGCGGGTGCCGCGAGAAAAGGGTCGCGATGGGATCGAGGCCGGGGGCGCGCTTCAGCCGCGCGAACACGGCGGCCACGTCGCCGAGCGTGAGGTCGTTGCGCAGGCAGTGCACGTTCGCCTCGCCGTACGCCGGCGGGCGTCGGCGCGTCGCCGGCGTGAGGCGCGCGATGGACAGGACGTCCTCCCAGGCCCGGATTCCGCGCTGTCGCGTGGCGACCGGATAGAACGATCCGGGGACGAAGCGGCGGACGAACGCGGCCGACGGCACGCGGGGCTCGTGGAAGTACAGCTTCACCGTCGAGACGCCGGCGGGGCCGAGGTCGAACGCGGCGATCGCCAGGCGGGCGGGGTCGGCGGCGAGCGCGCGGTTCCAGCCGCGTCCGGCGAGGCCGACGAGCAGGCTCTCCTTGGCGGCGGCGGCTCCCTGCTCCAGCCGGAAGTAGACCTTGAGCCGCATCCGGCCGCCCGTCTCCGCGTCCACGCCGAAGAGGAGCTGGCGCACCAGCGGCGGCGACGCCAGCGCGAGGATCCTCTCCGCCGGTCCGGCCGCGCGCGGCTCGAGCAGCGACGTCCACTCGATCAGCGTGCGTGCGTCGGCGGCCCAGCGCGCCGGCATCCCGTCGTGGAAGCTGTAGGTGCAGCGGTAGAGGCTCCAACGCTCGCCGTCCCACGACGCCGAGGGCTCGAAGGTGTTCGCGCAGCGCCCCTGGAGCTCCTCCAGGTGCGTCCACATCCGCTCTTCCAGGGCGGCGAACCGCGGGTCGGCGATTCCCGCGGCGCGCCGGAGGTCGTCGAACAGGACCGCGAGCAGGGCGATCTCGACGCCCCGCCGTTCGCGGAAGCACTCGGCGACGTCGGGCTCCCGCCGCGACGCGGCGCCCGCGCACAGGTCCCGATCCGCGCAGGCCGCGCACTGCGCGTGGAGCCAGCCGGGGAGGCGGGACAGCGGGGGCGAAGGCAACGCTTCTTCGCCTCGCGTCGCCGCCCGGGAGCGAGCGGCGCCGGGTCGCAGGACGACCCCGACCTCCCGATCGAACAGCTCGCGCACCCGCGGCGGCAGACGCGCCGCCTCCTCGCGCGCCGACTCGATGTCGAGGCTCGACACCACGCGCAGGACGCGGTCGTAGAGCCGGACCGTGGACGCCGGTCCGATCGCCGGCCAGAGATGGCCGTTGAGCAGGTCGAGGTCCTTGCCCGCCAGGTGCTCCCGGTGGCGATCGTACTCGCGCGTCCCCGGCGTGGGTGTGAGCGGGAACGGCGTGGGCTTGCCGCCGCTGCGCAGGATCAGCAGGTGGGTGCGGAAGACCGCGCCGAGGTCCTCGTCGCGCAGGCCGACGATGAACGTGCAGTGGAAGTGCGCGCGATCGAGTCCCGCGTCGGCGCTGATGTCCAGCGCGCGCATCGCGTCCTCCACGCGGTAGGGCTTGCCCATCCGCCGCATGACGGCGGGGTCGGCCGACTCGAACGGAATGGTCACCGCGACGGTTCCGGCCTCCTTCATGCGCACGGCCAGGTCGCGGGTCAGCAGGTGTGGCGAGATGCCCATGTCGAAGCGCAGGCTCAGCGGCGGGCCGGTGCGCGCAACGGCGTCGAGGAAGGCGCCCAGCGCCTCCGGGGCGAGCATCACGTTGGGGTCCCAGTTGCAGAACTTCGTGATGCCGTACTCTTCGTGGACGCGGCGCAGCTCGTCGGCGGCCTCGCGCGGGTCGTGGAGCACCTCGACCGGGCTGGAGGCGTTGAGGCAGAACGAGCAGCGGTAGCGGCAGCCGGCGACGAGCCGAAACAGCCAGATGCGCGGCGGCTCGTCGCCCGGCGCCAGGCGCGGGAAGACCCGATCGGCCTCCGTCCAGCGCCCGCGGAAGATCTCGTCGGCGCCGCTGTCGGCCGCGTGCTCCGGGAAGGCGGTCGGATAGAAGCCGCCCAGCCGGATGCGCGCCCGGGGGAACGCCCGGCGGCAGGCGGCGACGACCCGATGCGCCGGCTCCCAGTTGAACGAGAGACAGCACGTGACCAGCACCTCGTCGGGCGCCGCGCACTCGGCCAGGCGCGCGTCCAGCCAGGAGAAGTCGCGGCCGTAGAGGTAGACGTCGCGCGCGAGGTTCCGGGTCCTGTCGTCGCCGCAGGCCTTCTTCGCGAACCGGGCGTCCGGACGCAGCGCCCGATCGTAGCCGCCCTCGAGGTAGGCCATCATGTCGATCAGGTGCGCCTCGTGCCCGTGGCCGCGCAGCAGCGTGGCGATCTGGTGCAGGCCGTAGGGGAAGACGTCCGCGTAGGCGTAGACCTGCAACTCGTCGACGGCGAGGACGGGCGGGTTGACGAGCAGGAACCGCATGGCCCCGATGCTACGCCATCAGGCGGCGCCTGGGTACGGGCTCTCGAACGTCGTGATGATGGACGCGGCAGGCGGGGGCGGCTGCCTAGGCCTGGCGCCCCGTCCGAGTCCCGTCCGCTACCAGGCGGCGACCGGGTCGGCCACGTGGGCCAGGGTGGACGGCTGCAGATCCAGTTCGGGCTCGCGGCGGTGCAGGCCGACCGCCAGCTCGAAGTCGGCCAGGGTGAAGCGGCTGCCGGGGTAGGCCCGGTGCAGCCGGAGGATCTCGCGCCCCAGGAGGGTCGCGCGATAGGGCGAGGGAAACTGGTTGGCGACGAAATCGCGAATGCACCCGCCGATTCCCTGCGGGTGCTTTCGCGATTCTTGGGGGTAGCCCGTCCGCCGGCTCCATCCCCATCCCCGTTGCCGTTGCCGTTGCCGTTGCCGTCGCCGTCGCCGTCGCCGTCGCCGTCGCCGAAGACTCGA
>CAMTWF010000371.1:0-5966 GCA_947085355.1 uncultured delta proteobacterium
CTCCCCGAACTCCGCCGCGACGTCGCCCTCTTCCCGCCCATCCTTCTCGACAAACTCGGACCCCTGCCGCAGCTTCTCCGCGACGTCCTACCCATCACCGAAACTCGCAGGGGGGGTGACGAGGTCCCGGCTCATTACCTCGGACGCCGCGTTGGGATTCGGAGTAGAGGATCAGCCTGCCGACCTGCAGGGGAGGCCGCGTACCGAGGGCACGGCGCGCCCGAAGTACGCGCCCTTCCCTACGACCGGACGGGTCAGGGCATGTTCGCGTCTACTCCGAATTCCAGGTCGGGCAGTCCGAGGCCCTGGTTGACACCCGCCCTTCGCTTGTCCTATAGACCTGCGCAGCCCGAGGAATTGCGGGCCTGGAGAAGGAGGAGAGACAATGGCGCCACGCAAGATCCCGAACACCGTCACGTTCGATGACGCCGAGGACGAGATCCGGTTCACGATCGCGGCGCTCAAGGCGGACCCGGACACCGGCGATCTGGTCGCCTCCACCGACGACTGGATGAGCATCGTCGACACGGCCCGCGCCGAGTGGCGCACCTGCAGGCAGGCGATCGCCGACACCGACGCCGGCCGCATCGTCGCCAACCACCGGTTCGACATGGCCTGCACCCGGTTCGGCGACGAGCTGTATCTCGCTGTCGGCAAGGACTCCTCGAGCCGCCGCTGGACCCAGCACTTCGATCGCGCGGTATCGCGCTTCGTGCGCATGCCGCTCGGCAAGCAGCTCGGCCGCGTCTTGGGATGGCTCAGTCAGTCGACCGACGAGGTGCTCGCGCGCCACCGCGACAAGTTGGAACTGTGGACCGGCAAGGTGAAAGCCGCCCTCGAGGCGACCGGCGCCACCGCCATCGTGCGTGGTCGCGCCTGGATTGGCCGCGAGACGATGGCCGAGAGCCTCACCGCCGCCCGAGACGGCCTGTTCGAGACGCTCGCGGCCCGCGCCCGGGAACGGGACCTCGGCCGCGACTGGCCCGACATCTTCTTCCGCAAGACGCCAGGACGCGACGAACCCGCGCCCGGGGGTGAAGGCGGCGGCATCCCGCCCACCGACAGCCCCGCCTGATCTGTCGACAACCCGTCCAACCCCCCGGCTGCACCGCCGATCCCGCCGGTCCGCACCCGATTTCCCGGCGATGATCCTGCAGATCGCCGTGTGCCACGCAGGTACCAACCGACCCCGACGACCGGACACCCTCTGCCAACGTGGAATTGCCCTCCGGGTACCTCCGCGGACCCCTCTGCCGGCCTTGCAAGGGCCACCCTGCAGCTGCAGACCGCCGCCTGCCACCCGTGCACGGGCCTCTCCGTACGTCACGGGCGCCGTCTGCCGGCGTGGCACGACCTGCCCGGACCTCACCGGGCGATCTCTGCCATCCGGCATTCGGCGCCATCGACGTGCATCCCGGTTCGTACCACCGTGGCACTCAGCGATCCGTACGATCACCGCGAGCGAAGCCGCCGCGGAGTGCTCTCCGGAGTACCGCTCGGGGAGGAGTGCGATGCCGGCCTTCGCCCTCCGCCTCGGATCCGACGCCGGTTCCACGGCGGTATCCGATCGCGGGGAGCCGCAAGCAAGCCCCATCCTCGCTTGCCCATGGGGCCTGAACGGTTACACCCCGCGGTCGCGGTCGGGCCACAGCACGCGGTGGAGCTGGATCTGCAGGCGCACCGGCAGGCGATCGGCGATGATGCGCTCGGCGAGCGCCGCGGCGTCCATGCGCCCGGCGACCGGCGAGAACAGCACGGTGCAGCGTCGGTCGAGCGCCTCGCGACGCACGACCTCCCGCGCCCACTCGTAGTCTGCACGGTCGGCGATCGCGAACTTGATCTCGTCGGTCGGCCGCAGTTCGCGCACGTTGGAATCGAGGTTCCTGTCCATCATGCCGGAGGAGGGGCACTTGATGTCGACGATCCTCCGGACGCGCGGGTCGACCGTCCGGATATCGAGCGCCCCGGAGGTCTCGAGCATCACGTCCATGCCGGCGTCGGCCAGAGCGGACAGGAGCCGCCCGGCGCCTTCCTGGGCCAGCGGCTCGCCGCCCGTGACCAGCACGCTTCGCAGGCCGAACCCCAGCACGGTCGCCACGACCTCCTCGACCGTCATCTCCGTGCCGCTCGCCGCGTCCCTCGCGTACGCCGTGTCGCACCACCGGCACTCCAGCGGGCACCCCGCCAGCCTCACGATGGCGCACGGCGTCCCCGCCGCGCTCGATTCGCCCAGCAGCGCCGGGTATGCCTCCACCACCCTCACGCCCTCTCGTGGTCGTGGTCGTGGTCGTGGTCGACCCGACACCGCGGCGTACGCCGTCGGATCTTCCACCCCCGCTTCCTCGAACCCCTTCCTCCGGAGCCTGCACGAATCGCAGAGCCCGCAGGCCAGGCCGTGCGGCGCCGGGTCGTAGCACGAGTGCGTCAGCGACAAGTCGAGGCCAAGTTCGATGCCGCGCAGGATCGTGCGGGCCTTCGACATGCGCTGGAGCGGCGCGTGGATCCTGAACCGCACGCCGTCGTCCGCGCCGGCGCGGGTGGCCGTCCCGGCGAGGCGCTCGAACGCGCGCACGAACCGGGGCCGGCAGTCCGGGTAGCCGGAGTAGTCCACCGACGAGACGCCGATGAAGATGTCGCGTGCGCCGATCGCCTCCGCGTGGGCGAGGGCCAGCCCGAGCAGCACGGTGTTGCGCGCCGGGACGTACGTGGGGGGTCGGGGATCGTGGATCGTGGATCGGGGGTCGGCCTTGGGCACGTCGATGTCGTCGGTCAGTGCCGACCCGCCGATCGCCCGCAGGTCGACGTCCACGTGGCGGTGCGAGGCGGCGCCGACCGCGCGGGCGACCCGAGCGGCCGCGTTCAGCTCGGCCGAGTGCCGCTGGCCGTACCGGACGGTCAGAGCGTGGACCTCGAACCCCTCGGACGCGGCGATCGCCGCGGTGACGGCCGAGTCGAGTCCGCCGGAGAGGAGCACTACGCTCCGGCGGGGTTCCTGCCGACCACCAGCAGCTTGTTTCCGCCGTCTATGACGTGGCATTTCCCGTCGCGCCGCCCGGCACGCTCGTCGATCCATGCCTGGGGATCCTCGACCGGCTCGATCCCCGCGGCCCGCACCTTGTCGGGCGGGAGCCGCGAGTGCAGGTACAGCCGCACGCCGTCGGCCTTCAGCAGCCGCAGCACGCGGTGCGTCTTCCACAGGTACAACTCGAAGTGCTCGCGGATCCACGCCTCGGCGTCCCCGAACGGCATCGGCAGCAGGCGGACCAGCCCGTCGTAGAAGAGGGCCTTGGACGTGCGGTCGGGCGCCAGGCCGCGCGCATCCTCCGGGACGTCCGGCCGGCCTTCGCACGGCGCGATGACGAGCGCCTCGCCGCCGGGCAGGACGGCGCCCATCAACGCCATGTCGAAGCAGTTCTGCGTGCTGTACAACGTCTGGCTTGCCGGCGGCCCGCCCGGGGAGATGGCGACGTAGCGCGCCCGTTCGACCTCGAACGCCCCCATCCGATCGGCCGCCTCCGGCATGGGTGCGAGCACCGAGGCGGGCTTGCCGGCGGCTATCCAATACACGGATCCGGCCTCCGAGATCATGTCCAGGGCGAAAGTCGCGACGGCGGTGTCGCGAATCGCGCCGTTGGCCAGCAGGCGGCGTTCGGAGAGCGCCCTGGCGTCGCGGGCGTCCTCGGCGAACGGGTTGTCGCGGCGCGACGGATCGGGGTGCCAGGGCGAGCGTCCCGCGAGGCTGCCGGGATCCAGGGCGCGCTTGTGGTTGGCCTCGATGGTGCGCCGCATCGCCATTCCCGGGACGACCTGCTTGTCGATGATCGAGTAGCCGCACATGTAGTGGTGCTTGCTCTCGTGGCCGTAGACGCGGAGATCGGTTTCGAGCAGGGCGTCGTCGAGGATCAGCGGGGAGCCGAGCGGCGTCGTGCCGACTTCGTGGTTCGGCGATCGGTCGCAGTCGTGCACGTGGACGCGCGCCGCGATGCCGTGCCGTTCGGCGGCCTCCCGGCATGCGACCGCGAGCTTGGCTCCGTAGATCGTCGGATCGTGGGACCCGGTGGCAAGCATCACCGTCACGGATGCGGGGCCGCCGCGGGCGACCTCGCCCAGAAGGGCGTCGACGATCTCGACCTGGAGGCCGGCGCGGAACTCGTCGGAAATGACGATCCCGACGCGCCGGCCGGCGGCGAGGTCGCGCAGCGCGGGTGAATCGAGCGGCGCGGCGAGCGCCTCGGCGATCGCCTCGGCCGGGCGGCGCCCGCCGCCCGGCAGTCGAGGCGCGATCGGCTCGCCGGCGAGGAAGCCGCCGGGGAACCCGAGGGAGATCGATCCGCTGCCGTACGCCAGAGTTGCCATCCGGGTCGTCATGGGTGGTCAACATAGGCGCAGCCCGCCTGCTTGTCGAGGGGGGGGGGGCGGGACGGGCTCGGTACCGCGGTCAGCGCTCGCGCCAGACCAGAGCGCACAGCAGGAAGCCGGCGGCCGCGCACCCGCCCCACAGCCAGAAGGCGCCGCTCCAGCCGAACGAGTCGATGGCGGCGCCCGTGCCGACCCCGGAGGCGGTCGCCCCGACGTACGACAAGATGCCGACCAGCCCCGCCGCGGCCGCCGCCACGCGGGCCGAACCTCCGGCGTCCACGGCGGCAACCGCCCCGAGGATCGACTGCGGCCCCTCGACGAAGAAGCCGATGCTCGCCATCAACGCCAGGTCGAGCAGCGGGTGGCCGGGGCCGACGTCGTGGAAGCCCCAGATCGACAACGCGAGGCACGCGAAGCACGTAGCGACGACGACGCGGTAGCGACCGCGGAACGCGGCGTCGCACGTCCAGCCGGAGACGAGCACGCCGAGGACCCCGAACAGCGGCATGATGGAGGCCCGCAACGCAGCGGTCTCGGCGTCGTACCCCTTCACCTCCTTCAGGAACTTCGTCGTCCAGTCGAGCGTCCCGAAGCGGACGAGGTAGACGAGCAGGTCCGCCAGGCCGATGATCCAGAGGTTCCGGTTCAGCAGCACCCGGCGCACCAGCGTCGCACGGTAGTCCGCCGGATCCCCCTCCTCCCGCCCCGGGAAGGCGTCGGCGCGCGGCACGCCCTTCGACTCCGGCGTGTCGGCCATCGCCGGCAGTGCCGCCATGCCGGCCACGATGCAGATGATCCCCGGCAGCAGGAAGCACCAGCGCCACCCGCCCCACGCCAGGGTCCAGGCGGTCAGCGCCATCACGGCGGCCGTCCCGGCCTGGTGCGAGCACGTCCACCACGCCCACCGGGTCGCCTTGCCGTGGGACGGGAACCACAGCGTCATCCCGCGCGCGATCGGCGGGAACCCCATCGACTGGAACCAGCCGTTGCAGCCCCAGACGAGGGCGAGCGCCCAGAGCGACGACAGCGATCCGAAGACGAGGTTGAGCAGTCCCGAGACGATCAGACCGGTGGCGAGGAAGAGCCGCACGTTCGCCCGGTCGGCCAGGATGCCGTTGAGGAACTTGCCCAGGCCGTAGGTCACGTACAACGACGATCCGATCAGGCCCAGCTCGGTGTTGGAGTACCCCAGGTCGTCCGACAACGCGGGCAGCGCCGTCGAGATGTTCTTGCGGCCGAAGTAGAGGAGCGCGTAGCCCAGGAAGAACGCGAGGAACATCCGCACGCGCCAGTGCGCGTACGTCCGGCGGGCGGCCTCCGGGTCCGAGACGTGCGGCGCCGGCGGATCGGGCCGGTATGCGTGTCTGATGCGGTCGATTGCGCCCATCGTTTGCGCCGGGGGGCTGTTCGGCGCTTGGCGCCTCACCGCCCCCCGGACCCCCGCGGAACCTCGCGGCAGAGCCGCTCGGTTCCTTTTGCGCCGGGGGGCTGTTCGGCGCCGGGCGCCTCACCGCCCCCCGGACCCCCGCGGAACCTCGCGGCAGAGCCGCTCGGTTCCTTGCCCGAGGCGGCGTGGCGGACCCGGCCGCCGGCGAATTCGAGCGTGC
>CAMTWF010000372.1:0-6360 GCA_947085355.1 uncultured delta proteobacterium
ACCCTCGCCAGTGTAGTACTCGTTCGGGTTCAGGTTCCCGACCACCGTTACGAGTTCACCACGGCGTCCCACCTTGCGGATCGTCGGCCCTATCTCCCTCACCCACGACCCGCCAAGGTACATCTCGCCCCCAGGCGACACAGCGATCGACCAGATCGGCGGACCGGGGTTGCCGGCCGCGATCTGCCCGTCAGACGTCCAGCCGAGCGTGCCGTTCCCGACGACCGTGGTGATTGTCCCCGCCGCGTCGACGCGCCGCACCGAGTGGTTGTTGCTGTCTGCGATGTACACCGCTCCATCGGCATCGACCGCGACGTCGTTCGGGTAGTTGAGCCTCGCGGTGGTGGCGGGACCGCCGTCACCCGAATATCCGGCGATGCCGGCGCCGGCAAACCAGTGCAGGATGCCGGCGGTGTCCACCTTCCAGACCTCGTTGTATATCGTCGGGACAAATACCTCGCCGGCGGCGTTGGTCGCGATCCCGTGCGTCGGGGGGAGCCATGCGTCGGTCGCGCGCATCCCTTCGGCGGGCCACGTCGACCCGCCGCCGGCGAAGCGTTCGAGCCGGCACGAGAGCCCTGCCGGGCCCGCCGGGTCGGCCCAGCAGGCGACGCGGAAGACGCCGCGGCCCGTGTCGGCCACCAGCAAGCCCGTGCGGTCGCTCCACGCCAACCCGCCGGTCGAGCTCAGCGGAAGAGGCCAAGTCGGCACGCCGTGCGGCGGGATCACCGTCGCGAGCTTGCCGTCGGCGCCGACGACGCTCAGCGCGCTACCGGTCATGTATCCCAGCCGGTGCGCGATCCACATCCGCCCTTCGCCGTCAAATGCGACGCCGCTCGGCTGCCAGGTTGCCGCCCGCGTCGCCTCGATGTCGCTGCCGGCGTACACCCACGTACCGTTGCCGGCCACCGTCATCACGTCCCCGGGCCGCACGCCGTGGAACACCTCGGCCGTGCCGTCGCCGTCGTGCACCGCCCACGAGGTCCCGTCCTCGCCGCGCACGATGCGCTTGTGCCCTGCAAGCCACCAGCCAGCTCCGAAGGGGCTGCCGATGAGGGAGGGGCAATGGTGGTGAGAACCGGCATGGGGATCCCGCGGGGATGGTTCAGGGGCCAACCCAGACATGCGAGGTCACTCCGGTTGCGCCCGACGCGACGCACAGGCCGGCAACAAGCGTCTCATCCGGGAGTCGCGCCGAGCAGGTGTACACAACCTCTCGTACGCCATCGGCGTCCAGATCCTCCAGGAAGTCGAGGCCGATCGGAGTGTTCCGAAGCGCGGCAATCATGATGGTCCTGCACCATGCCGGGCGCAGTTCCGGCATGTCGTACACGCACAGGTTTCCGACGGGCGGGCCTGCCTCGTCGTGCGCGGCCGTAGGATCGGCGAGCACCGCGAGACGCCAAGCCCCGTCGGCACCGCCAGTGCCGTCGACCGCTGCGTCGAGCCTCGCCACACGGGTGCCGATGTCCTCTCCCCAGCCTGCGTCCGACGACAGCGGCCGGCCCGTTGCGCCGGAGAGCAGCCATAGCCGGTGACTGACTCCCTCGCAGTCGGCCGGACGACAGGTGAATACGGCAACCACGTCGCGGACGCCATCGCCGTCGGTGTCGGGGATCGCCCCGAGCGCCTCGCACCTTCCTCCGCCGAGGTCGGCATGCGGAGTGCCCCAGTACCGATCCCCGGTCCGGAGTGAAACCGCGCGCAGGACTTCGCACGCCCGCCTCGCAGACGGCAAGCCGTCGTCTCGCTGACGCGCGCAACCGTCCTCGTCCGTCGTCGCCGCTACGATTCTTCCCCCCTCGCGATCTTCGTCCAGGATGACCAGGACGGAGTGCCGGCGAACGAGGGCAGTGACAGTCGTGTCCTCGAGTACTGTCGCCGCACCCGACGAAGAGTATACGACGACCAAAGCCGCATCATCGCCGGACCGAAGCGTTCTCGCAGCGCCAATGAGCATCTCCGGAAGATCGTCCCCGTCCTCGTCCCACAGAGACCACGCATGGGGAAGAGGCTGGTAGCCGGTCACCCGGACGGCGTGGTGCGAGACCCCGGACGAAACCACGAAATACAGCAGGTGCGCCTCGCGACCGGCCCACTGCGGCCCCGACGCCACCGCCACGAAAAGCGTTTCCGGGACAGACTCGGTCTGCGGAGCCACGTCCACGTCCGCGATCAGGCCGAATCCCGGCGGAAGTAACCATTGACCGTGAGTGGCGCCGCCCGGGAGCACGAACACCCGGAGCACCCCCAACGTCCCAGTCGAGTCGTCGCCGGATGTCCCGACAATGACACCCGAAGTCCCCAGCAGGCCGCCTTCAAACAGCCGAAAGTTGCTGTGGTTCCCGAGGCCCGGTGGAGGGGCGTTCCACCCCCAGTCGGACTGATTTGCCTCCCTGACCTGGGAGAGCATGTGGGCGGGAACGGCGCGCCCGGGCAAGGGGGGGTGCTCGCCAGCCAGCGTCGGGGGGCAGGACACAGCACCTTGGTTCTGCACGCACGTGCCGTTCCAGATCGAAACCGCTGCAACGATCATCACAAGTCGTACGGCGGCCCCGGTCGTGACCTCCGTCATCGGAAGACGCTGCTAATTCGCAGGAAGGGGCGCATCCTGGTCCTCGAAGTACGGCTGGCCCGACCCAGGTACTGGTAGAATGAAGTCACACATCATGCCCTCGGTGCTCCCCTCCACGATGTTGCGCGCCGCCCGACGCCAGCATTCCTGTTCCACAGCTGTAGCGCGATCCTCACAGGTGGTGCCGGGCGGTGGCGGACAGACTGCGCCGGGAACGTTGTCGCCCGAGCCCGCACATTCACGAAGGTACTCCTCCCGTTCTCGAGCGCACTGTTCTGCGATCTGCCGGCGCGACGGCTTCGCCGGGTCCATGAGGCTGCCGGCTTCCGGGCAGAATGTCTCATACTCGTTGCCCGTTGGATCAATCCAACGAAGAGGGTTGCTGCCAGCATAGGAATAGGATGGTCTACGCGCCGCAACGCGAAGGGCCACAGTACCTGGAAACCAGCCCGGCTCCACCCTTCCGCGGATGGCCACCGGACGGCCGGGAGACCGCAGCGGCTCCGGTGCAGCGAAGGCCCCAAGTTCGGGGAAATACGCCCGGAGCCAGAGATACGCGACAACGCCGTCCGCGTACTCGCCCGGGAATCGCAACGGCTGGGCAACACCGCTAGGCTCCACAAGCGTCCGTCCCCACGGTTCGCCCCGTCCGTTCCAGGCGACATCGCGCCGGGCGTCGACTACCTTCCAGGGCATCGGCAGATGGTCGCTCGTGTACCAGTACCACGCGATGCCGCGCCGTACGGCCAGGACGTGGTAGCCCTGGAGGTAGACGTACTCCGCGATTCGGGCGCCCGTCGCGCATGCGTGCTCCGCGATCAGCCGGTCGGAAAGGTCGTAGACGAAGACCGTGCATTCCGGGGTCGGCAGCGGGGCGCCCGAGGCGTCGACGTAGGCGGTCCGCTTCGTCCGGCGGAACTTGTGGTCGTGGGCGTTCTCCTGGACCGTCGCGGTGGTAGCGCGGTCGCGGAGGCGGATCAGGCGGTCGGCGGCGTCGTAGTCGAGGAGGAGGTCGTCGTAGCGCGTGGCGTTGCCAGAGGCGTCGTATGCCAGGGTGTGCTCGGTGGCGCCGGTGGCGGTGTTGCGCACCTCCAGCAGGCGGCTGGTGCTCGACTGGTAGGCGTAGCTGGACAGGACGCCGTTGCGGGTCTCGGAGAGGCGGTTGCCCGTCCGGTCGTAGGTCCAGGAGAGGCTGCCCCACCAACCGTCGGCGCCGACCAGCCGGTCGAGCGCGTCGTAGCGGTAGAACGCCGTGCGGTCGGCGTCCACCGCGTCGAGGATCGCCGTGATGTTGCCGGTGGTGTCGTACTGGTACGTCAGGTCGAGCACGTCCGGCGACGGGTCGCCCGGCAGGCCGGTGGTGATGCGTTCGACGCGACCGCCGGGGCCGCGATCGATCGCGTAGACCAGGCCGTTGCCCATCGTGTACCCGGTGAGAAGGCCGCCGGTCGTGTAGTTGACGGCCGAGGCGAGGATGGTCTCCACACCGACCTCGTCCACCGCGACGACGCGCGACAAGCGGGAAGGGTCGCCGATCTGGCGCTCGAAACGCACCACCAAGCCTGAAGGATACGTCATCTGCGTGACGTTGCCCAGGCCGTCGTAGGCGTAGCGGGTGGCGTAGCCGCGGCCGTCCTGCGTGCGGGTCTCGGCCGCGATGCGGCCAGCGGCGTCGTAGGCGAACTCCGTGCGGCCGGAGAAGTCGTCCACCCGCGAGATGCGGCCGAGGGTGTCGTACGTGTAGCGCACGTCGCCGCGGGGGCGGACGCCGCGGTAGTCGAAGTAGCTCACCTGCTGCACGCGGCCGGCGCCGTCGACGACGTAGTTGATGCCCGCATTGTTGGCCCGCCCCTGCCCGACAAGCCGCCCGGCCGCGGCGTCGTAGAGGTACCAGTCCCTCCCCGAGTCCGGCAGCCGGGCCTCCGCCACGCTGCGGTAGTCGCTGCCGCCGTAGCCCCACGTGTACCTGGACAGCCGGCTCTCGGCGTCGGTCACGGTGTCGACCGCCGAGTCCGGACGGAGCAGGGGGTAGGTGTACCGCGTGGCGCCGCTTGCCGGGTCGGTGACGCCGGAGAGCCGGCGGTTCCAGTCGTAGTCGTAGGTCGTGGTCCGGCGCGCCGGATCGCTCGAGCGAGCCAACAGGCCGCCTGGAGCGTACTCGCGCGTCGTCCGAGCGCCCGTCGGATCGGTCACCGCAACGACGCGCCCCTCGACATCGTACTCGTACCGCGTGACGTTCCCGTCCGGGTCGATGACCATCGTCGGGCCCGTGGTCCTGCCGCCGCAGCAGCCGCCGCCCGGACCGTCGGCGTAGCGGTACTCCGTCAGCGCACCGCCGGGCCCCTCGACGAAGACCAGCCGCCCGAGCGCGTCGTACGTGCGCCGCGTCTCCTCCCGCACCCCGCCGGTGCCGGTCCGCACCTCGCGGATGACGCGGTCGGCGGCGTCGTACTCCATGTCCGTGATGCTCCCGTCACGCTGTTCGATGCGGGTCGCGCGGCCCAGCGAGTCGTACCGGTACCGCACCTTCCAGCCCGCATCGTCGGACTCCTCGGCAAGCAGGCCCGTCAGCGGGTCGTAGGCGTACCGTGTGATCAGCCCGGCCGGGGGTCCACGTGCCGCACCAGCCGGCACGACGAGTCGTACTCCCACCGGTCTTCGGCAACGTCCTGCGACCGGTACACCGGCCGGTCACATCGCGGGTCGTACCGGTAGGTCTGCAGCGGGCTCGACTCCCAGACGAGGTTCCCGCGGGTGTCGTACTCGCGATAGTACCACGGGCTCCAGTCGGCGCTCGGCGAGTACATCGTCGCCAAGCCGTTGGCGTCGACCTCCCGCGTCCTGTCGAACACCCGCCACGGGTCGTCCCCGACGCGCCGCCAGCCGGTCATCACGCGCCGGTGGCCGTAGGCGTACTCCCGCGTGACGCCTCGCTCGTCGGTCACCACCGCGGTGAAGGGGAATCCGTACCAGTCCCACGACGTGACCAACGGCACTCTGGTGCGCCCGGCGAGCTCGTTGTTGAGGAACCGCCCGTCGGCGGCCGCGATCGTCCGGTGGTGACGGCCCGCGACGCGCACCGAGCTGACCATCCGGTTGGCATCGTAGGCGTATTCGTTGGTCCGACCCGCGTCGGTCTGCGACACCATGAGGTGCTCGGCGTTGTACGCGAACGTCCGCGCCGTGCCGGCAACGCTTTCCATCTCGACGCGCGCGAGGTTCCCGGCGGAGTCGACGGTGAACAGCGTTCGAGCGCCGACGAAGTCGGTGATTCGCGACAGCTTGCCCCAGCGGTCGTAGTGGAGCGTCGCGCGCCGGCCGGCCTGGTCAACCACCGCGGCGACGCGCCCGGCGCGGTCGTACTCGTAGGTGACCGCCGAGCCGTCCGGCGCCAGCGTCGCGGTGTGCCGCCCCGAGGGGTTGAACAGGTCGCGCGTTCCGCCCTTGCGCCGCAGCTCGAAACTGCCGTCGGGCAACGCAACCAGCGTCGAGAAGACCCCGGGGATTTGCACCAGCAAGGCCGGCTCGGCGGCCGCGGCCACGCGCCTGACGCGGTTCGAATACCAGTCGGCGAAGACCAGGTCCCCGGCAGGTGAGAACACCAACGCCCGCGGGGTGCCCACACCGGACCGCGGCCCTGGGACACCCTCGCCAGTGTAGTACTCGTTCGGGTTCAGGTTCCCGACCACCGTTACGAGTTCACCACGGCGTCCCACCTTGCGGATCGTCGGCCCTATCTCCCTCACCCACGACCCGCCAAGGTACATCTCGCCCCCAGGCGACAC
>CAMTWF010000373.1:0-20284 GCA_947085355.1 uncultured delta proteobacterium
ATCGGCCAAGACCCCGCAACTCGGGGTAGTGGCCGGCCGACTCTGCATCTACGCTCTCTCGGAAGAGGATGCGCGGCGAGCGGAACGGCGTGTGCAGCGATGCGCCAATCGCAAGCGCGGCCGCCCGGCTGGCGTCCGCGCTGTCGAAGCGAGCAGGTACATCTTCATCTTCACCACGGCCCCCCGCGGCCTGATGAGCGTCGCGCAGGTGTTCGCCTGCTACCGGCTCAGGTGGCAAGTGGAACTCGCATTCAAACTCCTGAAGACCGTCCTCCGCTTCGGCAAGCTCCCCAATCACCGCGACGACACGGCGCGGACGTGGTTGCTCGCCAAGCTTGTCAATGCCCTCATCTTGGAGCGCTTGGCGCGCGCCGACCAGCGCGCTTTCCCCCCCGGGCGAGTCGCTGCCTGACCACGAACAACAGCGGCTGCGGTCACCCCACCGCGTCGTCTCTTTCCTGCGCGCCGCGCTCGCCACTGCCCTGCTGGGCGACGCATCGTTGACGGAACGGGCACGTGTCCTGCGCGACCCGCAAGCGCTTCCCCGGCTCAGCGACGGACGGCCCGCTCGACAGATCGAAACGTTCGCGGCGCAACGCCTGAGTCTCGCTGAGCGTCTCGGCTTCATCGAGGACACCCGAAATGTCGGTTAGCACGCATGGGTCGCCCCCCCCATGCGACCATACGGGATGCTCGGGGGAGGGGTCGAACCCTTCCTGCGAGGTAACCGTTCACCCTCCCCCCTTCATAGCCCCGACCGGTAGGGGAGGGGTTCGAAGCTGCTGCGGACCACCCCCGCGGACGACAGCGCCTCGTCCTCGAAGGCGGCTGCCGGCGCGCCGAGCCGTTCTCACCGTCACCGCAACGACGCCGCGAACGCGCCGATCCGCTATGGCGGGGATCGACGCGAGCGACACGCACGAACCGTCGCACGAAAGCTCGGCGTAGATCTCGTCAGCGATCACCGGCAGGTCACGGTCCGCCGCGATCCGCGCCGGCGCGGCGGCCGCGGACGCATCCAGCACCGCGACCATCGAGGATCGGGTAGGCGTGAACCTCGAACCGCAGCGCGCGGGAACCCGTCGCCGCGGACGGCAACCGTCAGGGGGGGCAGGCCGGAATCGAAGCCCCGTGGCAAGGGGAGCAAGCGCCGGGCGACCGGCGCCGGAGGCGGTCGCAGCGCGCCCCGAAACCCCGGCCGTGCGGGTTGATCGTCGCATGGCACCTGACGCAGTCGGTTTCCGAGTGGCACGCTACGCAGGAACCGATGTTGCGCCGGGCCTCGCGCGAGTGCATCCCGGCGTCGCTCTCATCCCATGTCACCCACGCCTCCGGGTGGTAGCGCGAGCCGCCCGCGCCGGCCGCCGCCGGCGAGTCGGCGGCCACGCCGGCCCGGCGGTGGCAGGCCAGGCACGAGTCCTGCCGCCGGTGGCACGTCCCGCAGTCCAGATCCGACGTACGGCTCGACGGACCGTGCATCGAGGACCATCCGGCTCCGTGGAAGCGCCGGTCGCCGGCCACGCCCAGATGGCACCCCTGGCAGAACTGCTCGCCGTGGCACTGCCGGCAGGACGCATCCGCCGCTCGCGCGACCCTGCCGTGCTCGCGGTCGAACCCGTCGTCGTGCGCGATGTCGCCCATCCAGGCGGCCGGGACCAGCCGCCGGCCGTCCGGCAGGTTCGTGACCAGCCCGCCGCGACCGTCGTGCAGGTGGCATCTCGCGCATCCGGCGCGGGCGGCGTCCTGGTGGCAGGTCATGCAGGTCCTCATGTCGGGGTTGCCGCCCGAGTCGGCCTGGGCGAGCGTATGGCAGGCGGCGCACGGGGCCCCCGAGGCCGCCTCGTGCCGCGAGTGCCTGAACGCCAGCGCGCGGGGCCTCGCCGTCGTCTCCGGCAGCGCGACGCGCCCCGCCGCGTCCACCGGATGGCACATCGCGCAGGCCGGCGGATCCGGCTCGCCGGCCGCTCGCGGCGGGGCCGGAGGCCGCGACGAATGACACAGCAGACACGACTCGTTCGGCCGCCCGTCGTGGGACGCCGGCACGGGGCGCAGGCCGCCGGATCCGTGGCAGAACAGGCAGTCATCCAGGCCCTCGACGGCGTGCGGAACCAGCGGGACCGCAGCGATCGGCGCCGGCGCGGGAGGCCCCGGCTCGGGCGCCGGCGGCGCGGCGTGGCACATCGTGCATGTGGCGTTGTCGTACGCCTCGTGGTTCGCGGGGAACGGTCTCATCCCGCCGAGACCGTGACATGCGGAGCACTCCGACATCCCGTCGAGGCCGTGCGGCACGGGCGGCGGCCCCGCCGCCGCGGGACCAGGCTCGACCGCAGGCTCGACTGCGGGCTCCGTAGGCTCGACCGCCGGCTCCGCAGGGGGAGCAGGCTCGGGGGAATCCTCCCTCGGCCTCTCCCTTCCCGGCCGCGAATGGCAGTTCCGGCAGGCGGTGTTGGCGTACCTGCCGTGATCGGCCGGCGCGGGCCTCATGCCGCCGGACGGCGCGTGACACATGACGCAGTCCTCGCGCCCGCGTGTCGGGTGGGAGATCGTCGGCGCCCTTCGCGCATGCTTGGCCGACCGAAATGCCGTTCCGGCGCCCGCAGGAGCCGCATCGGCGGCGACCCCGGGCCCGGCCCGCTCGATCCGGTGACACACGCACGCCGCCTCGGAAACCCGCTCGAAATCGAGCGGACCCGGCTCGCCGGCTTGCGCGACGGGCCGGTGGCAGGTTCCGCAAGGCAGCATGAACCGGGCGTGCCGTTCGTGGCTGAACCGCACGCGCCCCGCGCGGTCGGCGCCGGAGGCGAAGGCGCCCTCCGCCGGCGGCCCATCCGGGGACGGCGCACCGCCGGCGACGGCCGCGATGCCGACGAGCGCCACGCCGCACACGGCGAGAGCCGCGCGGAAGCCGGACACGGGGGCCGGGGGCCGGCGGTCGGGAATCGGGGCGGATGAACCGCCGCGCCACGACGCCATCATGCGCCCCATCCGTGCAAGCCGGTCGAGGATCCGGGTCATAGCACCGCTCCGAGATCGAGCCAGAGGAAACCGGCGAACGTCGTCCCTTCGCGCGGGTCGTGGGCCACCTGCAACTCGCCGTCCACGGCGAGTTCCGGGTTGATCCGGATCCGGACGCCGAGTCTCCCGGCGCCCCCGACGCCGTGGTAGCCGGCCCTCGGACGGTCCTCGTACTGCCAGATCGAGGCGACGCCCCAGGCCGCCACGCGACTCGCCGCCTCGACCCTGGTGGTCAGGTCGAAGGCCGACAGCGACGTCGCCGTACCCCGGAGCACCTTCCAGCGCGCCGAGGAAACGAGCCGCGCGAGCCGCAGCGACAGGCCGACGCCTCCGCCGAGGTCGCTGAACGGGCCGAGCACGGGCTCCGCATCACCCGAGTTGCCGCCTTCCTGGACGCGGCGGAAACTCGTCCACACCCGGCCGGAAACCGGCCCGAGGACGGGGAAGCGGTACTTCGCCGTCACCTCGTGGAACGGATCCGCGCTGAAGGCCCAGAAGATGGAATCGAGATCGAACGTCGGCGTAAAGAACTCGTACGACACGTCGACGCGGTGACGCCCGCCGGCGAGCCCCAGCGACGCCTCCGCCAGGACATCGGCCAGCGTCGCCGTGGCCAGGTCCACCCGCGCCCCGGCCAGGCCCGACACCGGACCGACCTCGGCGTCCACCTCGGCGCCGAACAGGCTTTCGCCGGTCCCGCCGTCGAGCGACTTCCAGGCGTGCCGGTAGCCGATGTCGTACCCGACCGGCCCGACCCGCCCCGCGACCGAACCCTGGAAGACGGGACGGTACCTCACCGTCTCGCGCTCGGGCCGCCGGTAGTACCGGTCCGCCGCTTCGCCCCCGACATCCCAGCGTTCGATGCCGTCAGGCGAGAAAGGGGACGCCGAGAACCACAGGCCGCGGAGGTTCTCGACCCCTCCCAGCAACGTCAGCTTGGCCCGCCGGGGCAGCTCCGCGTGCAGCAGCAGGCCGTCGTCGCTGCGCCATCCGAGCGGTCCGGAGTGGACGAGGCGGCCGAAGCGGGCGTCGAGCGTTCCGCCGATCAGGTTGGTCGCCTCGATGTACGCGAACAGCACGTCGAGCGTCGTGCGTTCGAGCATCGGCACGAAGGCCGGGTCGTCCGGATCGGACGCGCCGCCGACGCCGAAGTCGTAGAACCACCTCAGCGACGCGGCGGCGGCAAGGTCCTGGTCGTCCGTCGGGTCCGCGTCGCCCTCGTCCAAGGGGAGGATGTCGTGCAGCAGGAGGCGCAGCCGCGACTGGAGGAGGAACGTATCGGCGACGGCGATTCCGTCGCGGCCGACCACCGGGTACAGCCAGGCCGACGTGCGCGAATCGAGTTCGGCGCGGACCGCCGAGGAGACCGAGGGAGCGGTCAGGCAGCAGGCGCCCATGCAGAGCGCCGCGATGCGTCCACCGGTGGAGATCGACATGACGGCCATCCTACGGCTTCGGCGCCGGCTCGATCAACGGTGCGCGCATGCCGCACCGCGTGCGACCGGCGGCCGTCACGGGAGTCCCAGGAAGGACCTCGGGATCACGAGATCGCCGGTGTCGAGGAAGGCCATCAGGTGGCAGCTCCGGCAGTCCGTGACGATCGAGATCCGGCGCGGGCCGGACACCATCCGCATCTTGTCGGTGTGGCAGCGGAAGCACCCCGGCCAGTGCGTGTGCCCGGCGTTGTTCGGGTAGGTCCCCCACGCGATCGCCATGTCCGGGAAGACGTTGCGGGCCCAGATGTCCCCGAGCACCCGGGCCGCGCTCTCGATCGAACTGCGGCGCTGCGACCACACCTGCGGGTGGCCCTGCTGGTAGAAGCCGACCAGGTCGTTTCGGATCCGCGTGCGGGCCTCGGTCTCGTTCCGGTACGTCTCCTTGATGAGGGCCACGCCGCGCGCCTTGATGAAGGGGAGATCCGAATCGATCCGGCCTCCTTGCAGCGCGTGGTCCACGGCGTCGGCGGGCATCCTGTAGCCGTGCGTCGGCTGGTTGTGGCAGGTGACGCAGTCCATGCGACGCACGCGCGCTCCCGGCGGCCTCGGCACGTCGGCGTTCTCGAACTCGAACACCTCCCCCTCCGGCGTGGCGTACCGGACCCAGGCGATCTTCTGCTGCTGCCGATCGGCCGCCACGAAGTCGATCTCGTGGTGGCCCTCCATGTGGTACCAGTGGATGCCGCCGTGCAGACCCAGGTCCGGACTGCCGCCGCCCGTCTTGAGCAGCAGCATCACCCGGCTCGGCGTGTTCTTCTCGTCCTCGCCGTACCGTGCCCGCATCAGGAGCCGATCCCCGTAGAACTTGCCGGGCCAGTGGCATCGCTCGCAGGTCTCCCTGGCCGGCCGCAGATTCTCGACCGGCGCCGGGATCGGCCTCGAATAGTCGCCCGTGAACGCCGCCCATACCTGGCGGATGCCGCTGAGCTTGGAGCGCACGAACCACGTGGCGCCCTCGCCGATGTGACAGTCGACGCACGACACCCTGGAATGCGGGGAATCCTCGTAGGACACGAGCTGCGGATGCATGACGTCGTGGCACAGCGAGCCGCAGAACTCCGTCGAATCGGTGTACTCCATCCCCTTGTAGGTCGCGACGCCGAAGAGCACCACGTTGACCAGCGTCAGGACCAGCACGACGGACCAGACCAGTCGCACACGGGGGACGTTGAAGTCGATCACCGGATACGGCCGGTCCGGCCGGGGCGCCCCGATCCGCGCCTGCCACCTCCGGGTCCTCCAGATCCCGATCGGAATCATGAGGAGCCCGACCGCGAAGAACGCCGGGACAAGCAGGTACGCGACGACGCTGGCGTAGATGTTGCGAAGACCCCAGAGGACGTCGAGCATGAAGTACGTGCCGAGCGACGCCGCGGCGCCCGTGCTCAGCACCATCCCCAGGATCGTCACGGTGTTCCGCATGTCGCGGAACATCCGGCCCCATCCGTCCAGCGCCGGAACGGGCGGAGGCGCGGAGACCGCCGGATGGCCGTCGCCGGCGCCGCCGGCCGCCGGCGGCGCGCCGCCGCCCGTCGCCTCGTCCCGCGGTTCACCGTCCATGCGACACATCCCTCCCGATCGGCCCGCCGGCCGATCGCAAGAACCGAATGCGCTGAACCCTGCGCCGCACGCCGGTCGGCTCGAACGGCCCGCCGGCGCCTACCCGGCCTGGTGGGTCTTGGCGGCCAGCATCCCCTCGATCTTGGAAAGCAGCGTCTCCGGGAGCACCGGCTTCTCCAGGAACACATCGACCGGCAGGAACACCGGATCGGTCGGATCCGCCTTCATCGGCCCGAAACCGGTGGCCTGTCGCATCCCGGTCAGCATGAGGATCGGAACGTCCCGGTAGGCATCCTGCTTCCTGATCCGCCTGGCGAAGATGATCCCGTCGGCCCGGCCGGCCATCATCACGTCCAGGATCATCGCATCGGGCAGGTACTTCCCGTCGAGGATCTTGAACGCCTCCTCGCCGCTTCCGGCCGTCACCACGTCGAACCCCTTTGTTTCCAGGATGAGCTTGACCATCGCCACGAAGTCGCGGTCGTCGTCGATGAACAGGATCTTCCGTTTCACGAGAACCTCCCGGCCGCGCGGCCTTCACGAACTCCGGGCAGTCTAGCCACCGGCGTCCGCCGCTGTCAATCGGCGGCGCCACCTTGGGTGCATCCGCGATTCGTGGGGGTTAGCCCATACCCGACGGCCATGCGCACCACCGGCGGGCGAGACGCCCGCGGTCCCAGGGCCCATACCCGACGGCCATGCGCACCACCGGCGGGCGGGACGCCCGCGGTCCCAGGGCTCATACCCGACGGCCATGCGCACCACCGGCGGGCGAGACGATTCGCGTCTAGTGAACGACGGTCGTCCCCGCGCGCAGGTCGGCGGCGACCGCGGGGAGCTGCGGGAAGGCGTGCACCGCGCCGCCGGTGTGGCACCCCCGGCAACCCGCGGTGCGCGGGCCGTTCGACGCGTGGCACGAGGCACACGCGAAGTCGAGCGTCACCGCCGGGGTGGTGACCGAGGTCGCGGTCGAGCTGGCTATGTAGACGACCGACGGGTCGACCGCGATGGCGAAGGTGTGCGTGTGCACGTCGCCCACGCTGCCCACGCTCCGCGCCGACTTGCCCGTAGCCGACATGTGGCAGTCCGTGCACTCGATCCGCACCCACGACGCCGGATACGTCCCGGCCGTCGTGTACATGCTGTGGGCACCGCCGCTCGGCGGCATGTACAGCGGGTGCCGCATGCCTCCCTCGTGGGTCGGCATCGCCGACGCCCAGCCCACCGTCCGATCCCAATGGCAGCTGGCGCACGACGATTCCACGCCCGTGCCGTTCATCGTCGAATCGTGCGGGTCGTGACAGTCGACGCAGTCCAGCGTCCGGTGCTTCGAGTTCCACAGCTCGTCGAACTGCTCGTGGTGCTCGACGAACCCGCCCTTCGCCTCGATCACCGTCGGCGCGACGGCCACCCCGTCCATGCCCGCCGGCGCCCCGCGCGTGTGGCAGCGGCCGCACGCCGTGCTCGAACGATCCGTGACGATGTCCGCCGGGTTGCGCGTCGCGACATGGATCGAACCCGGACCGTGGCACGCCTCGCAGTGGATCCCGGGCTGCGACCAGTACCCGACGAGGCCCGTCATCCCCGCCGGCGGCGACGCCGTCGGGTCGTAGCCCGTCGTGTGGCACGGGCCGCAGTTGTAGCTCTGCCGGGTCGCCGAGCCGCTCGTGTTCCAGTTGCCCCACGCCGCCGTGCCGAGTCCCAGCTCCGCGTTCGGGAGATTGTATTGCACGGGGGCCGCCGGAGTCACCGAGCCGTCGCCCGTCCGCGCGATCTGGCCCGTCGCGTCCATGAACCGCGCTTTCCAGCCCCAGCCGCCGATGACGTACGAGAGGTCCCTCCACGTCAGCCCGTACGGCAGGTTGGCGTCCGTCACGCCCGCCAGGTTGGCCGCCACGCGGTTGGTCCAGCCCGCGATGCCCAACGATGCGGGGTCGACGTTCGACTGGATCACGCCGCCGACCACCGGGTTCAGCTTGAACGGGTGGCCGGAGTCGATGAACTTCTGGTACTCGTTCATGTGGCAGGCCCCGCAGACCTCGGAGGAGCCGACGTACTCCGCCGTCGCCAGCGTCGCGTCGCAATCGATCGCGTCGCAGCCGCCGTCGCCGTTGGCGTCCTCCGTCGCCGCGTCGCACACCCCGTTGCCGTTGAGATCCCAGCACGGCGTGCCCGGCAGGCCCATGCAGTCCGCCACATCGCAGTCACCGTCGCCGTTGGGATCCTCGGTCGCCGCGTCGCAGCCGCCGTTGGCGTTCAGGTCCCAGCAGGCGACACCCGGAGAACCGGCGCCGCCCCGCGCGTCCGCGACCGTGCAGTTGCCGTCGCCGTTGGCGTCCTCCGTCGCCACGTCGCACTCGCCGTCGCCGTCGAGGTCCCACGCCGCGACCCCCGGTGCGCCCCGGCAGTCGGCCGCCGTGCAGTCGCCGTCGCCGTCCATGTCCTCGGTCGCCGCCTCGCACGTGCCGCTGGCGTCGAGATCCCAGCACGCCGCCCCCGGATCGCCGGGATCGCCCGGACCACCCCGCGCGTCCGCCGCCGTGCACTCGCCGTCCCCGTTCAGATCCTCCGTGTCGACGTCGCATTGTCCGTTGCCGTTGAGGTCCCACGCGGCGGCCCCGGGCGGCCCGCTCGGGCCGCGCGGGCCCTCGCACCCGACGACGGCCGCCGCGGCGAGAAACACCGGAACCCAAGCCCGGCAGTTGGGACCGACCCGCCCCTGATTCGCAATTCGTCGCATGATCGACTCCTCCTCCTGCTATTCCTCCGGCATGAAAAGCGCCGGAGGATTGGCGGTGAGCGCGGCTGCACCGACCGTGCCAACCTCGGCCGGCGGCCGTGCCCCTGCCACCACTCCGCGATCCCCCCGTAATTGCAAGCAAGAACCAACGACCGATGGGCAACCCGTTTCGCTGGTTTACAGGGGGGACGGACGCGGCCACGGATAACCGTGGCGACCCGCGGGAATCCGTGGGGGGCTCAATCGGTGATGCCCAGCTTGACCAGCTTGTCGCGCAAGGTCGACGGGGGGAGCCCGAGATCCTGGGCGGCACGGGTACGGTTGCCGCCGGCGCGCGACAGCGCCTCGGCGATCAGCTTGCGCTCGACCTGCGCGACGGTCTGCTCATAGACCCCGCCGCCGACGGACCCGCTTGCATCGGCCGCCGCCGCCGTGCGGACGTGTTCGGGAATGTGATGGACATCGATCCTGCCTTCCGGCGCGAGGACGACGAGGCGCTTGATGAGGTTCTCCAACTCGCGGATGTTGCCCGGCCACGGGTAGGCAACGAGCAGATCGAGCGCCTCCGGCGAGACCGGGATCATCCTTCCGGCGGCGTGGCGCAAGAGGAACCTGTCGACGAGCGACGGGATGTCGCCGGTGCGATCGCACAGGCGAGGAAGCTGCATCGGCAGCACGTTGATTCGATAGAACAGGTCGCGGCGGAACTTCCCGGCCCGGACCATCTCCTCCAGGTCGGCCTTCGTGGCGGCGATGACGCGCACGTCGACGCGGATCGGGCGGTCCCCGCCGACGCGCTCGACGACGGCGTCCTGGAGCACCTGGAGGAGCTTGACCTGGATTCCCAGCGGCACGTCGTCGACGTCGTCGAGCATCACCGTACCGCCCTGGGCCCGCTCGAACCTGCCGATCTTGCGCGACTCGGCGCCGGTGTAGGCGCCCTTCTCGTGCCCGAACAGCTCGCTCTCGACCAGCTCGGGACTCAGCGCGGCGCAGCTCACCTTGACGAACGGCCCGTCCGATCGGCGCCCGCGGGCGTGGATGATGCGGGCGAGGTGTTCCTTCCCGGTCCCCGTGTCGCCGGTGATCAGCACCGTCTCGTCGGAGGTCGCCACGAGCGGCAGGTCGTCGAGGATCCGCCGCATCGCCGGGGCCGATCCCAGTTCGTCCTCCCGGCCGATCCCCTCGACGCGTCTCCGCAGCGCCTCGTTCTCGTCCTTGAGCGCCCGCACCGAGCGTATCCTGTCGAGCAGCAGGAGCAGTTCGTCGACCTCGAACGGCTTGGTGAGGTAGTCGAAGGCCCCCAGGCGCATGGCGCGCACGGCGTCGCGGACCGTGGCGAACGCCGTCATGAACACGAACGGCACGCCGGGCCGCGCCGCTCGCACCTCCTCCATGAACGCGAACCCGTCCATGCCCGGGAGCCTGATGTCGGCGATCACGACGTCGTACCTGGTTCCCGTCCCGGACAGCGCCGACAGCGCGGAGGCGGGACGCTCGTGCGCGTCGACCTCGTGGCCCGCCTTCCTCAACTCCTTCACGAGCGAAACCCGGAGAATCCGCTCGTCCTCTACCAGCAACAGCCGCATCGTCGCCACCGCTCCAGCCTACGTCTCAAGCGGCTTCCGTGCCACATCGACGGCGAGTCTGGGAAGGACGACGCTGAACCGCGTGCCACGCCCCGGCTCGCTCTCGAATCCGACCGTGCCGTCCATCTCGGAAACCAGCCGACGGACCATGGCCAGACCGAGACCGGTGCCGCCCCTGTCCATCTTCGTGCCGACGAACGGCTCGAAGATGCGGTCGCGGATCTCCGGGGCTATCCCCGAACCCCGGTCCTTGACCTCGAAGGAAACGCCGCCGACGACCTCTCGCACGCGCAGGACGACCGTCTCGCCCGCGGGCGAGGCGTCGCACGCGTTGATGAGGAGGTTCACGAGCACCTGCTGGAGGAGCCCCTCGTCGGTGCGGAGCAACGGGAGGGCGGCGGGCGCCTGGACCGCCAGATGCACGCCGGCGGCGGCGAACCTGTGCCGGACCAGCACCTCGACCCGCTCGGCCAGCGACCGCAGATCGACCTGGGACGGCCGGGGCCTCGATCTGGCCGCCACGTCCATCAAACTTCGCACCGTCCGCTCGATGCTCCGGGTCGCCTCCAGCATCATCTGCGCGTAGGCGCGGGTCTGGGCTACGTCCTCCGGGTCGCGGGAGATCGCCTGGAGGCAGTTGATCAGCCCCGCGAGCGGGTTGTTCACCTCGTGCGCGATCCCGGCCGCCAGGACGCCGACCGTCGCGAGGCGCTCGGCGCGGACGATCCGGTCCTGGAACTCCTGGCGATCCTCGTGGAGGTTGCGCAGCCTGGCGGACATCGCGCGGAAGCTCGCGACCAGGTCGGCTATCTCCCCCCTCGCCGGCTCGCCGACGTCGATCGGCGCGTCGGGCGCCGCCGGGTCGAACGTGCGCGCCATCTCCGCCAGCCGCTCCACCGGCGACGCGATGACGTGCGCGGTCAGGTGCGCGCCGACCAGCCCGACGGCCAGGAAGACGAGGACCATCGCGACGAGCGCGAGGTGGATCCGCAGCAGGCCGGACCGGACGCGATCCATGCTGAGAGCGAGTCGCACATGCCCGACCTCCCCGCGGAGCACCGGGACCGCGACGTCCCGGTACTCCGCGCCGCGGTCGGCGATCAGGACCGATCCCTCCCGCCCCTTCGACGGCGCGTTGGCGCCGAGAAGGCCCGCCGGGAGTCCCTCGCGAAACGTCGAGGCCAGCACGACGCCGTCGGTCGAGACGACGAGGGCGTACCCGATCGCCGGGTCGGCGTTGGAGAGCGCATCGAGAGCACGGCCCAGGGCGCCGACGTCCTCGATCAGGATCAGGCCCGCGACCTCCCCCGCGAGCCGCCTTGCCGTCGTCAGCGCCCTGTCCTCCACCTCCGCCGCCAGGACCCGTCCGGCCACGCGGTTCAGCAGGATGAGATTCACCGTGGCGAACGTGAAGACGATGGCCACGACCAGGACCATGAAGCGCGTCCGAAGCCGGAGGTCGCCGAATAACCTCGTCAGGAGCAGGGAGGCCAGCCGGCCCGTCAGGCCCGTACGTCTCACGGAACCGGCTCGCCCCCGGCCGGCCCGGCGGCGTCCTCGGGGGCGACGCCGAGCGCCACGCGAGCGACCTCGACGGCCAAGGAGTAGTCGGCACCGGGTACGAACCGCTCGATCCCCATCCGGGCGAGCAGGTCGCGGGCCGAGGGGTCATCGTGCGCGTCGAGCAGCGCCGCGCGGATGCCGTCGAAGAGGGCCGGATCGAGGTCCGCGCGAGCCACGAACGGCGGCGAGCCGAAGGGCGGCGATCGGTGGATGACGACGAGCTGATCGGCGATTTCCGGCCGGTCCCGCAGGACGGCATCGTAGACCAGGTGGTCCACGGCGGCGGCGGCGACCGCGCCGCGCAGCACCAGACGGATGCTCTCGTCGTGGCCGCCCGAATAGACCACGCCGCCGAAGAACTCGCGCGGGCCGAGGCCGAACCGCTCTCGCACGAGGTAGATCGGATACATCCGCCCGGTGTTCGAGAGCGGATCCGTGAAGGCGAAGCGGACGCCGCGGAGCGCCTCCAGCGACGCCGGCCCAGACGGGCGGGCGATGATGAGCGAGTTGTACGTGGACAGGCCGTCGACGACCGGGACCGCCAGCAGCCGCACCCGGTCGCGGATCGCGACGTAGCCGCCCGTGCAAACGAACGCCACGTCGACCTCGCCACCGAGAAGGATCCGGTTCATCTCCTCGTACGTGCGCCGTTGCACCATCTCGGCGCGCAGCCCGACCCGGCCGGCCAGGTACGACGTGAACCCGACGTACGACGAGTACGTGTCCTCGGGGCTGATCATCGCCGCGACGCCGAAACGCACGACGTCGGTCCGGACATCGGCGACCGCCCGCGGCTGCTCCCTGCGGGAGAAATCGACCGGCACGGCGCGATCCGAACGGCACGCGGCCGCGAAGGCCGGCGTGATCGCAAGAACGCACCGAACGATCGCGACGCCCATCTTCACCGCCCGGCAGGGTCCGACATTGCCGTTCACGCCCCCTCCTTTCGTGCTCGTGCTCGTGCTCGACTGCAAAGCACGGCCATTCAGGCCATCGCCGCCGCGGTCGTAGACGACGACGGTGGAACCTGTCAACGAATGCTCGTACCGTTCACCCCGCTTCATAGCCCCGACCGGTTATGAAGGGAGGGAGGGTGAGCGGTTACGGTGGGTCTTCATGAGCCTCCGTGTCGTCCGCGGTCGTCTTGCAGTCGTCCGCCGTCGTTTCCGCGTCGTCCGCGGTCATCTCCGTGTCGTCCGCGGTCGTTTCCGCGTCGCCCGCCGTCGTTTCCGCGTCGCCCGCGGTGGTCTCCGAGTCGTCCGCGGTCGTTTCCGAGTCGTCCGCGGTCGTTTCCGAGTCGTCCGCGGTCGTTTCCGAGTCGTCCGCGGTGTCGTGTAAAGCGCTGTACGGATTGGGGTTTTCCAGGTGATCGGGTCAGGCGGGGCCGCCGGCGGGCTTATCACCCTTCGGGCACGGGCACGGGCACGGAATTCGACCCCCCCGGTGAACGGTTGCGGCGGGGCCACCGGTCTTGACTGCCGAGGTCGTGGTTCGTAGGGTTGCGCATATGGACGAACCTACCCTGCCGGTGCTCGGGTTGCTCGCGGACGTGATTCTCCCGGACGAAGAGCGGACGGTGGATCCGCGCAGCCTCGACGCGTCCACGGTCGATGCGCTGCGCGCCGCGGTCCCCGAGCGGCTGCTGGCCCTGCCCGTCGATTCGCCGGTCCAGCTTCCCTCGTATGTGACCGCGCGGTGGGGCACCGAGTGCGAGGTGGCGGGGATGTCCCCGGAAGGGATCCGCTTGCGCGGGTTGCGGCGCGTCCGGGTGCGGCAGGTCTACGGCACGCAGCCGCCGTTCCACGCCGCGGTGGAGGCCGGCGACGAGGAGTCGGCGGTGGAGGTGCTGGAAGGGGCGCACGCGCTGATGGCGGCGCTGGAGGTGGCCGTGCGGGAGCGGGCCGACGCGGTGGCGAAGCCGTTCGGCGGACTGCTGCCCCTGTTGCGCCGGATGGCGCGGGTGCTGCTGGACGACGGGCGACTGCGCGCGCAGCTCGGCGCGCCGCTTGGCGAGACGCTGCGGGCCGCCGGCCAGGCGCTGGTCTCGGGGGTGAAGGTCGAGGACGCCCGCTGCCGGCTCGCGGCGGTGATGGAGAAGCTGCGCGACGCGCCAGACGTGCCACCCGCGGTGCAGCGCGAGCTGGTCGGCACGGTGGTGGAGATCCAGAAGAAGCTCGGCATCTACGAGCCGCTGTCCGACGCCGAGACGACCGGGGACCTGGCCAGCCTCCAGCGCCGGCTGGAGCGCGCCGGGCTGCCCGCCGCGGCACGGCGGGTGGCCAAGCGGTCGTTGCGCCTGCTGCGCGACATGCCGACCAACCACCACGACTACTCCTCGCACGTGAACCACCTCGAGCTGCTGGCCGAGCTGCCGTGGCACTCCGAGCCGTTGGGCGAGGTCGACATGGCCCGCACCCGCGAGCGTCTGAATGCGCACCACTTCGGCCTGCACAAGCCCAAGGAGCGCATCCTGGAGTACCTTGCCGTCCGCGCGCTGGGCGGCAAGGCCCGCGGCGTCGTGCTCTGCCTGGCCGGCCCGCCTGGCGTCGGCAAGACGAGTCTGGCACGGCGCATCGCCGAAGGGTTGGACCGCAAGTTCGTCCGGATCTCGCTGGGCGGAGCGCATGATGAGTGCGAGATCCGTGGCCACCGCCAGTCGTTCCTCGCCGCCGCTCCGGGCCGGATCATCCGCGGCATCGCCCAGGTGCGCTCGCGCGCCCCCGTCATGCTGCTCGACGAGATCGACAAGATCGGCAAGGACAAGTGGCGCAGTCCGGCCGCGGCCCTGCTCGAGGTGCTCGACCCGGAGCAGAACCGCGAGTTCGAGGACAACTACCTCGCGGTGCCCTACGACCTGTCCGAAGTGTTTTTCATCTGCACCGCCAACGACATCGAGGAGGTGATGCCCACGCTGCGCGACCGGCTGGAGGTCGTGGACCTCGAGGGCTACACGGTGGCGGAGAAGATCGAGATTGCGCAGCGCCACCTGCTCGCGGAGCTGGCCGAGGAACACGGCTTCGCCGCGCCGCTCGCCCCGACCCCGGACGTCCTGCCGCTGGCCATCGAGGGCTACACGCGCGAGGCCGGGGTGCGGGAGCTGGGGCGGCTCCTGGCCGGCGTGTACCGGGTGCGGGCGGTGGAGCGGCTGTCGGGGCGGACGGCGGACGGTCCGGTCGAGTGGGCGGAGTTCGAGCGAATCCATGGTCCACGACGCCACCACCGGCAGGTCGCCGCGGCCACCCTGCCCGTCGGCGTGGCCACCGGCCTGTCCATCGGCGCGGCCGGCGGGGCCGTCCTGTTCGTCGAGGCGGTGCGGATGTCCGGCACCGGCCAGCTTCGCCTCACCGGACGCCTCGGCGAGGTGATGCGCGAGGCTGCCCAGGCCGCGCTCGTCCGCCTGCGCGCGGACGCCGCGTCCCTCGGCCTTCAGGACCGGGTCTTCCGGCGCTCCGACTTCCACGTCCACGTCCCCGAGGGCGCCACGCCGAAGGACGGGCCGTCGGCGGGAACGGCGCTGTACCTCGCCCTGCTCTCCGCCGCCTGCGGCGCGCCGGTGCGCGCGGACCGCGCCTTCTCCGGCGAGATCACGCTGCGCGGCGCGGTGCTTCCGGTCGGCGGCGTTCGCGCGAAGGTGCTGGCCGCCGAGCGGGCCGGCGTGCGGCTCGTCATCCTGCCGGCCGACAACCGGGCGGATGTGCCCCCAGACTTGCAGGTCGAGGTGCAGTACGTCGAACGGGTCGAGGAGCTGCCCGGCTTGGCCTTCGAGCGCCCGCCCGGTCCGGCGCCGCGGGGAGTGCCCGTCGTCCCGGCCGCCGGCGCCGCAGGATGAGATCGCGACCCGGGCGCAACGGAGGAAACCGACATGCCGCGACACGTCGATCTGGCTTCCGTCGATCTCATCGTCCGCGTGGCCGAGCGGGCGATGACGGAACTGGACTGGCGGCCGGAGAACGACGCCGAGGCCGAAATGGACCGTGAGACCGGCCGCTTCCCTGCCGCCGTCGAGGCGCTGCGCTTCGCGATCGCCGCCGCCGGCCTGCTGCGCGAGCCCCGCATCCTCCCGGCGATCCTGCGCGCCGTCCCCTTCGCCAGCGACCGGTACCGCGGCCTGTCCGACGAGGACGGCGACACGCTCGCCGCCGGCATCAAGCGGTTGTTGCGGCAGATCCGCAGCATGACGCCCGATGTCCGGAGGATGGCGCGCAGCCGCGATCCAGCAGTCCGCCTCGCCGTCGCCGGAGCCCTGCGGCCGCTCGATCCCGACGCGATCGCGCTGCTCACCGAGCTGGCGCGCGATCCCGCTCCGGCCGTGCGCGCCGCCGCCGCCTCGTCGCTGGGTTCCCCCCACGCACCACCCTGGTGGTGGGGAGTGTTCCCCAAGGACCCGCTCGCCGATCGGCCGGCGGACGAGGTCGCGCGGCTTCGCGAGCCGCTGGCCCGGACGACCGAGCTGCTCCGCCTGGGATCGTTCGAGATCAGGGACCGTCTCGCCGAGCTGCGGACCGGCTTGGCGGAGCTGCCCGACGACCTGGCGCGCCAGGGGCTCGAGTGCTTCTTCCGCCGGGAGGATTGGGCCTACCTGCACCGGCACACCGGCCTGGAGCTGGCGACGCTGCTGGTCGAGCGCGATCCGCAGGACGAGGTGGCGCTCCGGCTCTTCCGCCACTGGGCTAGCCGGCCGAGGGGGAGCGGCTATGCCGGCCTGTTCGGCGAGGCGCTGACCGGATCGTCCGCGGCGGTCCGCGAGCGGCTGTGCCGCCGGGCGCTCGGCCTGCTGCCGGACGAGGATGACGAGGACGACAGCGACCGCTGGTACCAGATGGGATCGGCGGTCAGCGATCTCTTCAAGACCCTCTGGCCGCCGGAGGCGGATCCCACGTTCCTCTTCGAACGGCTGCTCGGCGGCCCGCTCGACCGCCCTCTGGAGGAGGAGACCCGCAAGCCCCACGACATCGGTGCGCTGGGCGCCGCCGTTCGCCGCGACCCGAACTACTGGCTCCGAGGTCTCGTCGAGCACGAACGCGTCGACATCCTGCGCGTGCTCGATCCCGTGCTCGCCGCGTTCGAACGCGGCTTCCCGCCGCCCTGGGACTGCATCGACTACAAGCTGCGCAACCGGCTGGCGGGCCTTCGCGATCCGCGCGTGCGGGCGGTTGCCGAGCGCATGCTGACGGGGACTTCCGAGAGCGCTGGCTGGGCGCTGTCGTACCTGGTCGGCGCCGGACACGACCCGTCGCGGGACCCTGCTCCGACGGACATCATCCGCCGGGCGTTCGACGACCCGAGGCTCCGGCCCGTCGTCTTCCATGCCCCCGACCTGCTGGTCCGAGTGCTCCCCGCCGCCCGCACGGCCCTGAGGGCCGGCGCCGTCACCGCGGACGAGGCGCGTTGGATCGTCGAGACGCTCCGCGCGCTGTGGGGACCGACACTGTACGTGCCGGCGGACGAGAAGTCCCTCTGCGACCGGCGCGCGAAGGTCGCGGAGCTGGTCGCTCCCGACCCCCTTCCGGGACCCCTTGACGAGGAGGAGTGGGCGGCGGTACGCGCGCTGCTCCGGACGGGAGGCGACCCCGCGAACCGCCAGGACCGGCTGGACTTCTCGTTGCTCTACCTGCCCCCGGGGCCGTGGCACCCGGCCGACCGTGCGTTCTTCGACAAGCTGGTCGCCGAGTGGCGCGCCGGCCACGACCGCTGGGAGGACCACTTCCTCCTGGAGGCCATCCGCCAGAAACCGGCGGCCGAGGACCTCCCGCTCCTCGACGAGATCCTCGAGGCCCGGCGCCGCGCGGGCGAGCACGCCGACGACCTGGCGGAGGTGCGCGAGCGCCGGGCGGGACTGCGCGCGGCCCTGGGACTCGCGGAGGCTCCGGCAGCCCAGGCTGCGAGCCGCTCCGACGATTGGCTCGACGAGCCCGACGACGGCGAGGAGGACTAGGATGCCGCGGCCGGTCTACGACGTGATGTCCGCCGCAGAACTGATCGACCTGGCGCGCCGCGCCTGCGCCATCCTCGACGCGAACGACGCCGGAGAGGGCGACGCCGCGGCCGACGAGGAGGAGCCGGCGAACGACCGCTGGGCCCGCCGCAGCGCCGCCATCGACGCATTGCGCTACGTCGCCGCCGCCGCGCCAGCGGCCGGAGCGGTGGGCGTGCTGCCCTACCTGAGGCGCGCCGTCGCCGCGGTCGATAGCGGGTACGCCCGCGACACGACGCCGTTCGATAATGTCATCGCCGCCACCTTGCGGGCGCTGCGCCCACGCCTCGCCGCGGTGACCCCCGAGCTGACGGCGTTGGCCGCGTGTGAGAACGTCACAATTCGCGCAGCCACCGCCGCCGCGCTCCGCCCGTTCGACGCGGCCGCCGTCCGGCTGCTCGAGCAGCTTGCCGCCGATCCGGACCCGAAAACGCGCGTGGCCGCCCGCGCCAACCTGGGACCCGCGCATCCCCTGCCGTGGTGGTGCGGGCTGTTCCCCGCGGATCCGAACGCCGGACGCTCCGCCGACGAGGCCGCCGCGCTGGATCCGGCGCTCCAGCGCGCCGCGGCCGTGGTGAACACCGACCGGTGGGGCTTCCACAAGCGCGATCTGCGCGAGGCGGTCGCTCCTCTCGAGGCCCTGCCCGACCCGCTGGCGGTGACGCTGTACGAGCGGCTGCTGATGCGGCCCGATGTCTACCAGCCGGAGGTAGCCGCCTGGGCCCCGCCCCTGTTGCGCCGCCCCGGCGGCGAGGAGGCCCTCGCACGGCTGTGTTCCGCCTGGGGGCTGCACGATCCGACCGATCTCCGCGCCAAGACCCTCGCGGCGCTCGCCGGCGAGATTCCCGACGATCGCCGGCTGGCAATCTGCACCCGCCTCCTGCGGGTGGTGCGCGAGGTGCCGGAGAACGAGCGTGACAACTACAGGCGACCGGGATACGGGGTCGCCAAGGTCGCCGCGGTGATCGCCGCGTCCTTCTGGCCGTCCGGGACCGACCCGACGCCCCTCCTCGAGACGATCCTGGGAGTGCCCCCGACCCGAGCCGCGGACGCGGCCGAAAGCGAGTACCGCCACGATGTGGCGGCGTCCAGCCTGGGCGAGGCGTTCGCGCGCCCGGACGTCGATATCGCGTCCCTGCTGCCAGTCTTGGTGCCGGCCTGCGCCCGCGGCTGGCCCGGAGCGTTCAAGCGTCGCCTGCCGACGGAACTGCGCTCCAGGGTCGAGGCCGCGTACCATCCCGAGCTGCGCGCGGCCGCCGAGCAGGCGCTGAGCGGCCCGGACGAGAGCCGTCGCTCATGGGCCATGCGCTACCTTGTCGGCGGCGGGCATGACCCACGGCGGGACCCGCCCGTGCCGGAGGTGCTCGAACGCTTCTACCGCGACCCTGCCCTGCGGACGCTCGTGCTCCAGGACTCGGCGTTCCTGGCACGGGTCCTCCCCACCGCGCGTCGCGACCTGCGCGCCGGCCGGCTCTCGCTGGAAGAGATTCAGCGCGTGCTCCACCAGATCCACAACCTGTGGGGCGGCATGAGCTACGGCCCGTTTCCCCGCGACCCGGGGTTCCACGCACGGTACGCGCGCGAGCAGCGGGAGAAGTACGACGCGTGGCTCGGACCGGAAGAGCTGCGCGGTCCGATCACGGCCGAAGAATGGGACGTCATGCGCGCCGCGCGCGACGCAACGCCGGTTCACGGGCAGGGTTGCACGCCGTACGGGACGGTCGGCTGCCTGGCCCCCGGTCCGTGGCACCCGGCGGACCTCGACCTCGTCCGGCGGTCCATCGAGAACGGCAAGGCGTCCGGCAGCACCTTCTTCTTGGAGCTGAACGCCCTGGTGGCCAAGCCGTCGCCCGAGAGCGAGGCGCTCGTCGTCGATCTCGTCGAACACATCGTGCGCTCGGGTGATCCTCGTGCCCTGGCCGCGTGCCTGCATGTGGCCGGCGACGACGAATTCCCGGCGGCGGCGAAGCGTCTCCTGCCCACGGACTCCCCGTCCCCCGTCGCCCCGTCGGCTGCGGACGCAGCCGCAGTGGAGTGGATGGACCAGCCGGACGACGAGGACCACTAGAGCACCGAACGGTTTGGAGGCCCAACGATGTCAACACGCAACCGTTCACCCACATCCGTGCCAACCTCCCGCTCCCGCTCCCCTGTGAACGCGGACGGCAACCGTTCACCTCCCTCCTCATAGCCCCGACCGGTAGGGCTGTCATGACCCCACATCTTCCGCCCCCTGGATCAGCCAGAGGTACCGGCCCTCGGCGAAGTCGTGGAGGAGGAAAGCCAGGCCGCGGAGCAGGACGTAGTTGCCGAGGGAGTTGCCACGCCGTCCAACCCAGCGCCCGAG
>CAMTWF010000374.1:0-18648 GCA_947085355.1 uncultured delta proteobacterium
CGAGAACTTGTACCCGTCCTCGGTGAACCGCGTCACGTAGTCGCCCGCCAGCCTGAAGTCGGCGTACGCCGGCACCACCCAGGCCAGCAGGACCACGCCCAGCACGACACCCGCCACGACGACGGCGAGGCCCGTGCGCCGGCGGCCGTGCGCCGCCCAGGCGTACAGCCCAAGCGCCGTGGTCGCCACGAACGCGTCCTCCTTCGTCGCCCACAGGAGCGCCACGCAGAGCAGGAACCAGCGGTCGCTGCCGCGACGCAGCGCCAGGAACGCGCCCAGCACCATCGGCGGCTCCAGCAGGTCCATCTTGAACCCGTGCCACTGCGCGTGCAGCGTGTCGGGCAGCACCAGCCACGACGCGCAGAACGCCAGCGCGACCCACCGGTCGCCGAGCGTCTCGTCGGCCAGGCGGTAGACCAGGTACCCGGCCCCGGCCATCGAGACAGACTGCACCACCTGAAGCGTCATCGGATGGTCGAACAGCATGTACAGCGGCGCCAGCAACGCCAGCACCGGCGAGAAATGCTCGGCCAGGAACGTGCAACCGAACATCGGGGTGTACAGGAACCCGTCGCCGTGGACCGTCGAGCGCAGCGCGCCCGCGAAGAGCCCGAGGTCGTACACCGACGTCCAGTAGCTCGAGTACTGCGCGTACATGATCGTCGCGTACCAGACGGCCGCGAGCGTCGCGAGGGACGCGGCGAGACGCGGGGGCCACCTGGACGGCAGGTCCGCGGTCTCGGCGGCCGGCGCCGCCAGCCGCAGGACCGCGGCAGCCGTCACGCCGCCCACCAGCGCCGCCAGGAGCAGGACGCGAACCTGCCCGTGGCCGACGAGGAGCAGCAGCGGAGCGAACCCCAAGGGGAGCAGATGCACCGCGCCGTCGAACAGCGCCGCACGCCACGAGACGCCCAGGCGCCGGCGCAGGAAAGCAGCGATGACGAGCGCCACGACGGCCAGATCGATCAGGAAGCCGATGCTCCCCCGCGCGATCGGAACCGCGTATTCGCCGCGCAGCGGCCCGACACGCAGGTGCACATCCAGCACCACCGGCGGAAAGTAGAACCACTCGTGCGCCACCGCGAGCAGATGGGCGACGGGGACGAGCAGGACCCAGGCGAGGACGGGGTTCCGGGGCATGATCGCCTATGCGCCGTGCGCTGTGCACTATGCGCCGTGCGTATAGCGCATAGCGCACGGCGCATAGCGCATTCTGTCTTGCCCTGCGACCCCACCGGGATTTGAACCCGGGCTACCGACGTGAGAGGCCGGTGTCCTAACCACTAGACTATGGGGCCTTCGGCAGCTTCCCTTGGAAGCCGCCAGGCGTCGCTCTCATCGAGAACGGCGCCTCATCGAAAACCGGCATGCCGCCGGTCGGCTCGGGGACCAGGATTCGAACCCAGATCTGCGGGCGCAGGGCCCGCCGTCCTGCCGGTTGGACCATCCCCGACCAGGCGCCCAACGGGCGGAGTGCTAGTAGCGAAACCGTCCCGCAGTGTCAAGCGCCGCGCCGGCAACCGGAGTCCGATCTACTGCACCGGGGGGCTGTTCGGCGCCAAGCGCCTCACCGCCCCCCGGACCCCCGCGGACCCTCGCGGCAAAGCCGCGAGCGTCCGCTGCGCGGCCTCGAGTTCGGGCTTGCAGTTCAGCGCCATGAGCAGTCGGAAATCCAGGCCGGCGCCGTCGGCGAGGCCCCGCGCCTCTTCGAGCGCCGCCGGTGCGCGCTCGCGGGCCGCCCGGATCATCTCGTCGAACGCCGGGCGCCCGGCGTTCTCGGCGTACCGGGCGAGGTCGTCCACCCACGTCCTTCTCCGGGCGATCCACGTCCGGATCTCCTCGCGGAACCGCCTGCCGATCGCCCTGCCGATCTCGTGGGGCGCGCCGGCGACGTCGAGCAGCGGCAGGCCGCGGGGCGGTGCGACGTCCGTCGGCCGCTCTCGCGCGGGCGCGCCCGCCTCGAGGCGGGGCGCCTTGCACCCTCGACCGGCCGCGCCGAGGAGCGCGGCGCCCAGGAGCGAGGCGCCGCCGGCGGCGAACTCGCGGCGTGTCCATCCGACTCGTGGGGGTGGGCGCGGTCTCATGGTCGGGATCGGCGGGGCTTCACGAATCAGAAGAGGATGGCGCGGCGTTGCCGCCCGCGCGCGGCTGCCGGGCCTCCGTGCCCGCCGATCCGCCGGGCGCGTCGCCCAGGGCGAGCAGATTGCACATCGTCTCGAAGACCTTGGCGAGGCGCAGCGGCTTGTCGAGGAAGATGTCGGCGCCGGCCGCCAGCGCCCTGCGGCCCGCCTCGGCCCCGCCGGCCGAGAAGGCCACGATCGGCAGGGTCCCTTTCGGGTGGTTCAGCCTTACCCGCCGGATCAGCTCGAACCCGTCCAGCACGGGCAGGTACATGTCGCACATCAGCACGTCGGGCGGCTCCTTCTGCATCAGCCCGAGTCCTTCGAACCCGTTGGACGCCTCGCGGAACGTCAGCGTCACGGCGTCGGACAGGCGCCGGCGGGCGATGGAGTCCAGGCCGTCTCGCAGCAGCTTCTGGATGAACTGGTTGTCCTCCACCACCATGATCCGGATCCGACGCGCGACCGTCTTCTCCTCGCCCGTCTCGACGGCGCGCACCAGCCTCGACAGGTGCTCCTCCTCCTCCGGGTGCTCCTCGAACAGGAATCGCACGCCGATCCCGTGGTCCTCGTCCGATCGCGTCCAGGCGACCTCGCCGTGCAGGTGGATCGGCCGCAGCAGGCCGGGGAACGACAGCGTTAGCCGCAGGCGATCGCCGATCCGCCACTCCCGCTCCGAGTAGATGAACGTCCCGCCCTTCGATATGTTCTCCGTGTAGTCATGCAGGAAGTCGTCGTAGCCGGGGTACTCGACCTTCAGCAGCACTTCGCTGCGAATGTACCGTCTGGAGTCAGGCTTGTCGTCGCTCATCCCGGATCTCCCTCGCGTCGTCTCTTGCTCCCCATCCCCGAACGAGCGAACCTTAGCACAACATGGCGGACGACGGGAAAAGCAACCCCGGCGGGACGGGCCCTGCCCTCCCTGGACCTGGACCTGGACGCGGCCTGACCCTGTGGGCCCGCATTGTCGGCTCCTTCCTGCTCCTGGCGTTACTCTTCGGGCTTATCGTCGCCTGGGGCTTGGTCCGGCACCGGCGGACGATCCTGGACGTTCGCCTGCTGGACGAGGGGTACCTGCCGCTGGCGCTGTCGGCCGCCGAGCTTCGGGCCACGCAATCGATCCTGATCGCGCTGCTCGAACGGATCCTGGACGAGGAGGATGCCGGTGCGACCCGCGGCTGGATCGAAGCCGCGGGCAGGCTGCGGCCCGAGCGGGTGCGGCGGCTGGCCGACGTGCTGGACAGGACGGCCGCGCTGGCCGTCGTCGACGGGGACAGGGAGGCCGTGGCGACGCTGCGGGCGGAGGTGGACGCCCTGGAGCACGACCTGTCGGCGAGCGGGGAGGCGCTCCAGGGCTTCCTCGCGGCGCTCGACGCCCGCCGCCCCGACGCCGCCCGGGACGTGCAGGCGGCGCTGCTGGAGCGCGAGCGGGACGTCGACCGCCGCCTGAAGGCGGTGGGGCGCGAGGCCGACCGCAAGGTCGCGGCGCTCGCCAGGGCGCTCGAACGCGACGAGTCGCGCACGTTCTGGATGCTGCTGGGGCTTGCGCTGGTCGCCGCCGCCGCTGCGATCGGGATCCTCGTCTTCGTCCACTCCACGATCGGCGCGCTCACGTCGCTCGAACGCGGCGTCGAGGCCGTGGCGCGCGGCGACCTCGGCGCCCGCCTCGACATACGCCGCAACGACGAGATCGGGCGGATCGCGCGCCGGTTCGACGGCATGACCGCGGCGATCCGCGAGCGCGACGCGCGGCTCGCCGCGCTGCGCCAGGGGGAGAAGCTGGCCGCCCTGGGCCGCATGGCCGCCCACGTCTCGCACGAGGTCCGCAATCCGCTGTCGGCCATCGGCCTCAACATCGAGCTGCTGGAGGAGGAGGCCCGCAGGATCGGCGCGCCGCCCAGGGCGCTGGACCTGCTTGCCGCCGTGTCGCGCGAGGTCGAACGCCTCACGCGGGTCACCGAATCGTACCTGCGGCTGGCGCGCTTCCCGCGGCCCGAACCGGCGCCGACGAGGATCGACGAGGTGGCCCGGGACGCCGTGACGTTCCACGCATCGGAGGCCGAGGCCCGTGGGGCGGCGCTGGACCTGCACGTCGCCGGACCCGTGCCCGAGATCCGCGCCGACGCGGCGCAGGTGCGGCAGGTCCTGGCCAACCTGCTGCGGAACGCCCTGGACGCCGTGCGCGACTCGCCCGAGCGGCGCGTGCGGGTGGCGGTGCGCCCCGAGCGCGGCGGCGTGGAGATCTTGGTCGCCGACACCGGGCCCGGCATTCCCGACTCCGTGCGGCCGCGGCTGTTCGAGCCCTTCTTCACCACGAAGCCGGACGGCACCGGCATCGGACTCGTGGCGGGCCAGCAGGTCGCGCTGGCCCACGGCGGGACGCTGGCGTGCGACCCCGGTTCCGGCCCGGGCGCGTGTTTCCGGCTGTGGCTCCCTTCCTTGCCAACCCCGGAGGCGTCCGGTATTGGTGGTCCGCCGGCCTAGTGAGCGTGCGGGCCGCCGGGGTGTAGCTCAGCCTGGTAGAGCACGGGTTTTGGGAGCCCGAAGTCGCTGGTTCAAATCCAGTCACCCCGACCGGGCGGGCGAACGCCGCGTGTGGAACCTCCAGGTCAGGGCATGCGTAGGGACAGGACGATATCCCGAGAGGTCGCGTGGCCGCTGCGGATCGTGATCTGCGGGAACGGGTACGGCAGGAGATCGCCGACGTCGGGCGTGGGAGCCATGCGGGAGGCGTTCGCATCGTCGTCGAGGAACGCCGCCGGCCACCAGTCGCCGGGCGGAACCTCGGGAATCGAGTACGGGGCGGAGCCGCCGCCGCGCAGGTCGGCGGACTCGATCACGGCCAGGGCCACCGGCCGCTGCGCCGGGTTGAGCAGCGGGTTCTCCTCGACGACGTAGACGTACACGATGCCGACGCAATCGTCGGGATCCGCCCCGCAGCCGATGCCTCCGGCCGCCGACACCGTCCCCGTCGCCGATCCGGGTCCCTGCTCGACCTGCGCGCTCCCGCACCCGACCGCGCAGCCCAGCAGAACCGCTGCCGACGCCCATCTCGACTTCCGTGGATCCGGCATGTTCCCGCCTTCCCTGCCGGCCGCCCGCTCGATCCGACCCCCTTCGGGCGCCTTGCGGCGCCGGCGAAGCGGGACGCTAGCACGCGGCCGGGACTTCGCAAGAACGGATCGGCGTAGCTGCGCGCGTCCAGGCACGGTCCTCGCAGCGTCCTGTTGTGGATTCGGGATGGCCGGGTAGAATCGCGGCGCAACGGCATCCCGGGAGGGAAATCGTGCGACCGACTCCAGTCGACGTGTGGCGACTCCGATACGCTGTCGTCCGCCCGCCACATGGGCGACGTCGGTCCCCGCCGGAACCCGGCCGATCCTCGTATCCCGCCGTCGCTTCCTTCCGGCGCCGAGCACCATGGACGGCGGCCTGGTGTCTGTTGCTCGCGGTCCCCCGACCCGGGGCCGCGCAGGTCGAGCAGCCGCGGCCTGCTTCCGAACCGACGGAGCCCGAGCAGACCGCGGTCGACACGGGGACGGTGACAGCAGAACCGTGTGCGACGCCTGCGGGCTTCTTGCTCGGGGTGCACGGCGCCGCGTTTCTCCCGTTCGGTCCGTGGACCGAACATCGACTCGCCGGGGTGTCCAGCGCGGGACACCTGCACCCGTCGGATCTGGAGCAGTACGGACCCGGAGGGGGGGGCATCCTGGAGATCGGCTACAGGTGGTGCAACCGCTTCGGCATGGATCTCCAGGTCGACGTCGTTTCGGTGTCGACGGACGAATGGGATGACTACGCGCGGAGCCGCGGGAGCATCATCGACAGTTGGGCGATGCAGTGGGCGTTCAACCTCATGTTCACCGTCGAGGTCGTCCGCACGAATCCGTTCCGGTTCGAGTTGCGCGCCGGGATGGGGTACCTCCACGTCTACGGGCGGGAGCGGAACGAGTCCATCAACCTCACGTACGACTACGAGCCTGCCGGCGCGGCATTCTCGCTCCGTCTCGGCGTCGGCGGGCTCTTTCCCGTCGGGCGGGGGTTCGACGTCGTTCTGCTGGCGGACCTCGCCCTGGGGGTCCCAGGCGTCGAGTACGTGGGACAGTCCGACCGGCGGGTGATTGCGTTGACGACGTCCCTGGGGTTCCGCTGGCTGTCCGGAGCGGACTGACGGAGGTTGTACGATGCGGATTCGTTCGCTGCTTGTCCTCCCCGTCCTCGTCGCAGCGTTCCAGTCGGGCTGTTGCGGCTCCGGGACGGGAGGTTACCTGACCTACCACAACTCCACTGATTTCTTCGTCCACGTCATCATCGATGGCGGCGACTCCGCCTTGTGGGTGCCGCCCTGGGGGGTTGGGAGCATCGACGCATGCGAGAACGACGAGGTCACGGTGGTCGTCGCTCCCGGCCAGACGGCCGACGGGACGGATCGACTGGTCGTGGGATACTGCTGCGGGGACAGCTTCGGCAACAATGGCAATTGTGGAGAGCTGACCGCGACGTGGACCGGCAGGAGTCTGGTCGCCGACATCTACTCACCCAATTGCGGCGGATCCTGTCCGTATGTGGCCGTGCGACGGGGCGGCGAATGGGTGGGCCAGGGCGAGGCGCTCGTGGGGGCCCTGAACCGCGGCGCGGCCCGCGGCGACACGGTCCCGCTGCCGGCGGCTCGGGAGGAAGACGGCCGGTACGCCGTGCGTCTCGGCGCCGAACTGCAGGAGGACGACTATTTCGAGAGCCTGAGCCTGCGGGTCGTCGACCGACCCGCGGGGATCGAAGTCGTGCCGGACGCGAGAGGCACGCTCGTCGCCGCGAGGCGCGTCGCGCGGCCCGCGGCCGCGCGGGACGCCGGCGGCGTCGATCGGACGGCGGAGCTGTCGGACGACGACGGCGACGCCTGGGTCGGAGACGACACGTCGAGGAGCCTCGACGGGCGCCCTCGCGACTGGGCGATCGTCGAGTTCGACCGGCCGCGCTCCGGCACGGAGGCCGTGCTGGTGATCCGCGGGCGGAACACGCGGTTCATCCAGGATTCGTACCATGCGTTCATGTTCCGTTTCGGACCCGGAATCCGGAAGTTCATGCGCCGGGCATCGTCGTGGCCCGGCTACGGCGCCGCGGTCGACGCCCTGCTCATGAGGGCCGGGTTCGCGTTGGAGGTCGCGGTCGACGACGGCGGAGTGTGGCGTCCCGTCGGCCGCATCGGCCCGATCGGTCCTGCCGGGCCGCGGGCGGTCGCCCTTCCCGTGCGGCTGCCCGACCGCACTGCGGCCGAACCCGTACGCGTGCGGTTGACCGCGCTTCCCGGCGCGTGGGAAATCGACCGGGTCGGGTTGGGCCTCCGGTCGGCGGCCCGCCTGCGCACGACGACCGTGCAGCCGACCGGTTCCCGCCTCGCCGGCCCGAACGGCGCGACCCTCGATTCCGGCGCGGCCGATCCCGGGGATTCGGGCGCCGCGACGGTGAGGGTTCCCTACCGGCATTCGATCGAGGTTCTGTTCGCCGCCCCGCCGCCGCGGCGCGGTTCGGAGCGCGACGTGTTCCTCGTCGTGCGCGGCTGGTACGAGGAGCTGGACTACTCGCGGCGGCCGTGCGTCGCGTGGGGCGAGTTGTGGCGCGCCGCGACCCATCCGGGGGCGTTCGCCGACTTCGTGGTCGAGCGGCTTCGTCGGCGGCTCGCGCCACGGGCCGTGGCGACGGTCCCGGAGGGGGACGTCAAGTGAACGGCGGGGAGGCGGCGAGCCACTACGCACGGGACTTCCTCGACCGCGTCGTCCTTCCGTGGCTGGCGGAACGGCCCGGTCGCCGGCGTGCCGCCGCGGATCTCGCTGCGTCGCTGATCGCGGCGGAGAAACGTCGCGCCCAGAGCGCGATGCGGCTCGACATCGAGATTCCCGTGACCCTGGTCGTGGGGCTTTCGACCCGCTGCAACCTCCGTTGCCCGTCGTGCTCCGCGATCGGCGAGGTCGCGGGCCCCGAGACCGTCCTCCCTCGGAATGCCGTCGACGCCCTGCTCGACGAGGCTTGGACGCTCGGCATCGCTCGCATCGCGCTGGTCGGCGGTGAGCCGTTCCTTGCGCCTGGGTTCGACCGGGTGATCGAGGATCATCCGGGGCTCTTCTTCGCGGTGTTCACCAACGGGCGCGCCGCGGATGCCGCGCGTCTCGACCGGCTCGCGAAGCAGGCGAACATCGCGATGTTCGTCAACGTGACGGCGACATCGCGGGACCGCGACGCGGGCGGCTTCGACCCCGAGGTCCCCGGAATCCTGGGCCGCCTGCGGGAACGCGGAATCCTGTTCGGGTTCTCCGCCACCGTCCACGCCGGCAACTCCTCGATGTTCGCCGATCCAGGCACGTACAAGGAGATGGCGCGCCTCGGCACACGGTTCGGCCTCCTGCTCGACTACTTCGCCGAAGTCGGCGCGGCGGCGGATCCACGGCAGTGGATCGTCCCGCCGGGCGAGCGCGCCCGGATCGTGGAGATCGCGCGGCGAAGCGGCGCCGCGCTCGGCATGCCCGTGCTGTGCGCGCCGGAGGACGAGAAGGCGAGCGGCGGATGCGGAGCGGCCGGGCGTCTCCTCGTGTACGTGAGTCCCGAGGGGACAATCGAGCCCTGCCCGTTCGTCCGGCGGTCGTCCTTCCGCCTGGAGACGCACGGCCTTCGCGATGCGCTCGCAAGCCCGTTCTTCCGCGCCATCCGCGATCGGGCGCGCGACTGGAGCCGTCGCGGCGCGGGCTGTGCGGTGCGCGCGGCCCCTGTCGAGTTCCTCGAACTCGCGGCCCGCCATGGTGCGGCGGCCCCCGGAGGGTAGGCGTTCACGGGTGAATCCGAGCGTCCGGGGGCCCGTTCGCCGGGCCGCCTATCCGCGTCCGAGCGTCCGGACGAGCTTGCGTCGATCGAGGTTCAGGCGCGCGACTGGCGGCGCGGCCGACGTCTGAGGGCGGTTCCCGGTGACCGAGGCGCGCCCGTCCCGGTGGCGCCTGCCGGCGCCGCCCCGCTTGCGGCTGGTGGTGCGTGCCTTCTGCTGCGCCTGGGTTTCGGAGGTCGCCTACCAGTTCCTCGCGCCCGAGCAGCAGGCCGCGCTCGGGCTGCCCGCGCGGGGCAAGCCCGGCCCGCGCCCCAAGCGGCGGCCGGGCGGGGGCGAGGAGACGGCGCCGGAGTAGCGCCCGCGGGTGAACGAATACCGTTCCTGCAAGCGGGAGGAGCCGCCGGCGTGCGGACCATCCGCCGCGCCTTGCCCGGACCTCGCGGTGCTCCGCGTGCTCGTGGTCGGCGGATCCGGCCGCGCCACCACCGCGATGCTACAGTCGCCACACAACGACAGGGGAACGGGAGCGGGAGCGGGACGCGCCGGGTTGGCACCTATGCCTACTTCCGGTACCGCGCGATGAACTCCTCCACCTCGGGGATCCCGCCCTGGTAGATGAGGTACCCGTCGGGCGGCTCGCGATCGAGCGTCTCGTTCGCGACCGGGGTCAGCATGATCCGCTTGACCTCCTCGCGATCGTGCGAGTGGCCGAGCGCCCAGCAGAGTTTCATGTAGGCCGTCTCGGGGAGCATGTTGGCCGCGGGGACCACGCCGAGGTCCATGATGTCCCGGCCGGTGTCGTAGACGTACATCTGCACGTAGCCCCACAGCGTCTGGACGGTCATGTACATGTGGACGCCGGCGTCCGCCGCGCGACGCAGCGCCGGGTAGAGCGGCTTGTTGACGTGGCCGAGGCCGGTGCCGGCGATCACGATGCCCTTGTAGCCGTGGTCGACCAGGGCATCGACGATGTCCGGCTTCATGTTCGGGTAGTAGTAGACGATCGATACGCGGTCGTCGAAGACCGTGTCGATCCGCACGCTGCGATCCTTGCGACGGCGCTTGTAGTCCTCGCGGAACGTCACGATGTGCCGAGGGTCGACCATCCCGACCGGGATGTCGCCGATCGTGCGGAAGGTCGATCGGCAGCTCGAGTGCATCTTGCGGACGCGGGTGCCGCGATGCAGCAGGCAGTACTCGTCCGACGTCGGCCCGAACATGCAGACCAGCACCTCGGCGATGTCGCTCTCGGCCGCCGTCTTGGTGGAGTTGATCAGGTTCAGCGCGGCGTCGGACGACGGCCGGTCGCTGGATCGCTGCGAACCGACCATGACGATCGGGACGGGCGGGTCCTGCACCATGAACGACAGGATCGCGGCGGTGTGGTGCATCGTGTCGGTGCCGTGGCCGATCACGATTCCGTCGTAGCCCTCCTCGATGGCGCGCCCGACCGCCACCGCCGTCCCGACGTACTGCTCGGGCCCCATGTTCTCCGAGAAGACGGCGTACAGCTTCTCCGTCGTGAGGTTGCAGACGTCGGCCAGCTCCGGGACCGAACCGTACAACTCGCCCGGCGAGAAGGCGGGGATCACCGCGCCCGTCCGGTAGTCGAGCCTGCTGGCGATCGTGCCGCCGGTCCCGAAGAGCTTGACGGCGGGCTTCGACGGGTCCCGCGGGAACTCGCGCTCCGGGATCTTGTAGTGCGCCTCCTGGAAGCCCGTCTCCTCCATGCGAGCGATCGTCCCGGCGGCGATGCCGACGTTGTAGCCGCTGTCCAGCTTGATCACGACGTGCCGGTCGTCGGCCGTCTCGGATCTCGGCAGGACCAGCCCGGTGAAGACGCCGCGCGCCGACTCGATGCGCACCCGGCTCCAGACGCCGCACCCGAACGCCGCGAGCTTCTCCTTCGCGGGTCCCCGGTAGCCCTTGTAGCGGTCGGGGTGCGGCGCCCGGCTCATCGCGCGCCTCCCGCCGCCGGCGCCGACGCGGCCTCCACCAGCGCCCGCACCCGCTCGCCGACCCGAGCGCCGGCCGCTCGGCCGCGCACGCCGCGCATCGCGACGCCCATCGCCAGCCGGAACGACTTCCCCGGATCCTCCCTCCGCCAGGCGCCGTCGGCCAGCAAGCGGTCGATCTCGGCGTCGAGCGTCGCATCGTCGAGCGGCTCGCCGACGACCTCGGAGACGACGGCCTCCACGTCGCGATCGGGATTCGCCGCGAGCGCCCGAAGGATCGCCGGGAACCGCTCCCGGTGGAATCTCCCCCGACCGTGGATCTGGAACAGGCGCTCCAGCAGCGGCTCGTCGATCCTCCCGACCGGGACGCCCTCGCGGCGCAGCGCCTTGAGCACCTGGGTGAGCACGACGCACGCCGCAGCGCGATCCGTCGCACCGGGGGGCTGTTCGGCGCCATGCGCCTCACTGCCCCCCGGACCCCCACGGAACCTCGCGGCAAAGCCGCTCGGTTCCGTCCCCGGGACGCGGGCCACGCGGTCGAACAGGGCGCCGCGGCCGTCGAGCATGAGCGGCCCGATCATCTCGTCGTGCAGGCCCATGCGGCGCAGCGCCTCCTCGCGCGTCCACGGCGGCATGCCGACGCGCGCCCTCGCCCGCGCGATGCGCTCCTCGTCGAGCGCGATCGGCGGCAGGTCGGTGTCCGGGTACATGCGGTCGGGTCCGGGGAGGATGCGCTCGAAGCCGGTCGTCCCGTCCGGCATGGCCTGGCGGGTCTCGCACGGAACGCCGGCCAGCGCCTCGCGGGCGCGCAGGACGACCTCGCCGGCCGCGGTGCGCGCGTCGTCCGCCGGGCCCCAGACGAGCACGACGGCGTCGCGGTCCTCGCCGCCGATGAACCGTCGCACGCGCTCCCACTGCCGCGCCGACAACGACTCGACGACGTCCGACCAGGCCAGGTTCGGCGCCGCGTCGAGGCACGCCACGACCCTCACCCGCCCCTCGAACTCGCGCGCGAACCGCACTCCCGGCCCCGTCTTCCAGGCCAGGATGCCTTCCATGCCCGGCAGGCGCACCGCCAGCACCTGGGCGCCTTGCGCCATCGCCGAACGGATCGGCGCGTACACCGTGTGCTTGAGCGGCCCGGTCACGTCGCGCACCGCCGGCGCGAAGCCGGCCGGGGCCAGGCCTCGCCGCACCGTCTCGTCCCGGATTCCGAGCAGCGCCTTCTGGCGCAGCGCCTCGTAGTGCACGAGCTTCTCGATCGCGGGGATCCGGTCGACGCCCTTGATCTCGCACCGGCTTCCGCCCGCGATCGAGACGTTGACGTCCTGCCTGGCCGCGCCGGGGCCGCGGTGGACCTTGCCGGTCGATCGTGTGAGCCGGCGGATCACCTGCGCCGCCTCGACGACCTCGCGCGGCGTCCGCAGTTCCGGCTCCGTCACCACCTCGATCAGCGGCAGCGACAGCCGGTCGGTCATGTAGGTCCGGCAGTGGCCGACGTCGGAGACCTCCCGGCAGGCGTCCTCCTCCAGCCCGAGCTGCCGTACGCCGATGCGGCGCCCGCGGCAGACGATCCACCCGTCGACGCCCAGGATCATCGTCCGCTGGAAGCCGGTGGGGATCGACCCGTCGAGGTACTGCTTGCGCGCGACGTGAAGCTCGCCGACGAGGTTCAGGTCGAGCAGGAGGGCTATCTCCAGGGCGATGTCCAGCGCTTCCGTGTTGAGTTCGAACGGAGGCGCGTCGTCCATTTCGTAGGTGCAGACCGTGTCGCGGTTGAGCCTGTAGACGATGTTCTTGCGGGTCTTGAACTCCATCAGCGCCGTGCCGTCGTACTCGCCGAGTTCCGACAGCGTCGGGCGCATGTGCCGGAGGATCTCGGCGTCGTAGCGCGGCGAGTACCGGCGCACCGGGCAGCGGCAGAAGAGCTTCCTCAGCGTCGCGAGCTGCGTGTGCACTTCGAGGCCCGACATGAGGCCCAGGCGCGCGTATTCCTCGGCGCTCATTTCCGACGGCGTCTTCACCTGCGGTCCTCCGTACCGGGGGGCAGTCCGCCGCTTCGCGGCTTGACGCCCCCCGGACCCCTGCGGAACCTCGCGGCAGAGCCGCGAGGTTCCTTCGCTGCCCCGCCCGTGGCGGCATATCACCACGCTGCCCGGCAGGTGGCAAGGAGGAGGGACCGGCCCCCCGCCTCGATTCGGGACGATTCGGGACGGGCTCATGGACGGCCCGCGGACGGCGTGACATGATGGCTTCCGTGACTGCCTGGAGTCGGCCCTTCCCGTGAACGCGCGTCGCGACGTCTTCTCGATGCCGGTCAACCGGCTCGGCCTGACGCTGCGGGGATCGGTCTTCGAGCCGCTGTTCCGCAGGCTGCGGCGCGAGATCCTCGGACGGGGAATCGTCCTGCGCCCCCGGTGGTACCTGTCGGACGGCTACGGCTGCGTCGAGGGGACGTGCAACGTCGGTCTGCGGTGGGTCGAGGCGATCGGGCAGGTCCCGAATCTCGCGCGACGGTTCGGCCATCTGGTCCGGCCCGTCGAGGAGATCCACCGCACGCTGCGCCACGAGGCGGGACACGCCTTCTGCTACGTGCACCGCCTGTACCGCCTGCCGGGGTTCAGGCGTCTGTTCGAGCTGCGCGGGAGCTTCTACCGCACGTATCCGGACGGCGACTGGAAGCCGGACGCCGACGCGCGACGGCGGTTCCGTTCGGGCCGCTACATCTGCCTGCACTGCCTGAAGCATCCCGACGAGGACTTCGCGATCACCTTCCAGACCTGGCTGGATCCGGCGTCCGGGTGGGCCGAGCGGTACGGCGACCGGCCGGCGCTGATGGAGAAGTTCCGCTACGTGGAGGATCTGGCGCGGCAGTACGGCCGCAGGCCCTACGCCAGCGACCCCTCGGCGCTCGACGTGCCGATCTCCCAGATCGACGTCATCGCCGCCGACTTCCTGGCCCGCGCGAAGATCCACCGCCCCGGCGGCGGGTTCTGTCACTCGTGACGGCGGTATCCGTCCACGTCCACGTCCACGTCCACGTCCACGTCCAGGGCGGCGCCCCCAGTGAACGGATCACCGCGACGCGTGGTCGGCCAGCGCCCGCACGATCGAGTCCTGGAGGTTTCGCGCGGCGGTCGCCTGCCCCGCGGCGTCGTTGACGATCGTCGAGAAGGCGTAGCCGCCGTGCCCTTGCGGGGCCAGCACGTACCCGGACAGCGCGAACGCGCCCGCCAGGGTCCCGGTCTTGGCCCGCACGAGCCCGCGGGCGGGCGATCCGCGCATCCGGGTCCCGGCGGTGCCGTCGACGCCGGCGATCGAGAGGTGGGCCAGGAACTCCGGCCGGATCCGCGGGTCGGCGTACGCCGCCGCCAGCACCGCCGCGACCGCGCGCGCCGGGGCCCTGCCGCCGTCGTACAGGCCGGAGCCGTTGCGGATCGAGATGCGGGCGGTGTCGACGCCCATCTCCGCAAGCGCCTCCAGCACCACCTCCGCGCCCGCCTCGGCGGCGCCCGGCGCGCCCTTCCCCTCGGCGCCGAGGATGCGCAGGAGCTGCTCGGCGTGGAAGTTGCTCGATTCCTTGCCGAGATGCCGGAGCCACGCGCCGAGCGGCTCGGAGACGTGGCGCGCGATCTCTACGGCGCCTTCGTGGGCCGGGCCGCGGCGTATCGGGCTCGAGGCCACCTCGACGCCCGCGGCCGCGAGCGCCTCCCGCAGGGCCGTGCCGGCAAAGAGGACCGGGTCGTCGATCCTGCGGCGATAGCCCGCAAAGGGCGTCTCGACTCCGACGCTGCCCCACACGCGCGCCGCCGTGCGGTCGCCGGAGGCTCGCGCGAAGAGCCGAAGGGCGTTGCGTCCGCCCGGCGTCGTCACGGCCTCGTTCGTCACCGCCAGGAACCCGACGGGGTAGGACGCGACGACGGCCGGGGTCCCCGCGACCGGCCCCGGGCCGATGAACACCTCGATCGCGTTGGCGTCGACGGACGCCGCGCCGACCGGCGAGCGGAACGCGGAGTCCTCGTCGGGGCGCGAGTCGAACGAGTGCGGCAGGCGGCGGTCGTCGAAGTACGAGTCGTCCACGACGATCCCGCCGGTCACGCGCACCAGGCCGCGCGCCCGGACCCGGCGCGCCATCGCCCAGAGATGCTCGCTGCGGAGCGTCGGGTCGCCGCGCCCGCGGAGCACGATGTCGCCGCGGATCGCATCGCCGTCCACGGTCCCGAGCAGCACGGTCGCCGCGGTGAACGCGGCGCCGAGGCGGCGCAGCGCGGCGGCGGCGACGAAGAGCTTGACGTTGGAGGCCGGGTTCAGCGCCTCGTCCGCGCCGTGCTCGTACACCGTCTCTCCGGTGGCCAGATCGACGACGCACGCGCCGATCCTGGCGCGCCGGCCCGCGCCGGCGCGCAGTGGCGAGTCGCGCACGATCCGTTCGATCTCGGTCCCCGGCCCGTCGCGGCGCGCGCCGGCCGGCGACGCCTCCGTGCGGGCGCCGGGCGCCGGGAGCAGCGTCGCGCACGTCGCGGCGACCGCGGCGATGAAGGCCCTGCGAACCATGTTCCTACCTCTCGCGGCGCGGCGGCGCCGCGCTACGCATCGTCGTCATTCCCGGCCGCGGGCGGCGCGGCGCCGATCAGGTCGGACAGGTGCTCGCGGGCGTAGGCGACGTACACGTCGTACGGGGCCTGCATGGGCAGATCGCCGCGTTCGGCCGCCTGCTGAAGCGCTTTCCGCAACTTGCCCACGGCGGGGCCAAGCGGCATCCGGAACGTCTCGATCAGGGCGGTTCCGAGGCCCTTGGGCAGCGCGACCGGCCTGGAGTCCGCCTCCACGATGGCGCGGAAGCGGCGTTCGAGTTCGTCGAGCGCCCCGAGGCCGTGCGCGCGGCGATCGGCCCGCTTGGTCGTGATGTCGGCGCGGGAGATCGCCAGCAGGTCGTCCAGGTGCTCCTCCATCTCGCGAGCGAACCTCCGCACGGCCGAGTCGGTCCACGAAGGATCGTAATGGTTCGCCCGGAGGTGGTGCCGCACCAGGAATCGCACGGCCCGGCCGAGGTCGCGCGGCAGGCCGAGCCGTCCGGCGATCCGGCGCGTCATCGCCGCGCCGACCTCGGCGTGACCGAGGAAGTGCACCTCCCCGCGCTCGTCGACCGACCGCGTCTCGGGCTTGCCGACGTCGTGCAACAGCGCGGCCCATCGCACGGCAGGGCGACGCTCGGACTGATCGACCACCTGCTTCGTGTGCGCCCAGACGTCCTTGTGGCGGTACCTGCCCGCGGCGCCGTAGCCCGGCCGCTCCGGTTCCGGCGCCTCCTCGTGCAGCCCGACCATTGCTTCGACCTCGGGGAGGATCGCGCCGAGCGCCCCGCACGCCCGCAGTTCCTCCAGCCCATCGCCGGCGCGCGGGCCCAAGAGCAGGCCCCCGATCTCGCGGCCGACCTCGACCGGATCGATCGCGCGGAACGCGGCGCCGGGGACATCGGGGCCGGGGCCGGCCGCCGCCGTGCCGTGCGCCGCCAGGACCGCGCGGCGGAGCGCCGCCCGCGCCCGGTCGATCGTCTCGCCCGCGATCTCGTCTGGTCCGTGCCCGCCCAAGTCCGAACTCCGAGATGGTCTACCCCGTCAGGGACCGGCGCGCCTGGCGCAGTTCGAGCGTCGTGGTCCGGAATCTGCGCACGACGGTCACGAGTATGTCCATGGCGACCGTGGGGCGGTCCCGGATGACGGCCTTCAGATCCCACGCGGTCATGGTCAGGCACACGGTCGGCTCGTGGGCGACCACGGTCGCCATGCGCTCCTCGCCGTCGATTACCGCCATCTCGCCGACGGCCGCGTCGGGGCCCAGCGTCCCGACGACGACCGTGCGCCCGTCCTCCATCTCTTCCACGATGCGCACGCCGCCCTCCACGATCACGAACAGCGCAACGCCCCGCTCGCCCTGCCGGCACAGCACCTCTCCCGGCGCGTACCGCACGACCTGGCACGTCCTGGCCATCGTCTTGAGGTCCCCGCGCTTGCAGCGCGCGAAGATCTCGACCCTGGACAGCGCTTCCCGCTTCGCTCGCAGGTCCATCACTCCTCCTCCGTGCCGGCGCGGCGGATCATCTCGGCGGCCGCCGCGACGGCCTTGGGGCCCGGCTCGGCGCCGCCGACGAGCCGCGCGATCGCCTCCACGCGGCCGTTGCGGTCGAGAGTCCTGATGCGGGTGACCGTCCGGCCCGCATCGAGGATCTTCTCGACCTCCAGGTGATGATCGGCCCTGGCGGCCACCGCGGGCAAGTGGGTCACGCAGATCACCTGGTGGTGCCGCGCGACGTCGCGGATGGCGGCGGCGACGCGGCGGGCCGCCTCGCCCGAGACGCCCGAGTCGACCTCGTCGAACAGGTAGGTCGCGACCGGCTCGCGACCCGCCAGGACGCGCTTGACCGCCAGGAGGAGCCTGGACAGTTCGCCGCCGGAGGCGATGCGGCCGAGCGGCCTGGCGCCCTCGCCGCGGTTCGGCGCGAAGAGCAGCTCGACGTCCTCCGCGCCGCGGGCTCCCACGGGGCGCCCTCGCACGGGGATGCCGTCCGCGGCGGGCCGGAGGGAGACGTCGACCGAGGCTCCGTCCATGCCGAGCCGCGCCAGGCCGGCGGTCACCTCGCGGGCGAAGCGGCGCGCGGCCTTCGAGCGGGCCGCCGACAGGTCCCGCGCGGTCTCGTCCAGCGCCGTCTCGGCCGCGGCGGCGGCGGCCTCGGCCGCGGTGCAGTGGTCGTCGTGGCGGTCCACGAGATCGAGTTCGGCGCGCATCTCGTCGATCCTTGCGAGCGCGGCCTCTTCGGTGCCGCCGTGGGCCCGCACGAGCCGGCGCAGCAGGTGCAGCCTGTCCTCGATCGCCTCCAGGCGCGCGGGGTCGTGCGCCGCGCGGTCGCGGTAGGCGGCCAGATCGCGCGCCGCGTCCTGGGCGACGGCCCGCGCCTCGGCCGCAGCCGCCGCGATCGGCCGCAGCCTGGGGTCCACCGCGGCGGCCTCGTCGAGCGCCTGCTGGGCGCGGGCGAGGCGCGCCGTCGCCGACGAGCCCTCCTCGGCATCCGACAGCGCCTCGGCGGCGCGTTCGAGCATGCCGGCGAGCCGCGCGCCGGCGCGCGCGGCGGCCGAGTCGGCCTCGAGTTCGGCGATCTCGCCGGGCCGCAGCGCCGCGCGCTGAAGCTCGCGCACCCTCTCCCGAAGCCAGTCGGCCTTCTCGAGTCGCCCCGCATGCTCGCGGACGATCTCGTCGCGCCTCCGGTGGGCGGCGGCGAGCGCGCGGTGCCGCGCGGCGACGTCGGCCGCGAGCGCGCCGGATCCGGCGAAGGCGTCCAGGAGGTCCTGGTGCGTCGCCGGGTCCGACAGCGTGCGCTGCTCGTGCTGGCTGGAGACGGCGACCAGGCCGGCGGCGATCTCGCGGAGGATCGCCGCGGTCGTCATCCTGCCGTCGATCGACGCCTGCCCTCGCGCCCCGGGTCGCGCGGCCACGGTCCGCCGGATCAGCAGTTCGTCCGCCGGTTCGTACCCGCGCTCCGACAGCGCCGCGCGCGCGGGGTGATCGCCGGGCGGATCGAACACGGCCTCGATCACGGCGCGGTCCGCTCCGGCCCTCACGGCGCCGGCGTCGGCGCGATCGCCCAGGAGCAGCCGGACCGCCTGGAGGAGGACCGACTTCCCCACTCCGGTCTCGCCGGTGATCACGGTGAGTCCCGGCCCGAACTCGATCTCGAGCTTGGGGATGAGGACGAAATCGGTGATCG
>CAMTWF010000375.1:0-8802 GCA_947085355.1 uncultured delta proteobacterium
CTTTCCCTACACGACGCTCTTCCGATCTCGGGCACGGGCGGCGGCCAGCTCGCCGAGGCGTTCGATCGCCTCGCCGAGGGCCAGGAGAGCCGCGCCGCGTACCGCTCGGTCCGGGTGATCCGCCGGCGCCTCGAGCATCGTGCGCGCCGCGGCGTGCTCCCCGGCCTGCGCGGCGATCTCCGCCCAGGCCAGAGCATGCCGGGGTTCGGACACCGCCGCCGCGCCGATCGCAGGACGCACTGACTCGAGCAGTTCGAACGCCGCACGCGCGGCGCCGCGCCCGGCCAGCGCCGCCGCCGCGCGCAGCGCCGCCTCCACGTCTACGTCGGCGGGCAGGCGGCGCGCCGACAGGTCGACCTCGCCGCGCTCGGTGCGCTCCCCGAGCGCGCGGAGCAGTTCGAGTGCCAGGAGCGGCAGGCCGCCGCTGCGTTCGTAGATCTCCCGCGCCAGCCGCTCGTCGGAGCGGCCCAAAGAGGCGGCGACGAGCGCGGCGATCTCGGCGGTGTCGAGCGGCCCGAGGTCGAGCACGTCGATTCCGGGCAGGGCGGCCAGGCTGTCGGCGACGGGGCCGGGGGCGGAGGCAAGGACGATCGTGGCGCGGGGATCGAGCGTGCAGCCGCGGGCGAGGGCGGAGAGGAACGCGACGGCGTCGGGGCTCGCGAGATCGGCGTCGTCGACGAGGACGACGGGGGCCAGGTCGCGTGCGGCCAGGAGGTCGGCCATCGCGCGCTCCGCGGCCGACTCGACATCGTCCACCACCGAGTCCTCTTCATCGTGCTCGTGCTCGTGCTCGGCCAGGGCGGCGAGCCGCCGCAGCAGTCCCGGCAGCGGTCCCAGCGGCCGCGGATCGCCGGGGAGGTGGCGGGCCTCGACGACGAGGCGTCCGTCGATTTGGAGCCGCCAGCGGACCTCGCGCATGAGGCGGCTCTTGCCGCTGCCGTCCGGCCCGCGGAGGAGCGTCACGCCGGGGCGCCGGCCGGTGAGGAGATCGAGGTCGACGCGGCGGCCGACGAAGGGGAGCGGCGTCGCGGCCGTGGGCGGGGGCGAAGCGCCGAGGCGCCGCAGGGCCGCGACGGCATCGACCGGGCGGGCGGCGGGATCGCGGGCGAGGAGGTCGGCGAGGAGGGATGCGACGGCCGCGTCGGGCGGCGCGCCGGTCAGCGCGGCGTGGAAGGCGGCGCCGAGCGCCCAGAGGTCGGCGGCGACGGAAGGACGACCGCCTGCGAGGATCTCGGGAGCGACGAAGCCCGGCGTTCCGCCGGCCGGCAGGTCGGCGCCGGAGACGGCGCGGGCGAGGCCGAAATCGACGAGCGCGAGGCGCGGGTCGGGGGCCGTCCTGGCGATGATGTTCGCCGGCTTGAGGTCGCCGTGGAGCACGCCGCAGCGGTGCGCGTGGGCGAGGGCTTCGAGTGCCTGGACGAGCAGCGCGCGGACCGCGGCGGGCGCGGCGCCGGGGAACACGACATCGAGCGTCTCGCCCGGCGCCGGCTCCATCGTGATGTAGCAGGCGCCGGAGGCGTCGCCGCCGAAGTCCAGGACGCGCACAATGGCGGGGTGGGCCAGGGCGACGAGCGTCCGGAACTCGCGGGCCAACTCCTCGGGTGTCCGTTCGCCGCCCGGACGTACCTGCTTGAGCACCACCTCCGGACGCCCCGCCGGGGCGCCGTGATCCTCTGTACCGGGCGGCTGTTCGGCGCCGAGCGCCTCACCGTCCCCTGGACCCCCGCGGAACCTCGCGGCACAGCCGCTCGGTTCCTCCAGGATGTCGTGTGCGAGGTAGACGTCCTCATCCGAAAGTCGTCGCAGAACCTCGTATCGGCCGAAGAGCCGCATGTTGCGCTGTCTTTACATCATGTCCACAGACTTTACAAGTAGCTGCGCCGCAGCCGGAATGCCATCGGTAATCACAGCGGTTTTCGCGAGGTCACTTGGCACGCGGTTCGCTCCGTTGGCCCGGCGAGGCTGTGTCGGTCGGTGTCCCGCATGGGGCGGGGTGCATGGCCGACCAATGATGCCCAAGGAAGGGCAGGAGGATTCTCGATGAGGACAACGACGATGAGGTGTTTGGTGGCGGGTTTGGCTGGGGCCGTGGCCCTGGCCGCATGGGCGGTGGTGGCTGGGTGCGAGGACTCGGGCAACGACCGGCCGGGCTCGACGGCCCGCGCGGTGTCGTGCGCGTCGGACGGGAACTGTCCCGAGGCGGCGCTGTGCGTGGACGGCTACTGCATGCCGCTCTGCACCGCGGACGCCGACTGCCCGGCCGGGCGATGCGTCGAGGGCGTGTGCGACTTCGCACCCGAACCGTGGGTGTGCGGCCCGGGCGCCGAATGCCCCGCCGGTGCGGTGTGCGTCGGCGGCGCCTGCAAGTCCGAGCCCGGCTGCGGGCGCGCTACCGAGGTCTGCAACGGCATCGATGACGACTGCGACGGCAACATCGACGAGGGGTTCGACCTGTCGGCCGACCCTGCGAACTGCGGCGTCTGCGGCAGCGTGTGCCCGGCGGGCGAACGCTGCGCGGACAGCGTCTGCACCGGGGGGTGCGTGCCGTATCCGGAGCTGTGCAACGGCCTGGATGACGACTGCGACGGTGTGACCGACGAGGAATTCACCTGCCAGCAGGGCGCGACGGGCATTTGTACCACGAGCTGCGGCAGCACCGGGATGCGGACCTGCGGCTCCGATTGCACGTGGGGCTCGTGCGAGCCGCCCGTGGAGGTCTGCAACGGCCTGGATGACGACTGCGACGGCCTGACCGACGAAGGACTCCGCTGCGGCGTTTGTGGGAATGGCGTCGTCGAGCCGGGCGAGGAGTGCGACGACGGCAACGACGTGACCGGCGACGGCTGCGAGCCCGACTGCAGAATGACCTGCGTCCCCGTCCCCGAGATCTGCAACGGCCTGGATGACGACTGCGACGGCACGATCGACGAGGAGGGCGCGTGCGCGTGTCCCTGCTCCGCCGGCATGACGTGCTGCGCGGACGTCTGCAGGAACCTCGCCTCGGACTCGGCCAACTGCGGCGCCTGCGGGGTATTCTGCCCGGCGGGCGAACGCTGCGCGGCCGGCGTCTGCGTGCGGTAGCCCCCGCGCGGGAGCGGGAATCGGTGGTGCGGCGTCCGGCGGTGCGGTAGCGTGATGGAGGCAACGATGAGCGCAACGACCCGTGTTTCGGTACGACCCCTGACCACGCCGCCGCACCGCCGCCGCACGCGCGGCCGCGCCGTCCGGCAGTTCCCGCTTCTCGCAGTTGCCGTCCTTGCCGCAGCCGCCGCCGGCTGCGACGCCACGCCGCTCCCCTACCCTCCGGGCCTGCGCGCCGACCGCCTCGCGCTCGCCGGCCCAGAGCACGGGGCTCTCGAACTGACCGGCAGCGCCGGCGCCGTCGCGACCCCAGGCGCGCGGCTCCGCGCTCGCAACGCCAGCCGGCCGACCGCCCCCGTCGAGGCCCGCATCGCGCCCGACGGGTCCTTCTCGGTCCGCCTCGGCGGGTTCCTCGCCGACACCGTGCGCCTCGACCTGCACGTCGAGGCCGACTCCTACGTGCTGGCCCATCTCGCCTCTGCCGGCGCTCCGGCCGTTCGCCGCGCCGCCGCGCCGACCGACGGCGATGGGGATGGCTTTGCCGCCGCGGCCGACTGCCACGACGACGACCCGCGCATCTTCCCCGGCGCGGCCGAGCTGTGCGACGGGATCGACAACGACTGCAACGGCACGGCCGACGAGGGCGTCGCCTGCACCTGCAGGGCCGACGCCGATTGCGACGACGGCCGCTTCTGCAACGGTTCCGAGAGATGCACCGCCGGCTCGTGCGTCGCCGGCGCGCCGCCGGTCTGCCCGGAAGCCTGCGACCCCGCGCTCAACGCCTGCGTGCAAGTGCGCCCCGCGGTTCCGATCTGCGGTAACGGCCTCGTCGAGTCCGGCGAGGGCTGCGACGACGGCAACGACGTCGCCGGCGACGGCTGCGAGCCCAACTGCACCCGCACCGCGCCGTGAATCGCCCGCTTCCCGTGCGCCCTGGGCGAGGCGGAGGGCCTACGATCCCCCGAGGGCCTCCAGGTAGCCGTCGAGTGTCTTGCGGGCGGAGTTGTCGAGGTTCACGAACTCGGCGCCGACCAGCAGCAGCCCGTCCTTGATGTCGCCGATCCACTGGACGTGCGTCGTGACCTTGAGCGGCGCGGTGGATGCGTCCTCGATGCCGTCCACCGTCAGGTACAGCGTCGCTGCCACCGTGTCGCCCTCGGAAAGCACCGGGGCGCACTCGAAGCAGATGCCGCTCTTGGAGAGATTCCTCGTCGTCGCCTCCACCACCCTGTCCTGCAGGAAGATCTCCGCCGTGACGCTCACCTCGTACCGTCGATCCCGTCGCTGCTCCATCGCCCGTCCCGTCCGACCCCCCGGTGCCGCTCGACAGCCCTCCCGAAGAACCCGCCGGTGAGGGCATCCAGCCGCGCGGTCCGCTCGGCGACCGCCGCCGCGATCGCCGCCCGCTCCCCGGCCGCCTCCGGCGGCGTCGCCTCCCATTGTAGACGAAGCCGGCGGCGTTCTACATAGGTCGCTGCAACGGCCAACCGCAGCGCCCTGCGCGCCGACTCGGCCTGCAACGCCAGACGACGCGCCGCGACGGCGACGGGCGGGGCGACGAGATCCGACAGGTTCCACTGAAGACTGACCGAGAACTCCAGGTCGTCGTCGGTGTCGATGCCAAAAGCATCATAGCCGTTGTAGCGCAGGTCGAGCGACCGGTCGTGCTCCCAGTCGCGCCGGACGGTCAAGCGCACGCTCGGCAGGAGCGCCGCCCAGCCCGCGTCCCGCTCGATGCCGATCTCCTCCGACGGGTCGAGCCCTGCGGCAGCCACGGCGGCGTCGAGAGTCTCTTGCAGCGATGGCTCGTCGCGCGGGTAGAGGTACTCCCCGTCTTCTGTCCCCGCTCCCGCTCCCACTCCCGCTCCCGCTCCCGCTCCCGGGCCGGCGCCCGCGGGGTCCTGCGCCGCTTCCGCGTCGTCGGGCCCGCCGGCTGCCGCCGCGAACGCCGCCGGGGACCGGTCGGCCGCGGCGGACAGATCATCGTATTCGGGGATGCAACCGACAGCCTCGGCGATCTCCGCGATGATCTCCGCGGCCTCGGGCGAGCCGGGCTCGATCGATCCGGCCGCGCCGTGGCGTTCGAGGACGACGGCCGAGATGGCGGCCCAGTCGCGTTCGTCGCAGGGGTGGTCGGCCAAGGCGATGGCGGGGCAAGCGAGGACGACGGCTGCCGATTGCCAACTCACGGCGCCGCCCTTCGCGCGGCCGTGGGCTTCGTTGCCCTACCGCCCGTCCAGATCGGGGCGCGCGGGTCACCCGAGCAGTTGAATCGCCTTCGCCGCGATGTGCTCCGCGGCCACCTCGAACTCCTTGACCAGCTCCCACGCCGCGCCGGACTCGCCGAAGCGGTCCTTGATCCCGATCGTGCCGAACTTCGGGGCGCGGCCGCCTCCGACCGCTCCGAGAACCGCCATGGCCACGGGGTGCGCGAGGCCGCCGATCTGGTGTTCCTCGGCGGTGATCACCGCCTCGCACTCGCGGGCGGCGGCGGCGATCGCCGCCACATCCAGCGGCTTGATCGTGTGCAGGTTGATGATGCGGGTGTCCCAGCCTTTCTCCTCCTTGAGAATCCAGGCCGCTCGCATCGCCTCGGGGACCATCGGCCCGCAGGCTACGATCGCCAGCTTGTCGCCCTTGCCCTTGTACCGCTCGGCCGGCGCCGTCTCGAACGCCTCGATCATCCTCTCCTTGACGGCGCGCAGTCGGATCACGTTGGCCTTCCCGACGGTGAACGGCGTCGCGTCGATCGTGACGATGGGCGTCGCCTCGCGGGCGAAGCGCAGGTACTTCGGTCCCCTGACGTCCATCAGCAGGGCTCGCGTCGCCTTGTACGTCTCGATCGAGTCGCACGGGACGACGACGATGGCGCCCGGAACGATGGCGATGTTGGAGATGTCCTCGAGCGCCTGGTGGGTGGCGCCGTCGGGACCGACGGAGATCCCGCCGTGGGCGCCGGCGACCAGCACGTTGAAGTCGCCGTACGCCACGGTGGTGCGGAACTGGTCGAGGTTGCGGGCGGAGGCGAAGACGCCGTACGTGCCGAAGGTCGGGAGTTTCCCCTCCTTGGCAAGGCCGGCGGCGACGCCCGTGGCGTTCTGCTCTGCGATCCCGAGCGACACGAAGCGCCGGAGTTCCTTCCCCTTGGGCGCCCGATCGGGGTGGCCCTCGTAGAACTTGCTGATCGTGATCGATCCGGAGATGTCGCAGCCGATGCACATCACGCGCTCGTCGGCCCCGCACTCCTGCAGCGCCCTGCCGTAGCCCATGCGGGTCGGGTCCATCTCGACCTTCATGACTGGCTGCTTGTTCCACCAGTAGTCCTTGGAGAACTTGGGCATCGCCGCTTCGACGCGCGCATCGACCCCCTTCTGGTGGTCGGCGGCGATCCGCAGCATGCGGTCCAGGTCGATTCGGCCCGCCAGGCCGAGCTGCTCGATTCCCTTCTTCGCCTCGTCGACGGTGGGAGCCCTGCCGTGCCACCCGGCGACGTTCTCCATGAAGTCGACGCCCTTGCCCTTGACCGTGTGGGCGATGATGACGGTCGGTTTCCCCTTGGTCCGCGCCGCCTCGTCGAACGCCTGCAGCAGACCGGCCATGTCGTGCCCGTCGCACTCGACGACGTGCCAGTTGAAGGCGCGGAACTTGTCGGGCAGCGGATCGACGTCCATCACGTCGCTGACCCAGCCGTCGATCTGGAGGCGGTTCTTGTCGACGATGGAGACGAGGTTGTCGAGGCCGAAGTGCCCGGCCGACATCGCGGCCTCCCAGATCTGGCCTTCCTGAAGTTCGCCGTCGCCGTTGATCGCGAAGACGCGGTGCTTCTTCCCGTCGAGCTTGCCGGCGATGGCGATGCCGACGCCGATCGAGAGGCCCTGGCCCAGCGAGCCGGTCGAAGCCTCGGCCCCCCGCACCTTCAGCCAGTGCGGGTGGCCCTGGTACGGCGAGCCGAGCCGGCGCAGCAGGGCCACGTCCTCGATGGGGAACGCGCCCGCCATCGCGAGTCCGATGTACACGTTGGGCGCCTTGTGCCCGGTCGACCAGATGATCCGGTCGCGATCCGGCCAGTCGGGGTTCTCGGGATCGATATTCGCCACCTTGAGGTACAGCGCGGCGGTGACGTCCATCGCCGACAGCGTGCCTCCGGCGTGGCCGGAGCCGGCGCACGCGAGCGCGGCGAGGTTGTAGCCGCGCATGAGCCTGGCGGCCTCCTCGAGCGCCTTGACGTCGTACTCCCTGCGGATCTTTCCGGTCTTCGAGTCGATCAGCGCCATCTTCGCTCCATCTTTCCCGTCACCACCCCAGGTTCTCGCCCTTGCGGAAGTAGTCTTCGAAGCCTTTCCGGTCGGCGCCGGCCGCCGTGATGCGCCGGACGCCCTCCTTGAGCGACTCCATGTCGTTCGCCGTCGAGAGGCGGAGGTAGTGGCGGCCCTGGGCGCCGATCTTCCCGAACGAGTTGCGATCCATGGTGGCCACGCCGTGGCGGTAGAGGGCGAAGAGCTGGAACATCGTGGAGGGACTGGTCATCGCCTTCCGTTCCGGCGGCAGCCCGTCGTAGGCCCGCAGGACGCCCAGCGACTCGCAGAGGCCGGCGACGTTCGGGAAGGCGTAGAAGGCGCCCATCGGCTTGGCGCACGTGACGCCCGGGATCGCGCCCAGCGCCCCGACGACGTAGTCCCGCCGCACCTCGAACTGGCGCACCATGTCGGCGACGATCGGGTCGAGCGCCCTGTTGTCGTAGGCCTCCTTGCCGGCGAGCTGAATGAACGGCGGCGTGCACGAGAAGATGTTGACGTTCAGGTTCTTGAAGACGAGCGCCTCCTCCTTGTTCGGCAGGACGGCGTACCCGAGGCGCCAACCGGTCATGGCGAACGTCTTGGAGTGCCCCGAGACCAGGACGGTGCGCTCGCGCAACCCCTTGCACTGCGCGATCGAGTGGTGCTTGAGGCCCTCGAAGATGATGTACTCGTACACCTCGTCCGAGTAGATGCGCACCGACTCGTCGCACCTGTCGCGGATCACCTCGGCGATCTCCTCGATGTCCTGCCTGGTGAGGACGCCGCCGGTCGGGTTGGACGGGCTGTTGAGCATGATCACCCTCGTCCTGGGCGTGATCAGCTTCTCGATGTCGGCGGCGCTGAACCGGAAGCCGCGCGACTCCTCGAGGTGCAGCGGCACCGGCCCGGCGCCGGCGAACGTGATGCACGACTCGTAGATCGGGAACCCGGGGCTCGGGTAGATCACCTCGTCGCCGGGGTTCACGTACGCCATCATCGTGTAGAAGATCGGCGGCTTGGCTCCGGGCGTCACCACGATCTCGTCGGGGTCCACCTTCAGGCCGCGCGTCTCCGAGACCTGCCGGGCGATCGTCTCCCGGAACGGCAACAGGCCTTGCGGGTCGCAGTAGTGCGAGTTGCCGGCGTCGATCTCCTTCTTGGCGCGATCGTTGATGGGCGCGGCCGAGTTGAAGTCCGGCTCGCCGAGGTTGAGTTTGATGACGTGCATTCCGGCGGCCTCGCACCGCCGGATGTCGATTCCGATCTTGAAGGCGTTCTCCGTGCCCAGGCGCGCGATTCGGTCGGCGTGAAGTCCGCGAGTCATGATCCGTCCTCCATGCGTTGCGGGCAAGATGCCCGCGCCACGAACCAGGCGGCGCCGACCGTAGCCACGCCGTCAAGCGGTGGTCAAGAGAAACCGACTTCAGGCTTCGGGCTTCAGGGA
>CAMTWF010000376.1:0-5566 GCA_947085355.1 uncultured delta proteobacterium
CAGGCGAGGGCGAGCGCCGCGGCGGCGCCCGCCGGCCCGCGAGCGGGCGCGCTCCGGCACCCGCACCCGTCATCCGGCGGGCGGCAGACCAGGTCGAGGCCGCCGATGGGGCCGCGGCATGCGTTCGGATCCCGGGCGGATGGGTAGATCGTACACACGGCCTCGATGTCGTCCGCGTGGAGGTCCCGCTTGTGGGTCTCGCCCGGGAACGTGAACGGCCACATCGTCGCCTCGCGCACCTCCGACTCGTCGAGGCCGATCATGTGCCCCGCCTCGTGGGCCATCGTGCTCCGGATGTCGTACACGCCGGCCCTGCCGTCGGCGGCGAACGTGAACGCGGCGCCGTTGAACTCGACATCCGAGTCGAGGATCCTGCCGTCGGCGCGGTCGTAGGTCAGCGTCGTGAGGGCCACGGCGTCCGGGGGGTATGTCGGATCGTCCGGCCACTCGGCCTCGCGCCACATGATGCAGTTGGCGTTCGGGCCGTCGTGGACGTAGCCGACGCGGCAGCACGACGCCGGCGGGGTCGGCTCGAACCGGATGTACGAGCAGTCCGCGTCGGTCCACGCCCGTACTCCGCCGTCGATCGCCGCCAGGCACTCCTCGAACGTCACGTCGGCCGAGCAGTCGCGGTGGATGGAGTAGCGCACGCACGTCGACGCGACGTGCAGCGGGTAGGTGGGATCGCCGGGCTGCTGCGGCGTCGTGTGCGCCTGCCGCCAGGCCGCGGCGGGGCCGGCGGCGAGCAGGACGCACGCCGCCAGGATCGCCGCCGGGCCGCGGATTCCGGCGGGAACCATGCTAGCGGGACGCACGGGCGACCTCGGCGCGCACGTCGGCGAGCGCCTCGGCCAGCGGGCGGGGCGACGACAGCCACGGAGAGACGGACGTGCCGGCCGCGTGGCCCGCCGCCGCGCACAAATCGGCGTTCGGTTCCACCACGTCCCCCGCGGGCCCCTCGACGACGGGCAGAATCCCCTGGGCCATCCCGACCGGGCGCCACCAATCCCGCCCGTCCGGCCGCTCGAGGAAGACGAGGTACCGTTCGCCCACCCGCAGGCGCGGTTCGCCGAACACGCGCTGCCCGATCCCGCCGACCTCGCCGCCGAGCGTCCCGATCGCGAGGCGCGTCCCGTCGGCCGCTCCGCGGACCGGCTGCCGCACCACGACGGTCGTGTACGTGACGATCCGTCCGTTCTCCCAGCGGCTCTCGGACGATTCGGCCTGTGCGACGGCGATGACGGCCGCTCGCGAGACGAACTCGGGCAGCGGCACGATGCGGACGACGCCGGCCCAGGCGGCGGGCCCCGCGAGCGCGAGGATCGGCGCCAGGCGCCACGTCGAGCGCGGGCGCCCGGCGAGCTTCATTCCTGTCCCTGGATGTGGAACTCGACGCGGCGGTTCTTGGCGCGGCCCGCCCGGGTCACGTTCGGGGCGATCGACACGGTCTCGCCGAAGCCGCGTGCCGTCAGCCGCCTCGGGGAGACGCCGGAGTCGATCAGGTACTGCACGACGGACTCGGCGCGGGACTGCGACAGCCGCAGGTTGTAGTCGTCCTCGCCCTGGCTGTCGGTGTGGCCCTGCACCTCGACCAGCGTGATCTGCTGGTTGCGCAGCATGACGTCGGCGACCTCGTCGAGGATCGCGAACGACTCGGCCCCCTTGATGATCGCCGAGTCGGTCTCGAAGTTGATCTGCTTGCGGATCCGGATCTGCTCGCGATCGACTCGCACGTTGGAGCGGCGGGGCTTCTTGGCCAGCGTGATCTCGACTTCCAGGCGCGCCCGGGCAGCGATCTCGACCTGCTTCTGGCGCAGGAGGTACTGCTCGTGCTCCGCGGCGACCACGTATTGCCCGGCCGGAAGCTCGAACGTGAAGCCGCCGTCCGGGCCCGTCGTCACCGGCGGGGGGATCTGCCCCTCGACCGGCGCCGCCGCCTGCACCGTCACCGTCACGCCGGCGATGCCGGCGCCCTCGGAATCGAGCACCCGCCCGACGATCGTCCCGACGCGCGGCGTGGGTCGCAGCGAGCAGGTCACCGGCGTCGCGGGCTCCAGCGCGTTGACCGAGCAGCGGCCCTCGAAGTAGGCGTCCGCGGAGACGCCCAGCACGTACTCTCCGGCGTCGAGCGGTCCGGACTCGAACTTGCCGCGGCTGTCCGCCACCATGCCGGTGCGCTCGCGCCCGACGTACGTGACCATCGCCCTCGGGATCGGCGCCTGCGTCCCTTCCTCGACCACCGACCCGGCGATCGTCGGCGGCGGGGGCGGCGGCGGCGGGGGCGGCGGACAATCGGGGCACACGCGCTCCACCTCGTAGTCCGACAGGTCGAAGGCGTAGTTGATGCCGAACAGCATCTTCCACGGCGGCGTCGGGGCCACCTCGCGGGCGAACGTGTCGACGCCCGTCAGGCCGACATCCACGGCCGCATCGAGCGAGAGCCCGCGGATCGGCGGCGAACCGCGCACGCCGATCGTGAGCGTCTGGGGGAAGGCGGCGATCCCTTCGATGTCGAGGCACGAGTCGTCGCCGAGGTACCGGCTCTGGAGGCAGTTGTAGTCGATGCCGGCGCGGTTGACCGGGATGCCGAGGTTCCACTCGACCCCGAGGCGCACCCACTTCTCGATGGCCGGGTGGGTCCCCTCGATGCCGACCGCGAAGTTGAACGAGTCGAGCCGGTTGACGCCGAGCGCGAACCGCTCGATGCGTCCGATGAAGGGGTCGTCCCCGCGCTCCCGACGCGCGCTCTCGACGTCGTCGATCAGGTACCTGGAGTGGTCGAACAGGTACGAGAAGTTGAGGTGGAGTTGGATCGGGACGCGGGAGTCGATCCGCTGGAAGTCGAACGAGTTGAGGAACCTGATGTCGACGCTGGTCGCCTCGGGCTCGAAGGCGACGTCGCCCACGCGGTTGTAGAACAGGAGGCCCAGCTCGCCGCCGAGCGCGTACCACGGCACGACGGGGTAGTAGCCCTTGGCGCCGAGGCGCAGGTCGCCTAGCGTCTGGAACAGCGTGGGGCGCTCCATCGTGTTGGAGTTGGCGAAGCTCGACACCGTCATGAAGGCCTGGAGGTACTCGAGCGGCGACCACCAGAAGGCGACGTCGCCCTGCACGTAGTTGTTGTCGTCCTGGACGACGTCCTCCAATTCGGCGCCCACGAGCCAGCCGGAGGTCGTGAAGAAACCGGCGTGGAAGCTGACGCCGAAGGCGCCCTTCGGGGGCGTCAGCGCGCTGGAGGCGCGCCACATGCCGGTCGAGCCGCGCAGCGTGGCGGCGCTGAAGCTCAGCGCCTCGCCGGCGTACTGCGCGGTGTCCCCGGCAGCCTCCTCCGCGGCAGGGACGCCGGCCGCCTCCTCGGTCGAAGGCGCCACGAAAACCTCGTCGTCCAGCGGCTGCATCTCTGGAGGCTGCGGCTGGGCCTCGGTCTGGCCCCGCGCGGGCGCCGGGAGCGCCAGGAGGGCGACCACGACCAAGGGGAAGCACATCGCGATACGGTGATTCGACATGGCGTTCCGCTCCTTTCCCGACCGGATCCTCGAAGATCGGCGGCCAGTATCGCACACGGATCCCCCGTGTCAAACTAGGAGATAGGACATAGGACATAGGTGTTGACCATCCGTCGAGTTCCGCCCGCCGACCGCCGACCGCCGTTTGGTTGCGGCGCCGCCGCGCTACGTCCTATGTCCTATGTCCTATGTCCTATAGTATGGAGGAGCGGGCCTTGGGCAGGGTGATCGCCATAGCGAACCAGAAGGGCGGCGTCGGCAAGACGACGACGGCGGTGAACCTCGCCGCCGCGCTCGCCCTGGCCGAGAAGCGCACGCTGCTGGTCGACACCGACCCGCAGGCGAACGCCACGTCGGGCCTCGGCTACGCGCGCGGAGACGTCGGCCGCGGCACGTACGATGCGATCCTCGATCCGGGCGCCGCGGCGTCGGCCGTGATCTCGACGTCGCTCGCGTACCTGGACCTCCTGCCCGCCACGCGGGACCTGGTCGGCGCCGAGATCGAGCTGGTCGACATGCCGGATCGCGAGTCGCGCATGCGATCGGCGCTCGCTCCGCTGCGCGGCGGCTACGAGTACGTCCTCCTCGACTGCCCCCCGTCGCTCGGGCTGCTCACCCTCGGCGCCCTCTGCGCCGCCGACGGCGTGCTGATACCGCTGCAGTGCGAGTACTACGCGCTCGAAGGCCTGGGCGCGCTGCTCGACACGGTCCGCAGGGTTCAGCAGTCGCTGAACCCCGGACTCGGAATCGAGGGGATCCTGCTCACGATGTTCGATGTGCGCACGACGCTGTCGCGACAGGTGTCCGACGACGTGCGGGCGCATTTCCCCGACTTGGTGTACGAGACGGTGATTCCGAGGAACGTGCGGCTCGGCGAGTCGCCGTCCTTCGGCAAGCCCGCCGTGCTGCTGGACGTGCAGGCGGTGGGGAGCCAGCGGTACCTTGCGCTGGCTCGGGAGGTCCACGGGCGGTCATGGCAGAACCGGTCGACAAAGGACGGCGGGCGCTCGGCCGCGGGCTCGGCGCGCTGATCCCGGCCGCGGAGGGCTCCGCGGCGCGGGGCGGAACACTGCTCCGTCTGCCGATCGAGAAGCTCCGGCCGATGACGGGCGGGCAGCCCAGGCAGACTTTCGACGAGGGGCGGCTGGAGGAGCTGGCGGCGTCGATCCGCGAGCACGGGATCCTCCAGCCGCTGCTGGCGCGGCCCGTGCCGGGCGGGTACGAGATCGTCGCCGGCGAGAGACGGTGGCGCGCGGCCCAGCGCGCCGGACTGCTCGACGTGCCCGTGCTGGTGCGCGAGCGCACCGGGACCGACGAGGCGTTCGAGATCGCGCTCGTGGAGAACCTCCAGCGCGACGACCTCAACCCGATCGAGGCCGCCGCGGGTTACCGGCGGCTCCTGGAGGAGTTCGGCTACACGCACGAGCGCCTGGCGGCTCGGCTCGGCAAGGACCGCACCACGCTCACCAACGCCATCCGGCTGCTCAAGCTCCCCGAGCGGGCGCAGCGGATGGTGGCCGAGGGCGCGATATCGGAAGGGCACGCCCGCGCCCTGCTCGGCCTGGACGACGCGGGGGCGATCCTGCAGGCGGCCGAACGCGTGCGGCGCGGCGGGCTGTCGGTGCGCCGCACGGAGGCGCTCGTCCGGAAGCTCAAGGCGGCCACGCACGCCAAGCCGAAGCCCCGCGAGTCGGCCGCCGTCCGCGACCTGGTCGAACGGCTCCAGCGGGCGCTCGGCGCCCGCGTATCCATCGTCCACCGCGGCGGACGCGGCCGCATCGAGATCCGGTTCGCCTCGCTGGACGACCTCGACCGCATCATCGAACGGCTGACGTAAGGCAGTGGTCAGTGAGCAGTGGTCAGTGGTCAGTGGTCAGTGGTCAGTTCTTGGGCGCCGATCTGACTTGCCGAACACCGAGCACCGACCACCCACGACTGACCACTGACCACTGACCACTGCTCACTGACCACTGCTCACTGACCACTGCTCACTGACCACTGACCACTGACCACTGAACACTGACCACTGAACACTGACCACTGAACACTGACCACTGCCC
>CAMTWF010000377.1:0-3664 GCA_947085355.1 uncultured delta proteobacterium
CTCGCGCAGCAGATCGGCAGGGCACGGCGCCGCCTCGATCAGCCTCATCCACGGCCGGTCGAGGAGGCCGAGCCGGCGGCAGGTGTCGATCGTCACGCGCGTGCGGGACGGCTTGAACGGATGGTCCGGCGCGAAATCGTACCGCGCCAGGTCTGGATGGTGGATGAACGCCGTCTTCATGGGCGCCGCCCCGCTACGCGCTCCTGGTGAACGGGGAGATCTCCCGCAGCCGGGCGACGATGCCGGGGAGCTTGTCGAGCACCAGGTCGACGTCATCGTCGGTGTTGTAGCGCGACAGCGAGAACCGGATCGAGCCGTGGGCGAACGTGAACGGGACCCCCATCGCGCGGAGCACGTGGGACGGCTCCAGGGAGCCGGAAGTGCACGCCGATCCGGACGAGGCGCAGACGCCGATCTTGTCCAGCAGCAACAGGATCGCCTCCCCCTCGACGAACTCGAACGAGATGTTCAGCGTGTTCGGCAGCCGCTTCTCGCGGTTCCCGTTCACGATGGAGTGCGGGATCCGATCGAGCAGCCCTCGTTCGAGCCTGTCCCGCAGGGCGGCCACGCGCGTGCACTCCTCGCCGATGTGCGCGGCCGCCAGTTCGGCGGCCTTCCCGAGCGCCACGATGCCGGCGACGTTCTCGGTGCCGCCGCGCCTGTTGCGCTCCTGGTGGCCGCCAATCATGAACGGCCGGAACTTGGTCCCTCGGCGGACGTAAAGCGCCCCGACGCCCTTGGGGGCGTGGATCTTGTGGCCGGACAGCGACAGCATGTCGATCGCCGCGCGGCCGACCTGCATCGGGATCTTGCCGACCGCCTGCACGGCGTCGGTGTGGAAGAGCGCGCCCGCCTCCTTCGCCATCCGGCCGATCTCCTCCACCGGGAAGACCACGCCGGTCTCGTTGTTCGCCCACATCACCGACACGATCGCCGTGCGATCCGACAGGACGGCGCGCAGCTCGGCCACGTCGAGGTTCCCCTCGCGATCGACACCGACGCGGACCACCTCGTATCCCTTGCGTTCCAGGTGGTTCGCCAGCGACAGCACGGCCGGATGCTCCACCCGGGTCGTCACCACCTGCCGCCGGTCGGCGTACGCCTCCAGGGCCGACACGATCGCCGTGCTGTCCGATTCGGTGCCGCAGCTCGTGAACAGGATCTCCGCCGCGTGCTCCGCCCCGACCAGAGCCGCGACCCTCTCCCGCGCCCGCTCGATCTCCCCGGCGACGTCGCCTCCGAAAGCGTGCATCGACGACGGGTTGCCGTAGCGGTCGGTCAGGAAGGGCATCATGGCGTCGAGCGCCTCGGGCGCGACGGCCGTCGTGGCGTTGTTGTCGAGATAGACGGTCCTCACCTGGACGCCTCCTCGGCGTCGTGCTCGACGACGACGATCGATCCGGAGACCAGCTCGCGCAGCTTGTCCTGGGCCCAGGCGAGCGTGAAGCCGGACGCCTTGCAGCCGGCGCAGTGGCCGGTGAAAGCGATGTGCACCTTGTCCCCCTCGATGTCGATCAGCTCGATATCGCCGCCGTCCTTCTGCAGGGCGGGACGGATCTCGTGCTCGATCGTCTCCTGGATGAGCGCGATCTTGCGGAGGTTCGTGAGGTGCCTCGGCTGCGCGGGCGGCGCCGACGGCCTCGTCTCGGCCTGCTGCCTGCGCACGCGGTCGATGATCGCCTGGATCTCCTCCGCGCATGTGCCGCAGCCGCCGCCGGCCTTCGTGTAGTGCGTCACCTGCTCGACCGTCCGCAGGTCGTTCTCGCGGATCGCACGCTCGATCTTCGGCTCCGTCACCCCGAAGCAGCGGCACACGAGCCCCCCCTCCTCGTGCTCCACCTTCTCCGGGCGCTCGCCCCTCGCGTTCGCCACGGCGGCCTCGAGCGCCTCGCGGCCCATCACGGAGCAGTGCATCTTCTCCTGGGGGATGCCGTCCAGGTAGTCGGCGATGTCCTGGTTGCTTATCCGGAGCGCCTCCTCCAGGGTCTTGCCGACGACCATTTCGGTGAGCGCCGAGGCGCTGGCGATGGCGCTGCCGCACCCGAACGTCTTGAACCTGGCGTCCGCGATGCGCTTCTTGTCGCGATCCAGCTTGAGGTAGAACGTCAGGGCGTCGCCGCACGCGATCGAACCGACCTCGGCCTTCCCGTCGGCGTCCTCGATCACGCCGACGTTGCGCGGGTGGTAGAAGTGGTCCTTGAGCTTCTCCGAGTAGTCCCACGCCATGTCAGGCCCTCCTCGCACCCGATTGCCGCACCGGGGGGCTGTTCGGCGCTTCGCGCCTCACCTCTTGGATGCCGCCCGGACCGGCGCCGGGGCCGCGCGCCCGCGGCTCGTCAAGCCCGCCGGGCCGCGCGCCGGCCGCAGCCCGAATCCAGGAGCCGTGCGCGGCCGATGTACTCCTCGGCCGACGCGACCTCCGCCGGCTCGGGATCGCGACGCCAAATCATGCCGAACGGCATGCTCATGAGCCGCTCGATCCCCAGCGGCGCCATGTAGCCCAGCACCAGCTCGGCCTCCTCGCACGGATCGCCCCGACGAACGCCCACCCGCGCCAGGTGCTCCTCGGGCGCCAACTCGGGCAACAGGCGGAACTCGATCCTGCGGAGGTGGTCGCGGAACTGGAGCGCCAGCGGCACGTCGGCGCCAAGGACGTGCAGGCCGTAGTCGAGTCCCGGTTCCGTCAGCCGGAACGGCATGTCCACCTCGACGCCGTCCGGCACCCGCGCGGAGGGCCGGAAGCGGTGGCTCCCGTCCTGGAAGCACCGCACGTTCACGCCGTAGCCGTCGAGGACCATCTTGGCGAACCAGTCCCGCCCGACGACGTTGCGGACCATCCACTTGAGCGGCGCGGGCATGCCGCCGTTGCGCCCCAGGTACACGCCGGGTCGCAGTTCCAGCGCGGAGATCGGCGCCGAAGCCTCCCACACCGCCGCGATCGCCTTCCCGGGCAACCCGCCCACCAGATCGAGCACCTGCTGCCTGTTCATGGATCCGGCTGATACGGGACCACGGCCCCGCCGTCAAGCGGGAGCAGTCAGCCATCGGCAGGAACAGGCCGTTGCGGGTCTTTGCTGATTGCTGATTGCGGCCGCGGCGCATACGATGGACGGCGAATCATGACGGAGCCGGACCACCCGGAGATCGAGCCGGACCGCGAGGCGACGGAGGCGGCGCTGCGCCGGATCGAGCGCGGCGTCGCGGCCGGCGACGCCGAACCGCCCGACCTGGACCGGATCGCCCGGAAGATCGCCGCGGAGGGCTGCGACGACCTCGCGCCAAGACTGCACGCCGTGCAGGCCCGGCTCGCGCTGCGCCGCGGGGACGCCGACGTCGCGACCGCGGCCGCGACCGGATCGCTCGCTGCGGCCCAGCGCCGCGGCGACCTGGAGGCCCAGGCCGAGGCGTTCGGGCTCCTGGCCGAGGCGGCGACGCACCGCGGCGACGCGGAGACCGCCGAAAGGCACCTGGCCGCCCGCCGCGGGGTGCTTGACACGATCGCACGCGATCTCCCCGATCCGCTGCGCGCCTCGTTCCGCGCCCTGCACGCACGCGACGCGATCGTCCTGCCCCCGGCCGACGCTCGCGGACCAGCCGTCCCGGCCGCCGCCGCCGAGAGGGCGCCGCCGGCGGCGCCCGCCCGGGCTGCCGGTGGATCCGCGGC
>CAMTWF010000378.1:0-4037 GCA_947085355.1 uncultured delta proteobacterium
CAACGGGCAAGAAGGGGACCGACGGGAAGGGGACCGACGGGAAGGAGGCGGCGGGAAGGGGGCGGCGGGAAGGAGGCGGCGGGAAGGGGACGGCGGGAAGGGGACGGCGGGAAGGGGGCGGCGGGAAGGGGGCGGCGCGGGGCGGCCCCGAAGGCCCCCCGGTTAGGACATCTTTAAGTGCTTATGGGTCGGACTTGTTTAAGTGTCTGTGACAGCAGGAGGCGCTGGAGGTGGCGCTGGAAGGCCATCTCGGCGTCGGCCATCTCGGCGGCGTTGTCCTTCGGCCACCGCTCGTGGTATCCGGTCGCGCCGCCGGTCGGGTTCACGGGCGGGTCCCGCCAGCAACCCGGGGCGCGTCGAGGGAGGTGAAGCCGCATGATGGGCACGCTGGAGAGGGAGATCAGGGACGTCGTCGAGCGCGCAATCGTCGAGGTCGGTACGAGGCTGCGGGGTTTGCCGCTGTCGCATCTGCCGGCGGCGCTCGAGGCGATTGATCGTGTTCTCCCATCCGTCGCCGCGAGGCGGGCGCCCAAGGCGATTCCGGCCGGCAAGCTGGAGGCGCCGGCGAAGGCCGCCGCGAAGAAGGCGGCGAGCAGGCCGAAACGCAGGATCACGAAGACGCCGAAGCTCGTCGCCGCCCGGAAGATCCAGGGGCGCTACATCGGGACGCTCAGGAATTTCGGCCCGAAGGATCGGAACGCGCTCAGGGCGCTCGCGAAGGCCAAGGGCGTTCCCGCCGCCGTGGCCGAGATGGACCGGCGGCTCGCCAGGGCCGGCGCCGCAAGGACGAGCACGGCACCGACGAAGCCCGCCCCCAAGGCGGCGCCGAAGAAGAAGGCGATGCCCGCCTCCTACTACCGGTGCGCGCATCCCCGGTGCTCGAAGAACTGGTACGTCAAGGGGCGGCCGTACTGCGGCGAGCACGCGAAGCTGCACGGCAAGCGGAAGGCGTAGCGCGCGGCCTGCCGTGTGGCGGGCGAGGGGGTGCATCGATGGGACCGGCGAGAAGCGGACAGGGACGGGCGACACGTCGGGCGAAGGGGGCGACCAGGGCGCCGACGAGCGGGAGAGCCGTCTACCGGCTCAAGGTGACGCTGCGGGGGATCCGCCCGCGCATCTGGCGTCGCCTGCTCGTGCCCGCGGACATGACGCTCGCGCAGCTGCACGACGTGCTCCAGGTGGCGATGGGGTGGCACGGCGGCCATCTCCACCAGTTCCACATCGGCGGCGAGATCCACGGCGTGCCGTCCCCGGAGGACGACATCACCGACCACGACGAGCGGAAGTCCCGGCTTGGCGCCGTCGCGGGCGACGGCGATCGCTTCGTCTACGAGTACGACTTCGGGGACGGTTGGGAGCACGAGATCGTGGTCGAGAAGACCATGGCGCCAGAGAAGGGCGTTCTGTATCCGGTGTGCGTCGGCGGCGAGCGCGCCTGCCCTCCGGAGGACTGCGGCGGGGCTGGGGGCTACCAGCATCTTCTCGCGGTCCTGGCCGACCCGAAGCACGAAGAGCACGAGGATCTCACCGATTGGGTCGGCGGCGAGTTCGATGCCGAGGCGTTCGACGTGACGATGGTGAACGCGGCGCTGGGACGGATCGGCAAGCGGCGGACGGCGGGAATGCGGTAGGGAGAGCCCGGGCACCGCGAACGACGGCGGACGGGAGCTACGAGAAAAAAGAGAGAGGATGGCGCCGCCGTCGCACGTCGGGGATGAACCCCGACGCGGGACGGGCCGAGCGTAACCCCAGCGCAACTCCGAATGCCCGAACGGGGGCGAGGCGGGTACCGGCGGAAAACCGGCGGGCAAGTGGGCGAAGACGTTGCCGTCCTTCTTCACCCTCTACCGGGCGCAACCTGCTGATTCGACTTGGAAGGCTATCGCGCGATCTGCATCGCATGCCGTTCGCTCCGCAGGCAGCAGCAGGCAGCAGCCGGGCGTCACGCCGCCTCCCGCACCCACCCGGTCCGCAGCGATCCCCGCAGAACAACAGGGATTCCTATGTCATGATCCGCGGACGTTGTCGTGGAAGAAGCGGTTGGGCCACCCGTCGTCGAGGATCAGCAGGCCGCGCTCGTTCCCCTCCAGGTCGTTGCCGGTGATCTCGGCGTCCCGGATGCCGGCCAGCACGATTCCGTTGCCGCCGCCGCGCACGACGTTGTCCCGCACCGTTGATGGGGCAAGCCCGGGCGTTCCATCGGCGACCACGGCCGAGACGAACTTCGCCAACGTGCCGCGAAGCTCGATCCCCGCGGCCTTCTTCGCCACCATCGCCGGGTCCGGCTCGCCCGGCTCGGCCGGCAGGTCGATCGTGTTGCCGGAGATCTCGATGCCGGCAAGCGGCAGCGCCTCTTCGAGCAGCGTCTTGGCGGCAACGTCCTGCACCGCGATCCCGGAGATCATCTCGCCGCCGATCGTGTTGCCGGTCACCCGGACGCCGCTGGACGCCTGCACGACCACGCCCTGAAGGTTGTCGGTCAGCGTCGAGGCCGACACCTCGACGTCGCGGGCGAGGTAGATCTGCACGCCGACGCCGAAGCCGAACCCGGCTCGTCCGACGCGGCAGTCGCGCACCGTCACGCCCTGGACCTGCGAGACCAGGACACCGACGCCCCAGCCCGGCCATGCGGCGGGCGGCACGATCGCGTGCCCGGCGCAGTCGAGCGTCTGGCCGTCCTCGGCGATGACGACGTTGTCCGAGACGTCGGCGGTCAGCGTGCACGTGGCGCCGTCCCGCACGCCGACGGCGGCGCATTCGTCCTCCGAACCGCCGATCACGAGTGTTCCGCCGGTCGGCTCGAGCCAGATCAGCTTCGGCGACGACAGGTCCAGCCGCAACCGCGCTACGCCGCCGTCGGACGGGCGGAGCCGATGCACGTTCTGGAAGTCGTTGACGACCAGCGCGTACTCGCCGTCGGCCGGAAGGCCCGAGAGGACCAGATCGGTGGACCGCACGGTTCCGCCATCGACGTACATGCTTGCGAACGTGGATGACGAGAGGAGCCGGGCGTAGACCTCGTCGGCGGTCTCGGCGACCACGCCGTTCGCCTCGAACCTCCTGCCGACACCGGTCACCTCGCGGGGTTCACCGCCCCGCAGGGCGCGCGTTGTGGCGCCGGATGCCGCACCGGCGCCGTTCTCCTCGCGGCCGCATCCCGCGGCCGCCATCACGAGCACCAAACAAACGATCGTCGTTCTCATGCTGCGCCTCCGTTTGCCGGGCTCGGCGCCCGCACCCGCCAACACAGGGAAGTGTGACGGCCGGTCGAGGCGATGTCAAACCGGGGCGGCACGCCGCCGTCGCACGCATGCAAAGGCGTACGAATTCGCTTGCACCGGGGGCGGTGCGGCGCTAGCGTCCGGAGGTCCGCAGCGTTGTGCGGATGGATGGAGGGGCGCCGGATGATGACGGAAGTCGAGACCACGGGAACCAAGATCACGGAAAAGAAGACCGACGAACTGATCCAACTCGGCGCGCGCCTCCGCGGCGGCCAGCTCGTCACGCAGGCCGGCTACACGGCCGGAATCGCCGCCGAGGACGGCGAGCCGCTCAAGGACATCCTGCCGGACGGCTACATCGAGGCGGTAGCCGGGGCGAGCGCGGCGGTCGATGCGGCAGCCGGCGACAAGACCAACATGGAGGAGGAAGCGAAGGACGCCACCGCCGGCCAGAACACGGCGTTGCGCGAGGCGAAGGTGTGGCGCCGCAAGGTCGCGTCCCGCGGCCGAGCCATGCGACGACTCGGGCACAAGATCCCCGACACGCTCGTCACCATCACCGCCTCGCGGACGGTCGCGCCCGTCCTCAACCAGATCGGCAAGATGACGGCGGCGCTGCGGAAGAACCTCGCCAGGATGGGCAAGAAGCCGCAGGCGCTGCTCGACGAGGGTGTCCGGCTGCATGCCGCGCTCTCCACCGCCGACGCCGGCCAGGAAGTGAAGCGGCTGTCCACCCTGCCGGCGAAGGTGCGCGACTACTACGCGGCCAAGGGGACGCTCTACGTCGGCCTCAAGGTGATCAACGATGCCGGGCAC
>CAMTWF010000379.1:0-7883 GCA_947085355.1 uncultured delta proteobacterium
ATCTGGCCCCGGCGTCGCGGGCCACGAGCACGGCGCGGCGCAGCAGCGACAGTCCGGCCACGCGGCGGGTCGCGGCGGGCCCGCCCGGGCCGTCCACGGCGCCGGCAAGAATCAGCGCACGCAACGGAAGGTCACCCCGGGTGCGTCGCCGGAAGGCCCTGGTCGTTCTCGGCCGCATCCGCCGATCCGCCCGCCGGAGGTTCCGGCTCGCATGCCTCCGCCGGCCGCGGATCGCCGCCGCGCCGGCCGCGGCCGTAGTTCCTGGCGACGTACACGAGCCGCTGGAGGAGCGAGACGTGGGAGAGAATCGCCGTCAGCCAGATTCCGACGACGATCGGCCATGCGTTCCGGGCAAGCGCCCCGCCGAGCGTCGGGATCCCGAAGTAGATCAGGAACTCGGCCGATCCGAACATCCCGACGAGATCCATGGGATGGGTGATCTTGCCGTTCCTGCGGACCGCGTCCTGCGTCTCGACGTAGACGCAAGGCTTGCAGAAGGCGTTGACCATGGTCCCGGCGACCGCGAAGGCGGCCACGTAGGGCAGGTGCGGGAACGGTCCGGCCAGATGTGCGGTCGCGAAAAGGACGAAGACGGCGATCACGTAGCGGTCGGCCAGGTCGTCCAGGACCGCGCCGAGCACCGACGTGTCGCCGCGCTCCCGTGCCACGTAGCCGTCCACGTGGTCCAGCAGGCCGCGCAGCGCGAAGACGATGATGCCGACGGCCCACCAGCCCTGGATGAACAGAACGGCGGCGCCGATGCCTGCCGCCCAGGCCAGGGCGGTCCAGGCGTTGGCCGACACCGGAAGGCGGGCCAGCGCACGAACGGCGGGACGCAGTACGGCGTCCAGATGGGAACGGACCACGAAGAGGTTCATGACGTTCGAGCAGTGTAGACAGCCTCGTCAAGTTTTGCAACGAACGCGTCGACCTGGGCCGCCGAGATCGTGAGCGGCGGCTGGATTCGAACGACGTTGCCCAGCGGCCCGGACGTGGTGACGATGACGCCGCGACGGAACATTTCCTCCTTGATGCGCGCCATCGCACCCTTGGACAACGGCTCCTTGGTCGTCCGATCCTCGACCAGCTCGACACCGCCCATGAGTCCCTTGAAGCGCACGTCGCCGACGTACCGGTTGTCGAGCATGAGAATCCGTTCGGTCAGCCGTGCGCCCATCCGCGCCGCGTTGCCGGCGAGGTCGTCCTTCTCGACGGCCTCCAGCAGGGCCAGCCCGGCGGCGCATGAGACGGCGTTGCCCGAGCCTGTCGGAATCGTGCCCCCCTGGAAACCGGCGATCACGTCGTCGACGGCCATGGCCGCCCCGAGGCTGCCGACGCCGCCGGAGATCCCCTTCGCCACGGTCAAGACGTCGGGCAGAAGGCCCCAGTGCTCGCACGCGAAGAGCCGCCCGGTACGGCCAAGGCCCGTCTGGACCTCGTCCGCGATCAGGAGGAGACCGTGACGGGCGATGATCGCCTTGACCTCGTCGTACCACCGGTCGGGAGGGATGATGCCCCCCACCGACTGGACGGGCTCGAACAGGAACGACCCGACCGGCGTGCCCGAGGCGGCGGCGTCCAGCACGACGCGATCGAGCTTCCTCGCGCAGTCGAGGTCGCAATCCTGGGGCTTCTGCCGACAACGGTAGCAGTACGGCGGCGGAGCGAAATGGATCGTCCCCGGCAGCGGGTGGTAGGCCGTCTTGCGGTAGGCCGCGCTGGAGCAGGCGGCAAGGGCGCCGAGCGTCAGGCCGTGGAAGGCGTTCTCCAGCGCCAGCACGTCCGGCCGCCCGCCGCGGCAACGGGCCATCTTGAGCCCCCACTCGTTGGCTTCCGAGCCGCCCACGGCGTAGAACAGCTTGCCGGGGCGCCGCAACCCGAGCGTCACGAGTTTCTCGGCCAGGAGGGCGGCCGGGGGCGTGATGTTCCTCATCGTGGCCTGCGTGACCAGGCCGAGCTGGCGCTTGGCGGCCGCCATCACGCGCGGATGGCAATGCCCGGCCACGTTCACGAAATAGCCGGAGGCGAAGTCCATGTATCGCCGACCGTCGGCATCCCAGACGTACAGGCCGCGGCCCCGCACGATCGGGACGGGCTCCGCTGTCGACGTCCACGGACGCAGGATGAACCGCCGGTCGAGTTCGAGGATCGCGGCCCCGTCGAGGGGACGGCGCGGCTTGCGACGCGCGGCAGGGGCCGCCCGTCCCGGCACCGGACGCTTCTTCTTGCCGGGGGGCTGTTCGGCGCTTCGCGTCTCACCGCCCCCCGGACCCCCGCGGGCGCTCGCGGCAAAGCCGCTCGCGCCCTTCCCCTTCATCGCCTTCGCCATGTCAGACCCTCACTTGGACACCGTGCGGCGTTCCAGGTCGATCCCGAGGGCGGAACCCACGAAGGACGCCGTCCCCTCAAGAAGGACGGGACGACGCAAGGCCCACCCGTGCGTTGCCGCGCGGCCGGCGACGCCCCGGCGTCGCGCCAAGGACCCGAGCGGCTTTGCCGCGAGGGTCCGCGGGGGTCCGGGGGGCGGTGAGGCGCGTAGCGCCGAACAGCCCCCCGGTGCATTCGACGCCGCGGGATGCCCAGACCAGGCGGGCATGCCGCAGCGCCTCGGGCGTGTCGACGTCCAGCCACGTTCCGCCGCCCGCCGGGACCGCCCTCATGCGACCCGATCGGCACAGCTCTCGCGCGCCGTCGGAAAGCGAACAGTCGCCGCGCTCGTAGTAGACGCGTCGCAGGGCCGCCACCAGCGAAGGGCCGACCCGGAAGACGCCGGTGTCGATCCCGTCGTAGTCGGGGAGCTCCTTGCCGATCGCCACGATGCTGTCGCCGTCGCGCCGCACCTTCGTGGCGTCGTCGATGTCGAAGATCGCGCCCACCGCGTCGTCGACCGCCAAGTAGCCTTCGCCGTCGTATTGCGGGGGCCTACGGAGTGCCTCCACGACGGATGCGTCGTAGAGGTGGTCGGACATCGACAGGATGCACGGGCGGTCGATGTACGGGGCCGCGGCCAGGACCGACACGCCGTTGGACCGGCGCCAGTTCTCGTTCTCCACGACCGTCACCGGGATGCCCGGCCGGCGCGCGAGCGCCTCGCGGATCATCCCGCCCAAGTACCCGACCACCACGACCGCCTCCCGCAGGCCGGCGCGCTCGAACGCGTCCAGCACGTGTCCGATCAACGGCTTGCCGGCGACCTGCACCAGCGGCTTCGGTATCCCCGAGCCGTTGACCAGACGGTGTCCCCGCCCGGCAGCCAGGATGATGCCTCGATCTACCACCGTCATCGCCTCACCTGTCTCCGCCCCGCCACATGGCCGCATCGGCGACACAGCACGCCCGCCCGCCACCCGGGCGGGGTCGGCGCCCCAAGTCGGCCCGCTTTCCCCCAAGACCTCCACCGCCCGAACCGCCAAGTCGAACCGTATCAGTGGCGGCCAATCCAGGACCGGCGGCGGCGGATCCTGCCACCGCCGGGGAATTGCGCCCAATTCCTTGCACGCCGGGCTTCCGTGGTGTTCCGCCGGCGCCACAGTGTGAATCCCGGCAACGCTTCTCGTACAACACCACGCACTCCCTCACACCCCTGTTCGGGGACGGGTTTCGCGCTGCTACCAGATTCCGGGGCTTCTTGGAAGCCCCGAACCACTCCCGGCGCCCCTCGATCCGCCGGGCCTCGAATGCCGGCATGGGGTGTCTGCAAGACGCGGGCCACCGCGCGCAGGAGAACCGGCCGGAAGCCGGCCCAGCCGGCATTTGCGGCCCGGAACGCTACCTGCTAGGGACCAGCGCCGACAAGAGCCGGCTGGAAGTCGGCGCTCGTAGCGCGGGCATCTTGCCCGCGAAGGAGCTGTGGAGGATGACGCGAGCGAAGGAGAGACCTCGGATCGAGCCCGCCGAGGGGAAGCTCGGGGTGCTGTTGGTCGGCCTGGGCGCGGTGTCGACGACGTTCGTCGCGGGCGTGTCGCTGTGCAGGCGCGGCAGGCGCAAGCCGATCGGATCGCTCACGCAGATGGGGACGATCCGGCTCGGGAAACGGACCGAGGGGCGTTCGCCGCCGATCGGAGAGTTCGTTCCGCTGGCGTCGCCGGGCGACCTTGTCTTCGGGGCGTGGGATTGCTTCCCCGACGACGGCCACACGGCAGCGGTCAAGGCCGGCGTGCTCTCGCCGGAGGATCTGGAGCTGTCGCGGGAAGACCTCGCCGCGCTGCGGCCGTGGCCCGCCGTCTTCTCGAAGGACTACGTGCGGAAACTGGACGGCGCCCACGTCAAGAAGGCGCCCGACAAGATGGCCCTTGCCGAGGCGCTGATGGAGGACATCCGGGGGTTCCAGAAGTCGTCCGGCGTGTCGCGGTCCGTGATGATCTGGTGCGCATCCACCGAGGTGTTCCTCCGACCGACCGACGCGCACGGCAGCCTGGCGGCGTTGGAGAAGGGGCTGGCGGCGAACGATCCGGCGATCCCGCCCAGCATGATCTACGCCTACGCGGCGCTGCGCTGCGGCGTACCGTTCGCAAACGGGGCGCCGAACCTGACGGTAGACGTTCCGGCACTGCAGGAACTGGCGCGCAGGGAGGGCATGCCGATCGCCGGCAAGGACTTCAAGACCGGCCAGACGCTGATGAAGACGATCCTCGCGCCGGGCTTCAAGGCGAGACTGCTGGGGCTGGCCGGGTGGTTCTCGACCAACATCCTCGGCAACCGCGACGGCGAGGTGCTGGACGATCCCGACTCGTTCAAGACCAAGGAGGAGAGCAAGCTCTCGGTGCTCGATGCGATCCTCCAGCGGGATCTCTACCCGGACCTGTACGGGAAGATCCACCACGTCGTGCGGATCAACTACTACCCGCCCCGCGGCGACAACAAGGAGGGCTGGGACAACATCGACATCTTCGGGTGGCTCGGCTACCCGATGCAGATCAAGATCGACTTCCTGTGCCGCGACTCGATCCTGGCCGCTCCGATCGTCCTGGACCTGGCGCTGTTCATGGACCTCGCCCGGCGGGCCGGCATGCACGGCATCCAGGAATGGCTCTCGTTCTACTTCAAGAGCCCGATGTGCGCCCCCTCCCTGTACCCGGAGCACGACCTGTTCATCCAGCTCATGAAGCTCAAGAACACGCTCCGATGGATGCGCGGCGAAGAACTGATCACCCACCTGGGCATCGAGTACTACGATTGAGCAGTGGTCAGTGGTCAGTGGTGGGTGTTCGGTGTTCGGCGAGTCAGATCGGCGCCCAAGAACTGACCACTGGCAACTGACCACTGACCACTGACCACCGAGGTGTGCGATTGATCGGGTTCGGACCGGCGCAGGAATACCCGCTCGGAAGGCCGTTCGGCATCCCGCTCGGAATCCAGACCTGGCTCGCCTACCTCCTGGCGGCCGTCGTCGGCTTCTCCGTCCTCTCCCGCAGGCCGCTCGACGGGACGTGGATCGTCGTCCTGTTCGCGTCGATCCTGCTCCACGAGTTCGGCCACGCGCTGGCCGCGCGGCGCGCCGGCGACCACGTGCTGCGCGTGACGCTGCACCTGCTGGGCGGCGTCACGGTCCGGGCGGGGCGCACCACCGCCTCGCAGGACCTGCGCATAACGGCCCTGGGCCCGCTGGTGAACGTCGTCCTGGCCGGCGCGGCGTTCGCCGCGTGGCGCGCCGCGGGCCCGTCGCTGCCGCACTGGGCGGCCGTCGTCCTGTATCAGGCGCTCTGGTCCAACGTGCTGCTGGGGGCGTTCAACATCCTGCCGATCCACCCGCTGGACGGGGGCACGATGGCCCGGCTGCTGCTGCAGCACAGGCTGGGGCGCGGCGCCGCGGAGCGGCTCTCCCTCGGGTTGTCGATCGCGACGCTGGTCGTCGCCGCCGTCTGGCTGATCGCGGCGGGGTGGATCGGTCTCCTTGCCGTCGTCCTGCTGGCGCAACTCGTGGCGCTCAACGTGATGGAGATGCGCCGGGTGGGTCCGCCGTCGCTGGCGGAGGTGCGGGGGATCCTGGCCGAGCGGGGCCGGCGGCGGGAGCGGAAGCGGGCGGATCGGTCGCGGGAGGATCGTGACGAGCGGGTTCTGCGGGACGGGCCGCGGCTGCTCGACCGCGCGCTCGAACGCGGCCTCGGGTCGCTCGTCCCCGAGGAACGCAGGCTGCTCATGCTTCACCGGCGCCTGATCGAGATCCGCGTCGACTCCGCGCCGGACGCCCCGGACCCTCGCGACCTCCGGTTGCTGGAGAAGCACGCGATGCTGGGCGGAAGCGATCTGCCTCATTGAGTTCAGCGCCTCTCCAGAAGTCCGAAGCCCCTGTGCTAACATCCGCGGCCGATGCCGGGCCCCATCATCTCGGTCGTGACGCCCGTGCATGACGAGGCGCCCAACATCGAGCGACTCGTGGCCGAGTTGCGCGCGGCGCTCGACCCCGCGGGGCTCGACTACGAGCTGATCCTGGTGGACGACGGCAGTTCGGACGGGACGCGCGGGATCGTCGCCCGACTGGCCGCGGACGGGTCGCGCGTGAGGGGCGTGCGGCTGGCCCGGCGTTTCGGCCAGCAGGCCGCCATCCTCGCCGGTCTGGCGGCGTCGGGCGGCGACCTGGTGGTGGTGATGGACGCCGACCTCCAGGATCCGCCGTCGCTGGTGCCGAGGCTGGTGGAGGCGCAGCGCGAGAGCGGCGCGGCGCTCGTGCTGGCCCGGCGCGGCTTGCAGGGCGAGATCGGCCGGTTCAAGCGCGTCACGTCGAGGGCGTTCACCGCGCTGCTGAGCCGGATAGCCGAACACCCGATCCATCGGAACGTAGGGGACTTCTACCTCATGCGGCGCGACGTGGCCGATGCGCTGGTGCAGGCCACGTCGCACGGCGGGCCGGTCTTCCTGCGCGGCGACCTGGGTTGGATAGGAGCCGATGCGATCGCGGTCGAGTTCGACAGGAACGGCCGTCCCGCCGGTCGCACCAAGTACGGGTTCTCGAGGATGCGGCGCCTGGCGTGGGACGGGATCACTTCGGCCAGTCTGGCGCCGTTGCGCATCCCGTACGTCCTGGCGTGGGCCGCGCTGGCGGGCGCCGCCGCATGCGTCGCGCTGGCGGCCGCGGGGACCGCGCCGGCCGCCCCGGCCGTCATCTGCTCGGCCGTGCTGGCCTCCGCGGCCGCGGTGCTCGCGTCGCTGGGGATCCTCGGCGAGTACCTTGGGCGCGTCCACCGAATGGCGCGCCGTCGGCCGCCGTACCGCGTGGCGGAGACGCTGAACGTGCCGTCGGAAGCCATGCTTCGCCTGGGCGGTCGAGGCGAACGGGACTAGAACGGGCAGCCGCCGAACGACCAGCAGTAGCCGCTGCTGTACCCCAACTCCGGCGGCAGCGGGCAGCACCGCATGCCGGAGTCGCCGCAGTCCGACGCGCTGCGACACAGCACGAAGCCCCCGCAATCCGCACGGGCCGTGCACGTGGCCGATGCGCCGCTCCCGCCGAAGACCAGGCAGCAGACGTCGCCGAGGCAGTCCTCCGGACCGTCGCACCGCAGATCGATGCCCCGGCACTCGGCGCCGATCGGGATGCACTCGTACGTCGGCCACCCGAACGGCCGGATGCAGCACTCCTGGCTGCCGCCCCAGCACAGCAACGGCCCGCACGGGATCCAACCCGGACTGTCGGGCGGCGTGTCCGGAGGCACATCCGGCAGCACGTCGGGGGTGTCCGGAGGTACATCGGGAACGTCCGGCAGCACGTCGGGCACGTCCGGCAGCACGTCGGGCACGTCCGGCGGCACGTCGGGCACGTCCGGCGGCACATCGGGCACGATGTCCGGCAAGTCGGGCACGATGTCCGGCAAGTCGGGCACGATGTCCGGCAAGTCGGGCACGATGTCCGGCAAGTCGGGCACGATGTCCGGCAAGTCGGGCAC
>CAMTWF010000380.1:0-14681 GCA_947085355.1 uncultured delta proteobacterium
GGCCGTCTGGGCCGACCGGGGGGAACCTTGATCCGTCACGCGGCGGCGCAGAACACAACCGGTTGCGGTCGTTTGTGCCCCCGGACACAACTCGACCGGGTTCATGCGCAAAATCCCGCGGTTTCTGGTGCGCGTTGACAGTCCAGGCGCGGACACCGAGAAGCCCGGCAGATCCAGCCCACCGGCAGCCTCCGCAGATACCGCCGCACCAGCAAGGATCGCGTCGAAGTCCTTGCCCCGGGGTGGGTAGGCCGAGCCGTCGTGGTACAGCGCAACCGGGTCCCCCCGCAATCCGTCGACCAAGATGTCCCCGGCGTCCAGCGAACCGTCCGCGAAGCCGATCGAACCGTCCACAAGGGAACACGATTCCGATGACGCCAGCGCGGTTGGCGCCGCCCACTCCTCGAACCGCAACCAAGCCCGGACCTGCGTCTGGGTGCCGGTGTCGCTCGACGACATGGCCGCCACCCACACGATCCCCTGGGCACCCGAGAATGGCCACGCGACCCCCGGGGTTACCGAAGTGTCGGCGTCACCAACGGGTGCGTCTGTGGCGCCGTCTTCTCGCTCGGCATCGGCCCAGACCTCGTCCGCTGCCTCCCGCGCGTCTACCGCGACATCGCTCGGCGCGTCGGACCCCGGCCCATCTGCATCCGTGGCGTGCGAGGCATAGCAACCGCCGCCCGCGACAGCGCAGGATGCGAGGCACGTGATCCACCGGACCATCCGTTTCCCGTCCATCCCGGACCGCTTCTTCTCGCCCATCTTGAACCTCCTCCCCCTCCGCGGGTTCGGTACGCCCGTCGAGCCCGCGATATCAAGCGACGCGGCAGGCGCCGGTGTCCGAACCCGAATCTTGAAGGGGCCCGTTCGATCTGCGACTCTCCCCATCGGAATCGGAGGTGCGCAGGTGGCCGGCACAAGGAACGTGGCGGTGGTCGGAGCGACCGGGGCGGTGGGGCGCGAGACCCTGCGGGTCCTCGAGGAACGGCGGTTTCCGGTCGGGGAGATCCGGTTGTTCGCGTCGCCGCGCAGCGCGGGCGCGGCGGTGCGCTTCGACGGCCGGGAAGTGGTGGTCAGGGCGTTGGAGTGCGTGCCGGACGAGTTCCGCGGCGTGGACGTCGCCTTGGTCTCGGCAGGCGGCTCGGTCAGCCGGCGGGTCTGTCCCGTCGCGGCCGCGGCCGGCGCCGTGGTGGTCGACAAGTCGAGCGTCTTCCGCATGGAGCCGGACGTGCCGCTCGTCGTGCCCGAGGTGAACGCGCACGCCGCGGCGAGGCGGCCTCGCGGGATAATCGCCAACCCCAACTGCGTGACGATTCAACTCGTCGTGGCCGTGGCGCCGATCCACCGGGCGGCGCGGATCCGCCGCATGGTGGTCGCGACCTACCAGTCCGCCAGCGGCGCCGGCGAGGCCGGACGGGCCGAACTGGAGGCCGACACTCGCGCCTTCCTCGACGGTCGCGAGCCCGTCCGTTCGAAGTTCGCCCGCCCCATCGGCTTCAACTGCCTGCCGCTCATAGACGCGGTCGGCGACGACGGCTACACGTTCGAGGAACGCAAGACGGTCCTCGAGACGCGGAAGATCCTCGACGACGACTCGATCGGGATCGTCGCCACGACCGTGCGCGTCCCCGTCATGGTCGGCCACTCCGCGGCCGTCTTCCTGGAGACGGAGCGCCCGCTGGGGCCGGACGAGGCGCGCGACTTGCTGGCGCGCTCGCCCGGCGTCGTCGTCATGGACGACCCGTCGGCTGGTGTCGTGCCCACCCCGCGCGACGCGGCCGGCGCCGATGCCGTGTACGTCGGCCGCATCCGCCGCGACCCGTCGGTCCCGAACGGCCTGGCTATGTGGATCGTCGCCGACAACCTCCGCAAGGGCGCAGCCACCAACGGGGTGCAGATCGCCGAGCTGCTCTGACGGCGCCGGCATGTCCGCTCGGGTCTCCGCACGGTTTGCCGCGGCGTCGGGTGCTGTGCTAGGAAGACGGTCATGAGCGTCCCCGCTCATCGCCGCGCGACCTACGAGGATATCCTCCGGGCGCCGGAACACATGGTCGCCGAGATCGTCGATGGCGAGCTGGTCACCAGCCCGCAGCCGGCATCACGACACGTCCGTGCCTCCTCGGTCCTCGGCTGGTGTCTCCTCGGTCCTCTCGATGTCGGCTCCGGCGGCGGCCCGGGCGGCTGGTGGATCGCCGACGAGCCCGAGCTGCACCTCGGACCGGACGTGCTCGTCCCGGACCTTGCCGGGTGGCGGCGGGAGCGGATGCCGGTCTTCCCGGACGTCCCGTTCTTCGAGATGGCGCCGGACTGGTTGTGCGAGGTGCTCTCGCCGTTCACGGGGCGTCTGGACCGAGTGCGCAAGATGCCGATCTACGCGCGGGAGCAGGTGCGCCACGTCTGGCTGATCGATCCGCATCAGCAGACGCTGGAGGTGTACCGCCGGGAAGGGCCCGGATGGTTCCTGGTCGCGACGCACGGCGGCGACGAGAAGGTGCGCGCGGAGCCGTTCGAGGCGGTGGAGCTGCCGCTGTCGGTCCTGTGGATCGCAACCGAAGGGGGGACGTAGTTCCGCCATGCCGAATCGATTCTTCCGCCCCCTTCCGATCGCAATCCTGGCCGCGACGATCGCGCTGCCCGACGCTGCCGCGGCGTTCGTGACGCTCGAATGGTACCAGCGCGACAACCGGCCCGTGAGCGGCACCGGGTCCACGCCGACGGGGATCAACAGGGCCGACTGCCGCGGCGACGAACAGCTTTACTTCCGCTACCGCAGTTCCCGCACGGGGAGCGACGCGGGCGGGCTGCTGTCCGTCTGGCTCGGATCCGCCTGCGACAACAAGCTGAACCGCGACGAGGGGCGCTGCCACAGGTTCTGGGCGGGACGCACGATCCCCTCGACCGGCACGGAGACGTTCCAGGTCGGCGCGCGCCTCATGGTCGATCCGACATCGAGTTCATCGACGGCGTGCCCCGAGCGCACCGGTGCGACGAGAGTGTACGTGCTCGTGCTGGGCGAGGACGCCGCCGAGGCGCTGGTGACCCATACCTACATCGAGATCCGGCACGACACCGATCCGCCGGACTCGCCGACCGAGGTCGCGGCGGAGTTCGGCGAGACGCGCGCGTTCCTCCGATGGAGCGTGGCGAGCACGACCGAGTCCGAGCACAAGTGGTTCAGGACGCTTTGCGACCCGTTGCCCGAAGGCTACGCCGCGGGCGCCGATGCCGATGCCGATGCCGATGCCGGCGAGGACGCGGCGGACATTTCCGAGTCCGGGGACGGCGGCGACGCGGACGCCGACGATGACGCGGAGGTCGCGGAGCCGGATGCCGGCGGCGACGCGGACGCCGACGATGACGCGGAGGCGGCGGAGCCGGACATCTCCGGCGAAGCGGCGACCGGCGGCTGCTCCGGCGCCGCGTTCCGATCCGACATCGAACCGGACCCGATCTGGTACTGTTCGAGCGAACTGGGCGCGTCGCAGCGCAGCCATCGGATCGAGAACCTTCTCAACGGCGAGGAGTACCGCTTCGCGGTCGTGACGTTCGACGACTACAAGAACCCAAGCCTCGTGTCGGCGGTCGTCTGCGCGACGCCCGAGCAGGTCGATGATTTCTGGGAGGACTACCGGGCCGCCGGCGGGCGTGCAGCGACCGGGTGCCGCGCCGTGGCGGTCCCGGCGAGCTGGGTCGCGGTGGCGTCGGCCTTCGTGTCGCCGCTTTGGCTGCTGCTGCGGCGCCGGCGTCGCCGGAACAACGGGAACACGAGTCGATGAGGGCCGGCGCAACCGCGCGGTTCTTCGTGCTGGTGTCGGCCTGCACGGCGGCCGGTCCGGCGGCCGCCTCCGATCTCCTGCGCCCCTCGGGAGAGGCCGGCCGGGTGCACGCCGCCGAGTCGCCGCAGCACTTCGCGCTCGATTTCAGGTTCGGTCCGTATCTGCCGGATGTCGATTCGGAATTCTCCGGCGCCCAGAGGCCCTACGCCTCCACCTTCGGAGACGACGATCTGTTCCTGTTCGGTGTCGGCCTTGACTGGGAGTACCTGCGGGTTCCCGGCGGAACGCTCTCGGTCGGCGTGAGCCTCGGGTTCATGCAGGCCGTGGGGCCTGCCAGGACGCCGTCCGGAGTCGCCTCGGGGGAGGACACGGTGCTCAACGTCCTGCCGGTCGGGTTTCCCGTCGGCTTCCGGTTCGACTGGTTGGCGGAGGAAGTCGGCGTGCCGCTCGTGCCGTACGTCAAGGGCGGCGTCGCGGTCTACTGGTGGTGGGTGCTCAACGCCGGCGGCGTCGCCGGCACCGACGACGACCCGGCGTGGGGTTGGACGCCCGGCGCGTTCTTCGCGCCCGGCATCATGCTGCGGCTCGACTTCTTCGAGCCCGGGGCGGCGAGATCGTTCGACGCCGGTTTCGGGGTCAACCACAGCTACCTGTTCTTCGAGGGGCTGCTCGCGTGGATGGACGGGTTCGGATCCGGCGAGGTGATGATCCTGTCCGACATGACGTGGGTGGCCGGCCTCGCGCTCGAGTTCTGACCCTCCGCAGGCACCGCAACACCGTGCGCACGCTGAGGATCACGATCGCCTACGACGGTGCGGGTTTCGCCGGCTGGCAGGTCCAGCCTTCCGTCAGGACGGTGCAGGGCGAGTTGGAGTCGGCGTTCGAGCGGCTCACCGGCGAGCGGTCGCGGATCACCGGTGCGAGCCGCACGGACGCCGGCGTGCACGCGCTGGCCCAGGTCGCCTCGGTATCGACCCGCTCCGGGATGCCGTGCCCCAGGCTGCGATCGGGTCTCGACGCCCTGACCGGAGACGATCTCGTGCCGATCGACGTGGCGGACGCTCCGGCCGGCTTCGATGCCCGCAGGTGGTCGGTCGGCAAGCTCTACCGCTACGAGATCCTCAACGCGTCGATCGCTTGCCCGTTCCGGCGCGGGCGGGTCTGGCACATCCGCAGCCCGCTCGACGCGGACGCCATGCGCGCCGCAGCCGGACACCTCGTGGGAACGCACGACTTCTCCAGCTTCAGGGCGGCGTCGTGCGGCGCCCGCGGGCCGGTGCGGGAGATGAGGAGCATCGATGTCGGCGCGTGCGGGGAGATGTTGCGTATCGAACTGGACGGATCCGGGTTTCTCCACAACATGGCGCGGATCATCGTCGGCACGCTCGTCGACGCCGGCAGGCGCAGGATCGCCCCGGATCGCGTGGCGGCGATCCTCGCCGCTCGCGACCGCGCCGCCGCGGGCCGCACCGCCCCGCCGCACGGCCTCCACTTGGTAGCCGTGCGCTACCCGTAAGGATTCTCCGGTGCTTGCGGCTCCGCGAAGCCGCGTGGTAGCGTCCCGGCGCCCGTGGCAAGCCTGGGGTGCGCCGCGCGTTCTGTGCGGCGCGGCGATGAGGGGGGAACGAGGGAGCCGGCAGTTGGAAGATGCCTGACGATTCTACGGAGCGCACGGACGTATCCGCCGCCGCCGCGCAGGAGGCGGATCACGCGGAAGCCGGGAGGGCGGCGGCCGGCGCCGAACAGCCCCCCGGCGCCGAAGACGCGGAGACGGTCGCCGTCGAGTGCGAGGAGGCCGAGGCCCCGGTCGCGTCCGATGCGGCGCCCTGCGGGCGCGACGACCCGGTCGAGAAGCTGGCCCGGCAGCACGACCAGCTGCTGAGGCTGGCCGCCGAATTCGACAACTACCGCAAGCGTTCCCGCAGGCAGGAGGCCGAGGCGGAGGATCGCGGCCGCGGCGAGGCGTTGCTGGCCATGCTCCCCGTGGCCGACAACCTCGACCGGGCGCTGGCGCATGCCGAGCAGGCGACCGATCCGGCGGCGATCGTCGACGGCGTTCGCCTGGTTGCGAAGCAGTTCCAGGACGCGCTGGAGGGCCAGGGCGTGCGCCGGCTGGACCGTGCCGTCGGGAGAGCGTTCGATCCGTCCTTCCACGAGGCGATCTCGCAGGTGGAGACGGCGGACGCCGCGCCCGGGACGGTGGCGATCGAGCTGCAGGCCGGGTACCTCTGCAAGGACAAGCTGCTCCGTCCGGCCCTGGTGATCGTGGCCAGGCCCCCGAGGAAGCCCGCGGGCGCGGCGTTGGAGGAGGCGGCGCGGCCGGCCGCCGCGGCCGCAAGCGAAGAGACCGGGGAGGCATGAGCAGATGTCCGGGACTCCCGGCCGCAAGGTCGTTGGGATCGATCTCGGAACGACGAACTCCTGCGTATCGATTCTGGAGGGGACCGCCTCGACGGTGATCCCCAACCCCGAGGGCAGCCGCACGACGCCGTCCGTGGTGGCCCTGACGAGGGCCGGCGAGCGACTCGTGGGGCTGCTGGCCAAGCGGCAGGCGGCGACGAATCCCGAGCGGACCGTGTACGCCGTCAAGCGGCTGATGGGCCAGAAATTCGCCGGCCGCGACGTGGCGCGCCACCGCTCGCTGTGCCCCTACGAGGTCGTCGAGGCGGACAACGGCGACGCATGGGTGAGGATCGACGGCAAGGACATCTCGCCGCCGGAGATCTCCGCGATGATCCTGCGGTACCTCAAGGATGCAGCCGAGGCCTACGTGGGCGAGAAGATCGAGGAGGCCGTGATCACGTGCCCGGCCTACTTCGACGACGCGCAGAGGCAGGCGACCAAGGACGCAGGACGGATCGCCGGCTTCAACGTGCGGCGGATCATCAACGAACCCACGGCCGCGGCGCTGGCGTACGGCCACGCCAAGGGCACCGACCGCAAGACGATCGCCGTCTACGACCTCGGCGGCGGCACGCTCGACATGTCGATCCTCGAACTCACCTCGGGCGTCTTCACGGTCAAGGCCACGGCCGGCGACACCTTCCTGGGCGGAGAGGATTTCGACCAGCGCCTGGTCGATATGCTGGTGGAGGAGTTCGCCGGCGCAGAACGGGTCGACCTGCGGTCGGATCGCATGGCGCTGCAGCGGCTCAGGGAGGCGGCGGAGAAGGCGAAGCACGAACTGTCCAGCGCGACGGAGACGGAGATCAACCTGCCGTTCATCGCCGCCGGCGCCGGCGGCCCGAAGCACCTCGTTCGCGTCCTGCGCCGGGTCGACTACGAGAAGCTGGTGGCGGACATCGTGGACAGGACGTTCGGGCCGGTCAAGCAGGCGCTGGCCGACGCGGGCCTGCGTCCGTCGGACCTCGACGACGTCCTGCTGGTCGGAGGGATGACGCGCATGCCGTACGTGCGCCGCCGCGTCGAGGAGTTCTTCGGCCGCGCCCCCAACATGTCGGTCAACCCCGACGAGGTCGTTGCGGCGGGGGCGGCGATCCAGGGCGCGGTCATCGAGGGCCGGGTCGACGAAGTGCTGCTGCTCGACGTGATCCCGTTGTCGCTGGGCGTCGAGACCGGCGGCGGCGTCTTCACCAGGCTCATCCCGCGGAACACGACGATCCCGGCGCGCAGGAAGGAGATCTTCACGACGAGCGTCGACAACCAGCCGTTCGTGCCGATCCACGTGATCCAGGGCGAGCGCGAGATGGCGGCCGACAACAAGAGCCTGACCCGCTTCGATCTCGTCGGCATCCCGCCGGCCCCGCGGGGCCTTCCGCAGATCGAGGTCGCCTTCGACGTGGACGCCAACGGCATTCTCGCCGTCAACGCCAGGGACCTGGGCACCGGCCGTGCGCATGCGGTCCGCGTGACCGCATCCTCGGGACTCCCGCGGGACGACGTCGACAAGATGGTCGCGCAGGCCGAAGAGCACCGTGCGAGCGACCTGGCGCGGAGGGCGCGGGCGGAGGCGAGGAACACCGCCGACGCCCTGCTGCACACGACGCGCAAGGCGCTGGCCGAGTTCAGGTCCATGCTGTCCCCCGAGGACGTCGCCGCGATAGAGGCCGACGCGGACGATCTGGAAAGGCTTCTGGCCGGCGGCACCGTGGACGACCTCCGCATCGCGACCGGCCGCCTGGAGAGCAGCGCCTACCGCATCGCGGAAACCGTCTACGCCCGGGTCCAGCCGGAAGCCTCCGGCGAAACGCCGCCCACCGAGTAGGGGCGGACCTGCGTGTCTGCCCCGATAGTGAATCGGGCGCACACGCAGGTGCGCCCCTACTCGGCTTCCCGATCGCGATCCCGGTCGAGGTATTCGAACAGCATCTCGTCGTCCAGCCGGTCGGAGGCGCGGGCATCGAAGAGCGCAGCCTGGTACCAGGCCTCCAGCATGCGCGCGCGCTTGAGGTCCATCGCGGCGGCCGTTCGCGCACCGCGCCCGGACTCGATCGCGGCCGCTACCGCCTCCTCGAACGACCACGGCGACAGGCGCCGCACCAGGGCCACCTCCCGCAGCGCGTAGTACTCCCCGGCGGGATCCTTCACCGCCGCCGCTCCCGCGTCGCGTTCGATGGGGTCGGGCAGGACCGGCGACGACTCCGAGAGGGCCGACAGCTTCCGCATGCCGTCCGCCAGTCCGGCCAGGACGGGGGGAAGAGCATCGGCCGGACCAAGCGGTCGAACGGTCACCGGCTGCGCCCGGATCGAGATCCCCTCCGGTCCGGGAGGCGGCTCGTCGGACGGCCCCTCGGGCCGCTCCAAGGCGATGCGCGCCGCCCGCGCCGTTTCCCGCACCTGTTCCGAGATGCGGTCCGCGGCCATGAGGCTCCGGGCGATCTCGCGGCGGCGCGCGACCGGATCCGGATCGATGCCGGCCGCACCGCTGGAAGGGGTCTGCGCCATCCTCGCATCGGCCCTGCGTGCGTTCTCGCCCAGGGCGAGCCACGTCGTCGCGTCGTCGTCCGATATCGACGCACGTACCTCGTCGAACCGAGCCTGCAAGGCCGCCGCTTCCTCGTCGTTCGCCGCGGCGGGACCGATCGTCCATACCACGAGCGTCATCTCCTCGGTTTCGGCGCGTATCTCGGAATCGACCTCGGCCGGGGCGATCGCGACCCCGGCGGCGAGGATCTGCTGCATCTTGAGCGCCAGCAGGTTCCGCCGCGCGAACGCGTAGAACTCCTCGGGGGACATCCTGTATCCCATCTGCAGCCTTGCGCGGAACGCGGCCGGATCGAACTTGCCGTCGCGGCCGATCCCGATCCGCAGCGGGAGTTCGCCGCCGCAGAACAGCACCCTGCCGGCGCCGGGGTCCACCCAGTACCCGTGGTCGAACGTGAAGATGCGCCCCCTGGCCAACGCCCGCTTGATCTCCTCGTCGTCGACCGCGATCCCGAGCCGCTGGGCCTCTGCGACCAGCGCCTCCCGGATCAGGAAAGCGTTTCGGAAGTGCGTCGCGTCGAACCGGGCGGGATCCTCGTTCTCTCCCAGGCCGGCGCCGGCGCCCGCGCCGCCGGCCAGGATCCCCAGGGCGCCCATCCGGTAGCACGGGATATACATGTCCGCCGCCGGCAGCGCCGGCTCGGACGCCACGTGCAGGCGCCACAGTTCCAACTCCATGTCGGTTACCTGGTAGCCCAGGACGCTCATCACGGCGCGCGCCGCGCGCTGCGCCTCCTCGGGGCCTCCCCGGCAGCCGCGCGATTGCGGCCCGAACTCGATCACGAACGCCAGGATCAGGACCCCGAGAATCAGGATGATGACCACCGACTGTGCATTGCGCCGCATCGCCTCGAGCATGTGGTCCTCCGTTTCTCGCCGGCGTGTCCGTGACCGCCGCGGGCGCGCGAGCATACCGGAGGGAGGCGAAAGTGGGAAGCAACCGTTCGATGGCCTGTAGCGCCGGCCCGAAGTCCCCGTGTGCGTTCCGGGGGGCGACCGCCGGCGGGAGCGGGCCCCATTTGACACCGGATCCGCGGTTGCGGTAATAGCCAGCGCGCCCGCAGCGGGATGGGGCGTAGGCAAGCTGGCAAGCCACGGGACTTTGGATCCCGCTACCGCAGGTTCGAATCCTGCCGCCCCAACCGGGTCGCCCGGCTGGAACGTCGAGGCGGCCGAGGCGGCTGGGGCGGGCGAGGGCCGCGGCGCTGGGGGGAGGTGGAGTTCCATGCCGCTACGTTCGATCTGCATCTTCTCCGGCAATGCGAACGTGCCGTTGGCCGAGGCTATCTGCCGCTACCTCGAGATACCGCTCGGCAAGTGCAAGCTCAGCCGCTTCTCCGACGGCGAGTTGTTCGTGGAGATCGGGGAGAACGTCCGCGGGGTCGATGCCTTCGTGGTTCAGCCCACCTGCACGCCGGTGAACGACAACCTGATGGAACTGCTGATCATGATCGACGCGCTCAAGCGCGCCAGCGCCGGGAGCGTCACGGCCGTCATCCCATACTACGGCTACGCCAGGCAGGACCGGAAGGTGGCGCCGCGGACGCCGATCACGGCGAAGCTCGTGGCCGACCTCCTCACGGCTTCCGGCGTCAGCCGCATCGTCGCAATGGACCTGCACGCGGGACAGATCCAGGGCTTCTTCGACGTCCCGTTCGACCACCTCTACGCCATGCCCGTCGTCGTCGAGGAGCTCCGGCAGCAGGGGCTCGAACCGGCGCGCACCGTGATCGTGTCGCCGGACGTGGGCGGCGCCCAGCGCGCCCGAGCCTACGCCAAGCGCCTCGGCGCGGACCTGGCCATCATCGACAAGCGGCGGGAGCGGGCGAACGAGTCGGAGGTGATGAACGTCATCGGCGACGTCCGCGATCGCGACGTCGTGCTGTGCGATGACATGATCGACACTGCCGGGACGATACTCACCGCCGCCACGGCCTTGCGCGAGGCGGGCGCCCGCAGGGTGCTGGCCTGTACCAGCCACCCGGTCCTTTCGGGCCCGGCCATCGGCGGCATCGCGTCGTCCGAGATCGAGAAGGTGATCGTCACCGACTCGATACCGCTCCAGGAGCCCGCGCGGGCGACCGGGCGCTTCGTCGTCCGGTCGGTCGCCGGCCTCCTCGGCGAGGCCGTCAAGAGGATCCACCATGGCGATTCGGTCAGTTCGCTCTTTATCTAACCGGGGGGGCTGTTCGGCGGTAACCGTTCCCGTTCCCGATGACGGAGAGCCGGGGGCATCGGGAGCTGGAGCGGGAACGGGAAGGCGTTGACCATGGAATACCAGAAACTGTCGGTTGACGTTCGCAACGGGCGCGGGAAGGGCGTCGCGAGCAAGCTCCGGGCCGGCGGCAGGGTGCCGGCCGTCCTGTACGGGCGCGGGATGGCCTCCGCCTTGTCGCTTTCCGTGGACCCGAAGGAACTCAAGCAGGCCCTCTCCACGTCCAGGGGGGCCAACTCGGTCCTATCGCTGGAGATACGAGACCCCGCCGGCGCCGCCTCGGAGGTACTGGCGATGGTGCAGGATCGCCAGGTTCATCCCTTGTCGGCCGAACTGCTCCACGCCGATTTCATCACGGTGGACGCGGCGCGCCCGGTCGACGTCCGCGTGCCGTTGATCGTCACGGGGCGGTCGATCGGCGTGCAGGCCGGCGGCAGGCTCCTTTCCGTCTACCGCGATCTGCCCGTGCGGTGCCTGCCCGCGGCGATCCCCGTCTCGATCGCGGTGGACGTCTCGGCGCTCGGCATCGGGGCCACCGTCAAGGTGGGCGACCTGCCGCTCCCGGAGGGCGTTCGGGCGATGCTGGAGCCGACGCGCACGGTGATCGCCGTCGTCGCGCCGGAGGCCGAGCCGAAGGCGGAGGAGGCGGCCTTGGTCGAGGGCGAGGCCGCGGCGGCGGTCGAAGGCGCCGAGGCCAAGCCGGCGGAGGGCGCCAAGCCGACCGGGGCGAAGCCCGGCGAGGCCCCAGGGAAGCAGCCGGCCGAGACCAAGCCGGGCGCCAAGGAGAAGCCGGGCGCCAAGGAGAAGCCCAAGGACAAGGGCGCCAAGTAGGCGCCGACCGACCGCATGCCAGGGAACGGGGGCTTCAACGGCTGGCTCGTCGTGGGGCTCGGCAACCCCGAGCAGCGCTACGCCCGGACCCGGCACAACGCCGGCTTCGAGGTCGTCGAATCGCTTGCGGAACGCTGGGGCGTCTCCGGCTGGTCGCGTCGCTTCCACGGTCTGTTCGCGGTCGCCGGCCCCCGGGACGTTCCGGGCGGCGTGTTGCTGCTCAAGCCTCTCACCTACATGAACCTCTCCGGCCGCGCCGTGCAGGCCGCGATGACGTTCCATCGCGTGCGCCCGGAGCGGGTGCTGGTCGTCCACGACGAGATGGACCTTGATTGCGGCACGGTCCTCGTGAAGGTCGGCGGCGGCACGGCGGGTCACCGCGGCCTCGAATCGATCGTGGATGCGGTGGGCGCCGGCTTCGTGCGCCTGCGGATCGGCATCGGTCGCCCGCCGGCGCGGGGCGCCGTGGATCACGTGCTATCGACGTTCCGGCCGGACGAGGCCGAAGCGTTCGAACGGGCGGTGGCTCTGGCCGCGGACGTGGCGACGGCGGTCCTCGCCCGCGGCCCGGCGGCCGCGATGAACGAGTTCCACCGCCGTCGCAACCGCGCCGGGCCGGCATCCGGTCCCCTCGACGGCGCGCCGTCATGACCGGCTCGACGGACGGCGGACGGCGGGCCCTCGCCGGCGCCGCCCTGCCCATCGCGGCCGCCCTGGCGGCGCTCGCCGGCCTGTGGCGGCCCGATACCGGCAACCTGCTGGCCGGTTCCGGCGCGCTCGAACTGATGGTGCCGGCCGTCATGTTCCTGATCTCGCTGCGCGTGGACGGCTCGCAACTTGCAGCCGCCGTCAGGCGCCCGCTCCCGCTGATCGCATCTCTGGCGATCGTCTTCGGCCTCTTCCCGCCCGTGGCGCTCGGCTGGCACGCGCTGCTGGGCCCGCCGGGGCCCGACGGCCGCACGGCGATGCTGATCCTGGCCTCGCAGCCGGGCACTCTGGCGACGGCGGCGGTGCTCACGTCGATCGGCGGCGGCAACGTGGCGTTGGCCCTCGTCTGCACGACCGCGAGCCAGATCGCGTCGGCTGCGATGACGCCGCTGCTGCTGGCGGCGTACGTCGGCGCGACGGTGCATGTCGATGTCGGCGGACTAGCCCGCGATCTGGCGATCCACGTGGTTCTGCCGATCGTCGCCGGGCAGGCGTTGCGCCTGCCGCTTCGTGCGCGGCTGGACCGCGCCGGCCCGTGGCTGGCGCTGGGGGCCGAGGCGATCGTCGTGGCGTTCGTGCTGGTCGGGTTCTCGCGAGCGCGGCCGATGCTGTTCTCCGATCCGGGGCTCGCCCTGGCGGCGGTCGCCGCGGTGACGGGGATTCACGCGACGATGCTCGCCGCGTCGGCCGCCGCCGGATCGTTGATCCTCCGTTCCGGCGGGGATCGCCTCGCCTTCACGATGGCCGCGTCGCAGAAGACGGTGGCCGCAGGCATCCTGGTCTGGCAGTCGGGCTTCCCGGCGAACCCGGTCGGGCCGCTGTTCCTCGTGCTCCACCACCTCGTCCAGACGGTGGGCGACGCGCTGCTGGCGCCGCGGGCGGCGCGCGTCCGCGTGGGCCGGTGGAGGCCGTTCCGGAGCGACCGGTAGGGGCGCCACCGGTCAGAGAATGTAATGGATTCACCGCAGAGACCGCAGAGGGCGCAGAGAATGGTCTCTGTTCCACTACCCCCGAACTTCGTTGCGCGGCGCGACGAATTCGGACTCTCGCCCCTCGCCCCCCGACCGCCGACCGCCGACCGGAACCACCTGGTTCCCGCCACCCGCGCTTGTCCCATCCGCTACCCAGTGCTACTGGTCCTCCCGTGCGAGCAGCCGTGACCACCGGTGCGGCGGAAGCCGGAATGCCGTCGGGTTTCCCGCCGACTGCCGACTATAGTATTATTCGGCAGATTTGCGCGATCCGCGAGAATGCTGCCGGCTCATCCAAGGGGGATGCCTCACGATGAACTTGCGGTTCGACCTTCGACCTTCGACGCGCGGCGGGGCCGCTGCGCCGCCCGGGGCGACCCCGTTTGGTTGCGGCGCCGCCGCGCGTCGAAGGTCGAAGGTCGAAGGTCGAACCGCACTACATGACACGCTGGGGCCACCCGATTCTGATCGGAGGTGCGACATGGTGATGGGGCGAACACAGGTCATGCACCGGCTGCCGCGCATCGCAGCCGGGCTTGCCGGCATCCTCGCGCTGCTGGTCGCCGCCGGCTGCTTCCCAAGCTACGACCTGGACAGGTTCGAGGGCGGGCAGCCGGACGTACACGCGGACGACGGTCACGACGGATGGATCGACGCGGACGTGGACGTGGACGCGGACGTGGACGTGGACGTGGACGTGGACGTGGACGTGGACGTGGACGCCGATGCGGATGCCGACGCCGATGCGGATGCCGACGCCGACGCCGACGCCGATGCGGATGCCGACGCGGATGCGGACGCCGACGCCGACGCCGACGGGCACGCCGACGCCTGCGTTCCCGGCACGCCCTCACCTCTCTCCCCCGAGAACGGCGCGCTGACCGGCAGCTTCCTCGCGCCGGCGGCGTTCAACACGCTGCGGCCGCTGTTCCGCTGGCGCGCCCCTGCGGACGACGGGTGCGGCGCGGTCACGTACGACATCCAGGTGGATGATTCCTGCACAACGCCAGGCTTCGCGTCATGCACGTTGCCCAGTCCCGAGACGTCCGCATCGGCCGTGGCCGGACTCGCATGGCGCCCCACGTCCGACCTTCCGGTCTCGACGGCCCAGCCCGTCGGGCGGCGGTACTTCTGGCGGGTGCGAGCCTGCCGCGGCGCGTCGTGTTCGCCGTGGAGCCCGGTGCGGTATCTCGACGTGGGCCGCGCTCCGAAGGACTTCAACGGCGACGGCTA